>CAZDQP010000081.1:0-12212 GCA_964507485.1 uncultured Pirellulales bacterium | reverse complement strand
AGTTTACATTTTGGCAAAGGAGCTTGGTGTAAAAAGCACTGCTATTGTGAAGAAGTGCCAGAATGAGGGTCTTGATGTTAAGAATCACATGTCATGGATTTCGGCTGGACTGGCAGCAACTATCTGTGAGTGGTTCAGCGAAGGAGACCATTCTACAACGGTCGAAACAGCAGAGAAGGTAGACCTGAAAAAGGTCCGAATCAAAAAACCAAAACAAAAGCGGGCAAAAAAGGAAGCTAAAACAAAAAAACCAAAAACTAAGAAAACAAAAAAATCCAAATCTGATGTGGATGTGGCAGAAACTGAACAGCCCGTACAAGTTCCTGCGATTAAAGTCACCCATGAGGAAATAAAACCAACCGAGAAACCAAAAGAACCGGAACCGGAGCCAATACTGCCGGCAGGACCCATTTTAGAAAAACCCGAGCCCGCCAAACTAAGCGGCCCACAGGTTATTCGGGTCGAAGCACCAGACCCCGTAGCTCCGCCAAAACCAAAAACAAAACCAAGATATGATAAACCCATTACTGAGCCGTTGATGTATAGCGAAGAACAGTGGGAAGATTCAAACACCCTTTCAACGAAGAGCAGGGGACGAACTCCAAGGCGACGAAAGGAAAGAACACAGGGACGTCGGCGGGACAAGGAAGATATGGAAGTCCCTGAAAGGTTTAAAGTCAGCAGATGGCGTCAAAGGGATATTGAAGAAAGGCAGGCCCGCCTCGATGCCGCTGGCGGTGAAGGTCTGAGATTAAGACCGACTCGTAAAATAATTTCCAAGTCACATGCCAAAGTCCAGGAAGTCAGCAGGCCGGAAAAGGTGGCTATAAGCGAGCCGATTACAATTAAGGACTTGTCTTCTGCTCTGGCAGTCAAATCCACAGATATTATAAGCAAATTGATGCAACAGGGCGTAATGGCCACAGTCAATAATGTAATAAGCTCCGACATCGCCGAACTGGTTGCTATGGAGTTCGGCACGGAACTGGTCATTGAGCAAAAAACAACACTGGAGGAACAGATAAAGGCCGAATTTGACAATCGACAAAGAAATAATCTCGAGAAACGTTCAGTCGTAGCTGCAATGCTGGGGCATGTTGACCACGGCAAGACCAGCCTGTTGGATAAGATAAGGTCGACACAGATAGCTGCCGGCGAGGCTGGCGGTATTACACAGCATATCGGCGCATCTCAGGTCAGCTGGGACAATAAGAAGGTGACATTCCTCGATACACCGGGACATGAGGCATTCACCGCAATGCGGGCACGAGGTGCCAACATGACCGATGTAGTGGTTCTCACCGTTGCCGTTGATGATGGTGTTATGCCGCAAACCATTGAGGCGATACATCACGCCAAAGCAGCGGGTGTCCCGATTATTGTGGCACTGAACAAAATAGATTTGAGCGGCGCCAACGTAAATCGAGTTTATTCGCAGTTGGCTGAGCAGGGTCTGTCACCGACGGAATGGGGAGGAGATACGGAAATTGTAAAAACCAGTGCGGTTACGGGCGAGGGTATTAACGACTTACTTGAACACCTTGACTATACAGCCGAATTACTCGACATTAAAGCTGATAACACAGTGCCCGCGACAGGATGGGTAATTGAGGCAAAGATGTCGCCGCAGCTTGGTCCGGCGGCAACTCTTTTAATTAAAGAAGGTCTGTTAAGCAAAGGCGATGTTGTGCTTGCCGGGAATACCTTCGGCAGGGTTAAGAGTCTGAAAGACGGCTACGGCAAGAAAATAAAGGCAGCTACAAGCTCTATGCCGGTAGAGATAACGGGATTGAGTGGTGTGCCGCAGGCCGGCGATAGATTTTACGTTCTGGATGATTTCAACAAGGCCAAAATTGCCGCTCAGGAAAACCAAATGCTGTCTCGGGAAAATTCTCTCGTGAAACGGGCTCAGGTGACACTGGACAATTTATTCAGCCAAATTGAGGCTGGAAAAACAGCCGAACTGAATCTTATCATCCGTGCTGATGTTCAGGGTTCGGTGGATGTCTTGACCAAATACTTGTCTGAGCTGAGTACTGACGAGGTAAAGATTAATATCCTGCATGCGGCACCCGGTGGAATTACTGAGGGAGATTGCCTGCTTGCCGAGGCGTCCAACGCCATCATTATCGGTTTCAATGTAACAAGCGAGGAGCACGTAGCCAAAATCGCAGAGTCCAAAGGGATTGAAATAAGACTCTACAACGTAATCTACAGTATAACTGAGGATTTACAAAAATCTATGGCAGGTCTGCTTAAGCCGGAGGAAAAAGAACAAACCACTGGCAGAGCCGTAGTAAGAACCATCTTTAAAATTTCTAAAATTGGTACGGTGGCTGGCTGTTATATCAGTGATGGCGTTGTAACCAGGAATGCAAAGATTCGTCTGATACGTGATAATATCGTTATCCGTGATAACCTAAGCATAGAATCTCTAAAGCATTTCAAAGAGGATGTTCGCGAGGTCAAAGCGGGTTTGGAGTGCGGCATCAAGATAGCAAAATTTGACGATATTAAGGTCGACGATGTTTTTGACTTCTATGAAATCGTCAAAATAGCAAGAACAATTTAATCGCGTCTCGTAATTGATGGTACGCCTGGCGATTAATGGTTTACAGAATACGAATATTATGCCGACAAGAAGGCAGGAAAAAGTTGCTCGCGTGGTAAAAGAAACCGTAAGTGACGCTATTGCCAACCATCTTAGCGACCCTCGTATTGAGGGATTCGTGAGTGTTACAAGAGTTGATATGGCCGCCGACTTGCGCACCGCAGATGTTTATCTGAGTATTTTCGGCAAAGACAATGCAACACAGAACAAAACATACGCAGCGATAATACATGCAAAAAGTCGAATACAATCGCTGCTGGCCGGAAAGCTGCGGTGCAAATTTTGTCCTGTCTTGCGATTTCAGATGGATGAGAATTTCAAGAAGGCGATGGAAACCATAAAACTAATAGACGAGACCACAAGCGAGCGGGAAAATAAGGACTCATCCGACCAAAAACCTCAGGGACTTTTATGAAAGACAGCAAAGAATATTCAAAAAAAGTACACAAACTGTACCGGGCATTAAAACGCAAATATCCGACGGTTCAGAAAGTTATTTACGACGAACCGGTAGACGCCCTTGTTTATGCTATCATCGGTGCTGAATTGAGCGAGGCAGAAACTCGATCGGCGATTAAAAGATTCACGGATTATTTCGCCGATTGGAATGACTTGCGAATTTCGCGCGTGGAAGAAATTGTCGATGTGTTCGACCCGGAGGTGACTCCTGCTAAAAGTATAGCTTTGACGCTTACTACGGCTTTAAAGGCGGTATTTAGCAAATATAATATGGTCAGTCTAAAGGCCTTGAATAAGATGAGCAAACGTCCAGCCAAAGGAATCCTCGAGAAAATAGAAGGCGTCAATCGGTTTGTAGTCGATTATTGTATGCTAACCTCTTTACAGGGACATGCAGTCCCGCTTACAAAAAAGATGATAAAATATCTCAGAAACAATGAGATGGTTCACATGGAAGCTTCTGACGAAGAGATAGAAGGTTTCTTAACCAGACAGGTTTCGGCTGAAAACGCTTATGACTTTTATTACCTTTTGCGCTGCGAGAGCGAAGCAAGCAAAGGCAAAGGCCGAAAGACAAAAAAGAAAAGCAAGGCTAAACGTAAAAAATAGAAAGGAAGGAACAACCATTTGAAATGTCAGAAAAGTTTTTAAAATTAGGCATTCCAACAGGCAGTCTGAAAAAGGCAACAATTGAGCTTTTTGATAAAGCTGGGTTCAGTATCGCCGATTCTGAAAGGAGTTTCCAGCCATTTATAGACGACGAGGAAATAAAGCTTACTATGCTGCGCGCACAGGAAATGAGCAGGTATGTTGCCGCAAACGAGCTCGATGCTGGCATTACCGGCTATGACTGGGTAATGGAAAACGATTCGGACGTGGTAGAAGTCTCCGAACTTACATACAGCAAAGCTACAAGCGGACCTGCTAAATGGGTATTGGCCGTACCGGATGAATCACCGGTTACAAAGGTGAAGGATCTGCAGGGTTGTGTAGTTGCAACTGAACTGGTTAAGGTAACTGAGAAGTATTTCGCAGATAAAAATATCGATGTTAAAGTCGAATTTAGCTGGGGGGCTACAGAGGTCAAAGCGCGGCTGGTGGACGCAATAGTGGAATTAACCGAAACGGGGACATCACTTGCTGCAAACAATCTGAGGATAATCGACACCGTGATAACCTCGACAACAAGATTAATCGCAAACAAAAATTCTTGGCAGGATAAATTTAAACACGAGAAAATAGAAAACATCGCCATTTTACTTAATGCCGCCATAGAAGCTCGCAGCAAGGTAGGCCTTAAAATGAACGTCAAAAAAACCGCTCTTAACGACGTCTTAAAAGTATTGCCTGCCGAAAAAAGTCCGACGATTTCGAGTCTGGCTGACGAAGATTACATCGCGATAGAAGTGATTATCGACGAAAAAATCGAAAGGTCTCTTGTCCCGGCCTTAAAGCGTGCGGGAGCTTCGGGAATTATTACATATCCCCTAAATAAGGTTATACACTAAGAACACTATACTTTCTCTGCCGTTTTATTTAGCTCGTGTAAGATAAGAGGCATCATCCGTACTTATGCGAACAAGGTCACCAACGTTAATAAACGGCGGAACGCGCGTCTTCAGACCTGTCTCGAGAACTGCATCCTTCATCTGATTCGTTGCCGTGGCCCCTTTTATAGCGGGGGCCGTTTCGGTAACAGTCAGCTCAACAATCTTCGGCAGCTCAATAGCCACAATATTACCTTCATAAAACAACGCTATCAAAGCCGTATTGTGCCTGAAGAACTTTATTGATTCACCAATCAAATCATCAGAAACGATTGTCTGGTCGTAGGTATTAGTATCCATAAGGATATGACCTGTGTTGTCAGAATAAAGATACTCCATCTCACGACGGTCGAGAAAGGCCTGCTCCAGTTCTTCCGTGGAACGGAAACGTTTTTCGATTGCTATGCCATCCGCGATGCATCTCAGTTTCGCCTGCACAAAAGCACGCAGGTTCCCCGGCGTCACATGCTTTGCCTTAACGCATACATAAAGCTTCCCATCTAAAGTAACGGCCATACCCACTCGTAAGTCACTTGCCTTCATACCGAGCTTCCCATAAGCAAATTAAGTACACGAAAAATTCATTTTACCTTATTGACTGGTCATTTATCAAGACATCAAAACCAAAAATCTTATCATGCCCCGGTCAATTTGAGGCCACGGTAGGTCTGATATCTTTAAATTCAAACAAAAATCCTTCAGGCGTGCTAATGCCGTAAAAAGCTGACATGCCAAAATATTGATGAACCGCCTCGAACTGCGGTAAAAGGTTGAAATTAAACAGTTCGCTGACCTCAGGTGACGCAAATATCATTACAGGCGGCCCGCCAGAAGCCCCTCCCTTGCCGCTCTCTTTCACCATCCACCAGAAAATCTCGCTCGACGCTAAATTATTTTCCAAAGCCCCCAACCCGACAACCGAAGGAATGGCTGATTTGGCAGACCTGAACCATTTTGCAGACGCGAGTGATGAGACGTTGTTACTGCTCAATGAACGAATAGCCTGTTCAACAACCGTCTCGCTTGATAAAATCAGATGTGTGTTCGTAACAGTAAAAGCCGGTCTGGGCATTTGTGCAGCGCCTGTACCGGGAGTAACTTGCATCGGTGTTGCACCGGGACGAAGAAACGGCAGGGCGGATGGCCCAAGTCCAAGTAGATAAATAGTGTGCCCGAGGAGCTCGCGCCTGGCATCTGGATTATTCTGAGCTATCATTTTATCGTGAAGAAGTGAAAGAGATTTTTCAATGGCGCCGCGGTTACTTACTGCCAAAGCAACAAGTGATTCTGTCGGCACGGCATTTTCCGAGAACGGCTTATTAACACTCTGGGATATTATTATTTGCGAGCCAAAGTGGTTGATGATATCATCTTTCAACTTCAATCCCGGTTCGCCGCCGGGACTTTCCGGCAAATCCATCGCTCGCAGCATTGCAACATACTGGGGATTAAATCTGTAAAGAATATTGTAGAGCTCATCATAGGCCTTTCGAATATTCAGATTAAAAAATGTTATAGAATAAGTCGATGATGGAATAAATGCCGGAACCTTGAAAAAAGCCGATTCCGCCTCGAGCATTTTGCAAATCCCCTTTTTGGCCCCGTTGATTTTAAGAAATCCCTTGGCGGAAGCCGAACTGCCGGCGCTATCCGCCACAGAAACTGAACAACCAAAGGCCGAAATATTATCGAACCCAAGGTTAACCGTCATGTTCTGAACTTCACCGCTGGAATCTTTCGCGATAGCCGCCTTAATGATTTGCTTTATGTTAACGTACAATTCAACATCGCGATAAGCCCCGACGGTCTTCATAACAGAATTGTAATCGGCATCATCCGCCAGAACCTCGCTGCTGGAACCTTTAATTTGTGCAATCACAAATTTAAGAAGCTCGAGATTTCCCGATGTTATAAAACAATCGTCGATAAAACAGTGATTCAGCACCGAAGACGACTCATCGACAGTTATTTCAATACTTACACCACGATAATCCTCCCTTCTCTTTTGGTGTCCCCCGAGCTCGATATTTTTTTCGAGCATCTTGTCTATTGACTCTTTGAGTTTATCAACACCCTGGCCCCACTGTGTTATTATTACGACCGGAGGCTCGTTGAAATCTTTGTTCTCCTGATTAAGCACCAAAGCGATTCCCACCTTCCCCTCGGGCAACACCTCCGCATTGAATATCGCCTTAAAAATATCGTTATCATCCAGTTTCTGGATCTTTTCACGCCATTTTTCCGTGGTGCTCTCCATGAAGTCAGTCATCGCAGGGTCTTTATAGAGCCTGTAAAAGCCGGTCTTCTCAAATTTCGTTTTTAACTGCTGAAAATCGTCGACATTCACAAAAAAAACTGTCTCCGGCGGAAGCAGTTTATCTATCCTCGGCAGCGCCCCAGCCGCAGAAGCGCAAAGACCAGAAATCCACAGCGCACAACACCAAAAAAATAACAAAGCGGATTTGAATTTGTATCTTACATGCCTATTAATTGTTCCGGGAAAATATTCCACCATCAGACTTTTCACTTTTTTTTGCCCCTGCCGCTGCCCCGCCGCTTTTTAGAATTACTTTCAACATCCTTATCGAATATCGGCTTGGACTTATTGCGCCTCTTGTCCGGCTGGAGATACCTGTAGCCGCTGTTGGGATTGTTCTCGTCATATACGAAGGCGTCTCGATTGTCTATAAAATGCTTTACATAATCGACTGGTATCGCAAAGCCAAGCCCGCCGAAAAATATATACCCCATATTCGCAACCCCGATTACCTCCCCTGCGAGATTAAACAATGGCCCGCCGGAATTGCCGGGATTAATATCGGCATTAGTCTGAATATAAACAAGGCCCTCAAACGCCCTATTCACCGTGCTGATTACTCCGTCAGTTACGGTTCGTTCCAGCCCCAGCGGCGTACCTATCGCGAATACCTCCTCGCCCACTTTGATTCGGTCGATACTGCCGAGGTATGCGTATTTAACCTTCGTGTCGCCGAGGTCCTCGACTTTCAACAAAGCCAGGTCCACAAAAGGATTGATGGCCTCGATTTTGACTTTCTTAAATGTCCTTTTCTCGAAGCTGTTCCGGGCTTTCTCATACATTGTAACTTCGATTTTTGTCTCTCTTTCTATCACATGATAATTGGTTATCAGGTACCCTTCCTCGTTGATAAAGAAACCTGAGCCGAATCCTGCGGGGCTTGAGACCTTCACAACGGCCTCAGAATATGCCTCAACGCATTTTTCTATAGTCGTCTTTCTCAGATCGGCGGTATGATACAGCCGCCCGCTTACATCATCACGCCCCAGCAGTTCACTCACATTTACATCCGCGCCGCCGACATAAATCTCTACTTCCTCGACATCGATTCCGCTCGAGTATTGATATTCGAGTATTCGTCCCTTCGGGATTGTCAGAACACCCGCCCCTACATCCATTATCAGCTCGTTTTCCTTGTCCGCAAGAATATCGCCCGTCAATCTCTGCCCTTCCTTAAGCACCACTATATCGGCCCTGCAAAAACAACTGCAGCATAAAAGCAAAAATGCACACAGAATATTATTGGCTGTATTATTTCGCATTTGTCAGTCCCGAATTAATCTTTTAAACCGGTTACTGATTATAAAGATTATCCGTCTTTAAAACAACTGTTTTCTGTTGAAATACTCTGCCGCAGCGATATAATTAAAAACAAGCTGACAGCGGAGGCCTGCTACTGGGGCGGTCATCGAATTAATTATCGGCTTTCCTGTTATTGTGGGAAACAAAAAGGTAAACAGAAAACCATTATTGGAAAGGAGAGGAATATGAAAACTCACAAATCGTTAAACGCGATAACAGTATTGGCTGTATTATGTCTGTCTGGATTTTCACTCGCAGATTCCATAACCCGGACAAATACTATTTTTTCACGACCCGATGCAAACTCTATAGACCCGCAAAATTTACTGACTGTTCACTTTATTGATGTTGGCGGCGGTGATGCAATTCTCATCGATACACCTTCAGACAAAAAAATCCTAATTGACGGCGGCTGGACCTATGCTGACCGTGGGTTAGCTAAAAAAGAATATTCCGCCTATATCGAAAGATTTCTCGGAGATAATGTGATTGACCTCGCTATAATTAGCCATCCGGATTACGACCATTTTGCCGGCCTCCTTGATATTTTGGATACGCATACTATTCGCCAGATATGGTATACCGGCTACGACTCTGATAACCTATCTAACTCTAACTCATGGAATACGTTGGTAGGTAAAATTAAAGCTAAAGAAGATTTGCTCTACATCTCTCCCATAGGCAGTTTCCTCGGTCTGGGAAGTATCGTCCGTTTCGACGATTCCGAAACAGATACAAGCTCTGATGATGTGGTACTGACCATAATCAATTCAAAACGCTGGCTTAGCAGCAATGCTTATGGAAGTGGCCGTCATCTCAGCGAGTCCAAGCGGCGTAATTCCTCATCTCTTGTAGTTAGATTAGACTATGGTAATACAAGCTTCCTCTTTACTGGTGATACGAACGGAAGGAATAAGGATTCAATGAACCAGAATGATTGTGATGACCAGGAACTGTTTATGGTTACAAACAACAACACTCCCAACAGCCCCTTGTACAATAAACTTGATTGCACTGTACTTAAAGTCCCTCATCACGGCTCTAATGGTTCATCGAGTCTGGCTTTTCTAAAAGCAGCAAAGCCGAAATGGGCGGTAATTAGCGCCGGCGTGTACCACGACCACCCTGACCCGAATACTATAAATAGGCTAAAGGATACGGAGGTAGGGTTGGATGATATGCATATTCTCCGTACAGACGATGGTGAGGATAACAACATCCCCGCAAGTGAAGCGAACCTCGGAGATGACTGTCTTCAATTTCTCGTAGACCCCAACGGCATCGTAAAGATAGAAAATTGGAAGGTATACGTGAACTGATAAAACAGGTCGTAAGACTGGTCGTTTAATCACTGTTTGAATTGAAAACGATTAACGGCTTTTTCACATAGTTGCTGGTACTTTTTTTAGAATTTACGTTGCGGATTGTCGAAACAATTGATTTACTTATTGCGTAGTTCTGTAACACTTTTAGGGGAATGAAAATAATGGACTGGACAATTGATTATTTGCAGGAACACGGCATTGTACTCGTGAAGATATTAAATCCTCCAAAAATAGAAGATATCAAACTGCTTAGTCAGCAGATGCAGTCGTTGGCGCGCGAACATAATTCAAATAAGTACCTCGTTGACCATCGGGAAGTGGATACTGGAATGTATGTATCTGACATCGCTAAGCTTTCCGGCATCGCTAAAGCTGTTGGGATTAATCCGAAGAGCAAAATAGCTCTCTTGGCGGGACCTTCTGTACCACAAAGATTTAAACTCGACTTCGTTCAGAACGTCCTGGCCTTGGTATCGTTAAAAATCAACTTTTTCTACGATGAGGATGAAGCGCTCGACTGGCTAAAATCGGCTTAAGCTGCAGGCCAGCGCAGCAGTTTTCCTTAGAACAATTACCGGCTCTTTCACACAGTTGCTGCTTCTTTTTTCCTATAATTTATGTTGTGGATTGTTGAAAAAATTGGTTTACTGATTGCATAATTCTGTAACACTTTTCGGGGAATGAAAGTAATGGACTGGACAATTGATTATCTGCAAGAGTACGGCATTGTATTCGTGAAGATATTAAATCCTCTGAAAATAGAGGTGCTCAAACCATTTTGTCAGCAGATACAGTCGTTAGCGCGCGAACAAAATTCACACAAGTACTTCGTTGACCATCGAGAGGTAGATAATGAAATATATATCTCGGACATTCATGAGATTGCCAGTATCGTTAAAGATGTTGGGGTTGACCTAGACAGCAAGATAGCTGTCCTGGTGGGACGTTCTATACCACAAAGATTCAAGCTCGACTTCGTTCAGAACGTGTTTTCCTTAATATCGATACAAATTAGCTTTTTCTACGATAAGGATGAAGCGCTCGACTGGCTAAAATCGGCTTAAGCCGCACGCCGTTGCAGGACTTTTTTGTTGAGATTTGGGGCTGTTGAAATTCATTAGTAGGCGTATGCGTACAAGGGGGTCTGGGAGGGAAATTTTTTGAATTTAATCCAAAGGTTCGAAATGCTGCACACCTGATATAGTTTCAAAAAACTCCTTTACTTTTTCGTCTGGACTTTCTTTCCCAATCCCCTGCAACCATTGAATATCTGCTTTTATGATGCTTTTAACCTTAATAACTGCGTTAGAACAGCCGATAGTAAAGCATGCAATTTTCGCAAAATCAGCCCGGCCCGAAAGGAAAATGGAGACAGCACTTTTCCAATCCCTCCGTCTGGACTCTTCTGGCTTCCAACCTGCTGATAATAATATGGGCTCTCATCCAGCAGTGGTCCGTCTTCGTCATTATGTGGATTTACTGGACGCAAAGCATCAGCATAGGAATTGTATGGTTCATCAAGCTTATTTCTCTAAAAGATTTTACTACTACCGGCTTCAAGATTAACGACCGCCCCGTAGCACCTACCCCGAGCACCAAGGCACAGGTATCGTTTTTTTTCCCCCTCCATTACGGCTTCTTCCATTTCATTTATGCTATGTTCCTCACCGGATTTTCCTCATCGGCCGCAAAGCACGGAAAGCCCGTCGAATTTCTCCCTATCGCCATAGGAGGGGCAATCTTCCTCGCCGACCAGCTCTACTCATTTTTCTATAATGCTAAAAGCCGGCCTTCACAAAAACCGAACATCGGCAAGCTGATGGCTTTCCCTTACATTCGCATTATCCCTATGCACATAACAATTATTGCTGCTGGTTTTATTCAGGAGAAGGGCTTCGATTTCGGCGGCAATCTCACTCTTATAATCTTCCTGCTGCTAAAGACAATTGCGGATGTCACTATGTATATTAAACAGCTGGAAGGATTCTCCGATAAACCCGCCCTTACGCACGCTTAAATCTAAAAACCCCTCGTAGCGAAGGGTTATTCCAAGTCCAGGACAATTCGAAATCCGAGGATGAAGTACCGATTGACCGGGCCGTAGTTGGAGCGGCGTGCAACACGACAATTGTTCGCATAGTCGTTCCAACTGCCGCTGCGGACAACACGGTAGCTGCCGCTGACAGGGCCTGTCGGATTATCATACGGGCTTGTGTCATAATAATAATAAGCGTACCAGTCATTGCACCACTCCCAGACATTGCCCGCCATATCATAAAGACCGTAACCATTGGCAGCAAAGGTGCCTGCGGGGGAGGTATATGGTAATACCCCGTCATCCCAGTCAGGAGGATAACCCTCGGTCGGATTTTCATCGTATGGATAACTGTTTGGTTTGGCGTAATAATTCGCCCGGCTGTGACTGATGTTGGGATCGTTCCAGGGGAACCGCCTGCCGGCCAGTCCCCCGCGTGCGGCGTACTCCCACTCGGCTTCGGTGGCAAGACGATAGCCGTGCCTGGAGAAATTGCAGTCCCAGGTAGAAAGGTCGTAGCATTCTTCGTAACCTTCGGTGCTGCTGCGCCAATTGCAATAGGCAACCGCCCCATACCAGCTTACCTGGACCATAGGGTCATCAGACATATCACGAG
>CAZDQP010000080.1:0-12253 GCA_964507485.1 uncultured Pirellulales bacterium | reverse complement strand
ACATAGCAGCAGCTACAACCACGGCGGCAACAATTCCTGATTTAGAAGTGGCGGCTCCAACAATGGCCGTCCCGAGACCGACCTCGGTGACTGCTGCGCTGACAGTCATTGCCGCAGAAACCGGTTTGGAGGAAGACTCTGTTATCGCCCCGAACAATCCCAGCGCTAGCAGTAGACGGTCCTTCTTGAAACCTTTCTGGGCAAGTTGCTTTTGGAGAGACCGCTTGGCCCGGAAGAAAAGTAATCTGGCCTGCATTTCCGTTCCGCCTGTAATCCGTACAATTTCCGCATAGCTCATCTGCTCGAAACAGCGAAGCGTGAGAACATTTCGATATGCCGATTTCATCTCGCCCATAGCTCGAAGCACCGCTCGTGAAAGCTGCTTTTTCAAAAGCTCGTTAATCCCGTCCTGCTGCTCCCTCGGGACCTGCTTAATAAGTTCCCCTCCGTCGAAAATCGTCTTTCGCTCGATTCTTCTATTGCCCTGATATCTGAAGTGATGCTGGATTTTACCCAGCGCTGTGCGATATAGCCACGACCAGAACGAATCTGTGCTGTCTATGTCCAGTCTCTTCAGGGATTTGAACATCTCTAGTGCGGTTTCCTGCGAAAGGTCCTGTGCCAGGTGGTAATCGAGTGTAATGCGGTAGATATAGACAAATATCCTCCGCCTCGCATCACCGGCAAGACGTGACATGCTCTCGCGGTTGTCAAGCTGGGCCTGCTTGATTACCCTGAAATAATCGGTTTCTGCCGTCATCGAGCTTTCCCCATATCACATAATCCCAAAACTTGTGTGTGTGTTTCAACATTTTTATCGAAAAGTTTATTAATTTTTTCCATCAAAAAAATTGAAACATCACACCTGCCTTCAGGATTAATCTCACGGCGGAAACGAAATACCGCTGCTAAAAATGATGACCATAATCTGAACCGAAGGAGTTAATTTATGGAAGTCAACTTCCATACGATACTGTCAGCCTCATTAATTTTAACGGCCTTTAGTGCGGCAGCTCTTGCCCTGCCCGATGGTCCGTATTTCGGCCAGACACCACCTGGATTGACTGCCGAGGTATTTGCGCCCGGACTTATTTCTATAACGGGTCGAAGAGATACAAAGGTTGCGTTCTCCCCTGATGGAAATGAATGCTTCATCGGAACAGTTCAAAGTTCCACCTTCACCCTCCTGCATACTGTCCAAACTGATGGCAGCTGGTCCGACCCCGTCCCCGCAAATTTTCTCGGCACCGCCGACAAGCGCGAACCTTTTATTTCGTCCGACGGCCAAAAACTTTTTTTCGCTAGGTATGCTGATATCTACGTTTCAACTAAATCTGGAGGTGTATGGTCATCACCTTCCAAGTTGCCCAGCCCCGTCAGCACAGTCTCAGAGGAATGGCATCCAACAGTAACCGAAGATGGTACACTGTATTTTTGTTCAAGCCGGAATTCCCCGCCAGGCGGATACAACATTTATCGTTCCATACTGGAGAATGGCCAATATTTGCAGGTAGAACAACTGGATAGCACAATAAATTCTCAATACGGCGCTTGGGACCCATTTATTTCACCGGATGAGAAATATATGATATTCAGCACAGCCCGCCCTGACGGCTACGGCAACGTCGACCAGCATATAAGCTATATAAAAGATGATGGCTCTTGGACATATCCCCAAAACCTTGGACCTGCTATTAATTCGAGCGGAATAGATTACGGCTCCCTTATAACCTACGACGGCAAATATTATTTCTTTAGCAGGCCGGAGGGTTGGGGAGCCAATATTGAAGCCGATATTTATTGGGTTGACGCCCGCGCGATATTTCCTGCATACGATTTCATTCGCAATGGCAGGGTCGACTTCGAGGACTTTGCTGTATTGGCCACCCACTGGTTGACCGATGAGCCGTCGGTGGATATCGCCCCTGAACCACCCGACGGAATTATTGACTTCCTTGACCTTGAAGTCTTCGCCCAACACTGGCTCGAAACCGTATACTGATCAGTATACAGCGGGTGAGCTCCTCCTTGGAGTTTACTAATTTTTTTAGCCCTCACCAATCGCGGTGGGGGCTTTTAAAGTAGCTTTTAAGGATTGTTAGGGACTGCAATTGTTCCTATTTCTATCCACCTCTCGGCTGGAGCTTTTTTCTTCTGCATATCGGGGCTACGGCATCCATAACGGACCCTAACCAGAGGAAGGTGGTCGAGGAGAATTACAAGCTTCAGGTTGCCAAGCACAAGGTAGTATTTGCACCGAAGGCGAGGCATTTCATCCAACTGGATGGGCCTGAGTTCTTTTTCGGGGAAGTCGAGTCTTTTCTCAAGGACATAGATGCGGCCAAAGGCAAGTAAGTTTGTTACAGCATCCTACACCTCAAGTGCCGCGGCGGCTTTTAAACACTTATTGCGCAGTGCTGCCGTAGGCCGCAACGAGGAAACGAACAGTAGTAGCTCGCTGAAAGCGAACATTAAAACAGTATCCGAGCAGGAGGGAGCACAAGCAAATGGGTCCCTGCTAAAGACTTGCAGGGATCTTCGCTTCGCTACGAAAGGTAGCACAATCAAAACGACGACTGGATCCCCGCCTGCGCGGGGACAAGGGGGCTAAATATTTTTGGAATTGCGGTTGGTAATATTTGATTCGAAGGCCAGAATCGTCCGCCATGCGGGTAGGGAATATTTAATTACGCTACGACGGGTAAGAAATGAAGGATAAGGATTGACATGGTTTAGTCTTTGTGTGTAATCTTAACAAATGATTGATTTCATAAGGCTGTAATACTTTGCCGAGGAGATACAATTAATGGATTGGAAGACTGACTATTTGGAAGAAGACGGCATCGTATATGTGAAGATGTTGAATCCCTTAAGTTTAGAAGGCACCGTACAAATTTGTGTGGAGGCCAACGCCATTGCACGCGAACATCATGCGCACAAGTATCTAATTGACCATCGGGGTGTGGATATGGCAGTGCCCGTAATGGATGTCAAAGAAATCCCTGATAAATTCAGAGAAGTCGGAGCTGATTTTACCGGCGAGACAGCGATTCTATTAGATCCTTCTTCACCGGGAAGAGACCACTTTGAATTCTTAAAAAATGTTCTGTATCTTGCATCGATGCATTTCGAGCTTTTCGAAGATGAGGAGAAGGCCATTGCTTGGCTAAAAACTGTTTAGTGTTCAATTCCCCAGCTATGTACGCTCTTTAACATCAGGTCTTTGCAGATACGTTGGCTGCAGCGTTAAAGGGTCGGCAAATTGGCCAGTGAGAGCCCTTTCCCAGCCGAGATGATAAACCTTACTCGCCTGCGGATTCCAGTACTCCTCATCTAAAAACCGAATGCCATCGGCTGAGAACTTATCCTTATAATATACAAGTCCTTCACCGAGGAGCCAGAGCGGCGGAGATTTGCCAGCGAAATTCTCGATGAACTGTCCAGCGGTCATCAGGCAATCGGTAGTTGTTTTTTCCCATCGTTCCTGATTAAATTCGTAAGTTGCAATGAAGAAATGTCTGCGCTTGGCATCGAGAATTGCAGCGATTCTTTTTAAGTCTTCGACTTTCGTATCCTTAATATAGTCGTCTGCATTGGCGGCGATTACGTCCAACGTATCGACCGCGACGATTTTTACATTGTTTGCGAGGTGGATTGTTTTTGCTAAGGCGACAGCTATACGCAGGCCAGTGAAGCTTCCGGGCCCGACTGAGATATAGATATGCTCGATATCTTTGGGACTTCGGCTGAAGCGTTTCAGCAGTTCCTGAACGGAAGGGAAAATTTCTGCGCTGTGTCTCATAGGGGCTGAAAAGCGGATTTCACCGAGTATTTGTTCGCCGAGGGCTATTGCTACCGAGCCGGTCCTACCAGAGGTTTCCAGTGCTAATATCAAGGGTTTTGGATTCATATACTTTGCCTTATTATTTATAGGGGGTATTTTATTAGAATTTTCTGGATTTGTTATGCTAAAAAGCCAATTTTTAGATATATTAATTTTCCTATCTTAACAGGTAGATTTTCCTTGTTATAAGTATCAAAAAAGGATATTATCGGGCAAAGAGGTGCAGGTAAATTTTTCTCTTGCAGATAGGTGCATTTTAGTGTAAAATACCAGATGTAAATCAAACCATAAAATAGGTGGTTGCAGTTACAAATATTTTTTGTTAAGTTAATTTGTTTTAATTGCGAAATAGTTCCTGCCAAGGAGGGTGTTTCCGATTATTGAGGAGGTTAAACCTTGGACACGATAAGATTTATGTTAAAGCCCACCGGCCGTAAACTTCTACAGATTATTTTAGTATGCTTTTTGTTGTTAGCAACAGCTCTTTCGGGGGTTTCGCTATCTCAACCGAACAAAGGTGAGAAAAAGAGAATAGTCCGTCAAGTAGCTCAAAGGTGGATTCAAGTTGGAGCAGAACAATATAAGAGAGGTTACTTTAAAGCTGCGAAGCAATCATTTCTCAGGGCGCAGGACTACAAAGAATATTTAACTGCAGGTGAGAATGAACAGCTCAATGCGCTTCTGGAGAAGACAGACCAAGGTATAGTTGAAAGAGAGTATATCCTTGAGACAATCCGAAGAGCAGATGAATTAGTCAAAGAGGGTAAATTAGCCGAAGGCCGGGCGAACCTTGAGAAGATTAAAGGCAGTGAATTTTTAACCGTAGGGGAGAAAGGATTAATCGCCGAAGGTCTTGCAAAATTAAACAGCAGGATGAGTGCGCAAAAAAGCGAGTATGCTGAGCTTTATAGCCGCAGTGTAGAGCTTTATAATGCCGGTGAACTTGAGAAGGCGCGGGAAGGTTTTCTTAAAATTACTGCAAGTGACTTTTCGGCAGCCCCTGGAGAGACAGCAGAAGATTACCTGATGAAGATAGATGGAGTTTTGGCGCAACAGGCCGTACCTACAGCAACCGGGGAGGAACCTGAAGATACGCTGAGTGAAACCATAGAGTCTATAACAAGAGAGATAATTGATGGTAAGGCCGAAGCTGATGAGGTCGTTGAGGAGCCGGCAGTAAAAGAACCTAAAGCGGAGCCAGAAGTGCAGGAGCCGGCAGAAAAGCCAGTAGTTCATGAGCCTGTAATCGAGAAGCCGCAAGAGGTAGAAGTTGTAGCTGTTCCCGAAAAAGAAGCGCCTGAGCCGACAGTCCATGAAGAGACCTACATCGAAGTGA
This sequence comes from uncultured Pirellulales bacterium, assembly GCA_964507485.1. Taxonomy (GTDB): domain Bacteria; phylum Planctomycetota; class Phycisphaerae; order Sedimentisphaerales; family Anaerobacaceae; genus CAIYOL01. The sequence goes on along the minus strand of CAZDQP010000080.1, from coordinate 7,073 downwards.
TTAATCGCAAAAGAAGTATCCGGCAAGATCATACAAAAGCAGTTATTAACGATGCTGTTGCGAAAGTTCACAATTGTATAAGTAATGATGAATTCGATAAGGCAAAAGAAGAAGTGGAAAAAGCAGAACGGATTGTGAATGAATACCGAATGGACCTGGGAGACGAACTTTTCGGGAGATACAGCAGTGAATTGAAACAACTAGCCGAGAAGATAGCTCAAATACAGGATAAGAGAGCGCAAGAAATACAGGAGCAGAGACGTTTAGAGGCAACAGAAGCACAGAGGCGATACAGAGAGCAAATGGAGTCTGATAGAAGCAAGAGAATAGCCGAGCTAATGGAAAACGTGGTTGCGTATCAGAGTCAGCAGCGTTATGCAGAAGCACTCGGTCAATTAGAGAGCTTACTTACACTTGACCCGTTAAACAACGAAGCGCTGATATTAAAACAGACTCTGGAAGATATGATTAATTACCGCAGACAACTTGAGGCACAGAGGGAATTGGATCAGGAACGTGTGAATACTTTGATCGGGGCTGATGAGGCGATGATACCGTATGCTGAGGAGCTAACGCATCCGAAAGATTGGCGGGAAATTATCGCCAGCCCATTTAGAAAACCAGATGAGCCGATCGGTCGGAGTGCTGCTGATGCGGCTGTTTATAAACAACTGGATGAGATTGTGAATCTTTCACAACTATCGCCTGAAATGCCATTTAGCGAAGCAGTAGAGGTATTAAAAAATTCTGTTGAGCCGCCATTAAGAATATTCGTGAACTGGCGAGATTTATACGATAACGCCGACGTGGAGCAGACTACACCAATAAATATGGACCCGATATCAGCAATACCTCTGCGAAAAGCACTGGAGCTTTTGTTAGAGGCGGTTTCAGGCGGATTTGCGGATATAAATTTTGTAGTTGGTGGTGGAGTGATTACAATAGCGACAGAGGAAACACTTCCGAGCGAGAGGGAAACACTGGTTTATGATATTGCCGACTTGATTGGCCGGCCAGCCGAATTCTATGCGGAAACGGGATCTATTTCCGTGGCGGGAGCAGGCGAAGCAGGTACTGAGGAACTTGAAGTGGAGGAGTTGGATAGAGAGACTCTTGTAGAAGAGGCAATCGAGAGGGCTAATAGTTTAGTACAGCTTATCATGAATACAATTCAGCCGGATAGCTGGCAAGATTTCGGTGGAGAGGGAACGATAACAGTTTATGAACGTAAAAAGCTAATTATCTATCAGACCCGCGAAATACATAATCAAATTGGAAAAATGCTTGAAGATTTACGTAAGGCGCTTGGACATCAGGTAGCTATCGAAGCCAGATTCCTGTTAGTAGGAGAGAATTTTCTTGAAGACGTCGGGCTGGATACGGATTTCAGGATAAACGTGGGCGGCGAAGTGGGTTTGCTTAATTTCCAACAGAGTACTTCAGAATTCACTGTCCCGAAGGATACCGGGGTTGTCGGCAGTTGGGGACCAACTGTAAATCCGCCTGTGGCTGACGAAGGAATTAGTGGACTGGTAGCCACGGGAGGTTATGGCAATTTGATTCTTAATGACCTTGAAGTCAGTATAATTCTCAGGGCGACCCAGGCCCATAGAGATGCACAATCTTTGACTGCTCCGAAAGTTACTGTTTTGAGCGGAGAGATGGCTTCAATGCGAGTTCAAAGATATAGACGATATCCGTACGATATTACGATTGATATTCAACAGATTGGCCAGCAGATCGGTCAGAACGTGGTTCCTGCTTTTGTGTGGACTATAGATACCGAGGAAGGTAATATCGTAACTGGTACGCTTCTTAATATTACTCCGATTATTACCCCGGATAAGAAGAATGTATTGCTGAATATTGTTACCGAAATGCGTGATTTTCTTGGTTTCCAGGATTATCGGATTGACTTGCCTACACTTGGTGCCGGTCTTGGGGGAACTTATACAATACAGTATCCTGAGACTGAAATATCGAGAGTAGAAACGCGTGTGAGCGTACCTGATAAGGCGACATTATTGTTAGGCGGTCAAAGGATAACCGCTGATGTGGAGCTGGAAGCAGGTGTGCCGGTATTAAGTAAAGTGCCTTTTCTTGGACGATTGTTCAGCAACCGCAGCAAAGTAAAAGACAATCTGATATTGTTAATATTGGTTAAACCGACCATTATTCTGCGAGAAGAAGCTGAAAATAAGGCGATTGCCGCAATGGAAAGCAACATCTAAACTTCCGGCGGGTAAATGGTTTTTTGCAAATTGTGCGTGTTTCCGCCTTTGGTGGACTCGATGTACAGAGCCCGTTGAGGTGTCAAATTTCACATATTTTGTAAAATTCTGAAAAAAAGGTGTAACATAACGAGAAGTTAGTTACACATATATATAGAACATAATAGTAAGGTTGCGTGATGGATATTGGTGATTCACGGTGTGTGTTGACATTCGGCCGAGGCCGTATTTCAACGGGGGATAGTTGTATTATCCCGTTAGTGATTGTCTCAAATCCAGAAGCGAATAGTACGGAGACAGTAAAATGAAACGGCAGATTCTTACCAGTGCGTTAATTTTGTTATCTATACAAACTCTTGGAGCGGCAGCAGTTCTGCCGGTTCCTTCTACGACTTATCCCACTATACAGAGTGCCATTACTGCTTCAAGCGATGGTGATATCATTGTCGTTGCTGAAGGAGTTTATAGCGGTGCCGGCAACGTTAATCTGGATTTTGATGGAAAGGCAATTACCTTACAGAGCCAAATCAATCCGGCAAATCCCAGCCCCGACAAAATTGCTAACACGATTATTGACTGCATGGGCGACAGAGATCATAGGAGACGTGCTTTTATATTTAAGAACGGAGAGGGCCCCGATAGTAAAGTTATCGGATTTACGATAAAAAACGCTTACTGGGTTCAACACGTTGGCAACGACGGTACATACGGATATTATGGTGACCCACTTAGCTGGTTCATCCCTGTCTCTATAGACCCTGATGCTGATCCCCTGACTTTGCCGCCGCAGGCCCTTAACGGTGCTAATAAATCTGGCAATAGTTACGGAGGTGCAATTGTCTGTCAAACCGCAAGTTCTCCTACTATACAGCACTGTGTAATAACCAATTGTACCATTACCGGCGCCCAGGGCGGGGATGGTGCGGATGGGCTTGATGCCCCGTGGTTTCACTGGACTCTTGGGGACGACTACCCTCCAGGCTCGGGTGTGATTGACTATGTTAATAATGTACCGACGGAAAATCTCGGTGGCCAGTGGGGCGGACACGGCGGTTACGGCAACGGAAATGGTTACGGAGGCGCTATCGCCTGCATAGGCGGGAGTAGTCCAATTATAAGTGATTGTATTATAAACAACAATCTCGCCCGGGGCGGCGTCGGAGGTAACGGTGGGGATGGTGGTGAGGCAGCTATGGAAGATCCTCCTGCTTATGACGGCCCTGAAAGTGGCAGTGGAGATGCCGGACTGAGTGTAGGTGATGGTATCGGAGGTGGGATTTACGCCAATAGCACAAGCCATCCAGTCATTATAAACTGCACATTTAATAACAATATAGCTTTGACGGGTGAACGGGGGATTGGCGGCGAGAGGGGTGCGGGTACTGAAACTGACCCACGGCCCCCTAAAGGTTTCCACAGTTTTGTGTTACCTTCTAGTGCCCGGGAAATTGCAGGTGGCGCGGTCTACCTTGATCACGGCTCAGATGCAAGCTTTGTTAATTGTAAATTCAACGGCAACCAGGCTCATGAGGCCTATGTGGTTTACGATACCCAACTTATCCCCGTTTTACCCGAAGAGGATATTTCGGCATACACCGTCGGCGGTGCTCTATTTGGTTATGGCGATAGTTTTATTAATCTCATTAACTGTGAATTCACGGACAACTCAAGTGGTGCAATCTACTGCGCTACCAACAGCATACTGGATATTAACAATTGCTTATTTACCGGCAACTCTGACATACATGATAGTACCGATGAAGATGAGATGTTAACTGGTATGGGGTATCCTCAACGTATCGATCCTGGTTCCGGCGGTGCTATCTACGTCGATTCTTTAGGCAGAGCAGATATTCAGAATAGTATTTTCACGGGGAATTCAGCTAAAAATGACGGCGGCGCTTTAAAATCCCTCGCCGATGTCAACCTTACAAACTGCCTGTTCGGTAATAATGAAGCCATCGGTGAAGACGCTGGTTACGGCCATGGTGGTGCAGTTGATGTCTATAAGCAAAATACCGTCCTAATAGCGGATTTCAATAGTTGTAGTTTCGTTGGAAATCAGGCCGTATACGGCGGGGGTGTATCGTTATCAAATTTCGATGCCAATTTAATCAATTGTTACTTCCTTGACAACACAGCCGGGCAAGGTGGTGGTCTGGAGCTTACTACCGGAGAACTCCTTTTTGCCGGCGGATTAGTCAAAGGAAATAATGCCTCAGATGGCTTCGGTGGTGGGTTTATGTGCAACTCTACTGAAACAGAAATCCGCAACTGCTCTATTATGGACAATTCCGCTACCGGCAATGGAGGTGCAATCAATTTCTACGGTGGTCTTGTTCCGCAATTAGTTAAAAACTGCCTTATAACCGGTAACTTTTCTGGCGGTTACGGCGGGGGTATTTCCTGCGAACTATATTCTTCGCCGGATATTCAAAACTGCACTTTCAGCGGCAACCTTACAAACAGCTTTGGTGGTGCTATATTTGCTGACTGGAGTTCATCTATTATTTCACCGCCACAAATTATCGACTGCATATTCGAAGGGTGTAACGGTCATGCGATACATGAAGAGGATGATGGCGATGCAATCGTAACATACAGTTTATTCTACAATAATTCCAATGGAGATTACTATGATTCGGGGACGCAGTCAATTTATGCAGGTCCCAGTATTCCCGGCGGGAGCGATAATCTGTCCGGTGACCCGCTTTTTGTAAGCGGTGACCTTGGCGACTATTACTTAAGTCAGGTTGCTGCCGGTCAGGCCAGCGACAGCCCGGCTATAAATAGCGGCAGCGATACGGCAGCAAATCTTGGTCTGGACACGTTTACTACCAGTACAGAAAACGATGGAGATAGCGGTCAGGTTGATAGGGGTTATCATTATCCTGATAGTGCCGGACTCGGGGTCTTCCAGCTAACAGCAAGTGTTGTTGGAGGTCATGGTACGATTGAGCCGACCAGCGGCACTTATTTTATAGGCACAGTAGTAACGCTTACAGCCGTGCCGGATGCTGGTTGGCAGGTTGAGGCCTGGACCGGCACTGATAACGATTCTTCTACCGACTTAACAAATACTGTTGTAATGTACTCCAACAGAGTTGTTACCGTAAGTTTCACGCAGCCGGCACAGACTATTACAGTCGGCTGCGATGGTGATTTTCCAACTATAGAAGCGGCACTTTCCGTGGCAGAAGACGGCGATACAATCATTGTCTGCCCCGGCACTTACTACGGTCCTTCAATACAGATAAATAAATCTGTTACCATCAGGTCACAGGACCCTAACCACCCTGAAGATACGGTTATCGATAGAACAGCATATGTTGACCGTGCCTTTACTTTCGGCCCTGATACGGATTCCGGTACCATTCTGGACGGCTTTACAATCCAAAAGTCCCAGTGGCAACCTGGTCAAATGGACCCACCTGACCCTTGTCCCGGTTTGAACGGCATAGACGGCCCCGGTGTTGTAGGTGGCGCGATTGCGATATACCCGGATGCCAGCCCGATTATCAAGAACTGCATAATAAGAGAGAACAGGATGCGTGGTGGCGATGCAAGTAATGGCTGCGCTGCGACAACAACCCATAACGCTGGACGCGGCGGCTGGGGCGGTTTTGCATACGGCGGCGGTGTATACTGCGGTGAAAACAGCAGGCCAACGTTTATAAACTGCCAGATTGTTAATAACCACGCCGGCGGTGGCAATGGTGGCGATGGTGGCAGCCAGGGCGGTGATGAAGACGGATTACCCAACTATGGTGGAAACTGGAGCGTACCCTCTACCCCCTATGTTGGTGATCTCTTGCCGCCTTTCCCGGACATACATCCTGAGGACTTAACCTTTGAAGTTCTACCAGTAGGTATGGGGCTTTGGGAGGCCTGGGGTTATTTTGATGACTATCGATGGTACAGTGCATACGGCGGCGGGGTATTTTGTGACGAAGACTCCGTTGTTACCTTTATAGACTGCACTATCAGTGGAAATCGTACCTCCGGAGGTATGAGCGGCGAGGGTGGCTTATTTTCTGGACAACAGCAGCAGGATAACGAGATGGAGCCGGAAATCAGCTTTCAGCTGCCCAGCTTCGGCGGCGGAGTATATTGTTACAGAAACTCTACCGTTACCTTCACCCGCTGTACGATAACGGACAATGTTTCGGTCAGGCCTGATGCGGATTTGGACGCGTATTTTGACCCTGCCCCGGATGTTCTTCAGGCGTGGTATCACCTTGACCCATATATCGGCCACGGCGGCGGCGTATGCGCGGAAAGAACTGCTACCGTGACGTTTACTGACTGCATAGTCAGTGAAAACGAGGCGTCCGTAGGCGGAGGAGTATACTGGAAAGATGCAAGCGTAAAACTCGTCGACAGCGACATAACATCAAATAGAGCTTACAACGGCGGTGGATTATATGGCGGAATAGGGCCAGCGATTGTAATCGGTTGTGATATCTCCGACAATGAAGCATTCGGAGATGTTACGGACCCGAACGGTGAAGCTCAGGACCCCAATGTGTATGACCCTAACAACAATTACTACCTGCCAGGCAGCGGTGGCGGAATCTATTGCGAATCAGCTCTTGTACAGATTGCCGACACCACCATCAGCGAAAATGTAGCCGGTGCTTCCGGTGGCGGAGTATATCTGTCAGGGCCCAACAGTCCCGTTCTTTTCAATTGCCTTATCACCGGCAACAGGGCTGGAAAAGAAGGAGGCGGCATCTCCGCTAATTTCCTTTCCCAGTTGACAATCTCAGTCTCAACAATCGTAGGCAATCTGGTTTTAGGGACAGATTTCCCAATGATGCTTGGCGGAGGACTGTATAGTGC
>CAZDQP010000079.1:0-12399 GCA_964507485.1 uncultured Pirellulales bacterium | reverse complement strand
ATCAACATACGAATACAAGCCGCCGGGCAGGGGCGTATTTTGCGCCCAGCCGGGGATGCGAAGTTTCAGAGTGAATTGTTGGGCTTTTTCAGGAGTAATTTTTATATTGATGTCCCCCTTCCAGGGATAATCGGTCTTTTGTTCGATAGTTACCGGCTTATTATTTACAGTTACTTTCGCCTTGCTGGATACATAGAGGTTAACGAAGAGAGAATCTTTTTGTTGGGCGTAAACAAGGCCGGGCAGAGAGGGGATGAAGCGGACGAGATTTGTCGGGCAGCAGGAGCAGTCGAACCAGCTTTGGCGGGTTCGCGAACCACGATTGAACACAAATTTGCCATCTGCTTCGAGCGGGTTTACGTAAAAGAAGCTTTTGCCGTCGAGCGATATTCCCGAAATCAGGCCGTTGTATAAGCTGCGCTCCAGGCAATCGTAATATTTTGCGTCGCCGGTGAGCATAAAGAGGCGGTTGTTCCAATAGACGTTGGCTACTGCGGCACAGGTTTCGGCATAAGCGGTCAGGTTGGGCAGCTCGTAATCAGCGCCCAGCGATTCCTGCTCGTGTTTGGCCCCGATACCGCCGGTGATATACATCTTGCGCTCTACGAGATTATTCCAGATACTATTTACGGCTTTTAAGTAAGCATTATCTTTATAAATAGCAGCGATATCGGTCATACCGGCATACATATATAATGCCCGGACGGCATGGCCGACGATTTCGGTCTGCTGTGTGACTGGAATATGGTCTTGGCTGTATTCGCCGTAAAGGGAGTGTGTATTCGGGTCACCGCGGATGTCGAGGAAGTATTTTGCGAGCTTTAGATATTTCTCATTATGTGTGATGCGGTAAAGTTTGATAAGACCTGTTTCGACAATCTGATGGCCCGGCGGTATTGTGACTTTGCCGGGGCCGAAAGTATCGACGAGCAGGTCTGCGTTTTTGAGGGCGATGTCCAACAGGTTGCGTTTGCCGGTAGCCATATAGTGTGCGTAGGCGGCTTCGAAGAGGTGGCCGACGTTATACAGTTCGTGGCTGGCCCCTAAGCGCGTCCAGCGACCGCCAGTTTTGTCCACCCACCAGCAAGGCGGATTGTTGGGGTCGATGGTAAGCCAGGTCGTGAGGTAGCCGTCGGGTTCCTGACCGGCGGCGATGATTGCTATAACCGAATCGAGGTAAGCGTCGAGGTCTTTATCGGGTGCACTTATTAATGAATAGGAAGCGCCCTCAATAATTTTGTATAAATCGGAATCGTCGAAGGGCATCTGGCCGCAAACCTTGCCCTGCTTTTTGCCTGCTGCGATAAGAAAGTTTTCCATCCGGCCTTCGTCACGGCATTTCCCGAAGGCGAAGGGAATGGTTGCGCTTTGTACTGTTTTGATTTTAGGCAGCCAAAAGTCATCGGTTATTTGAACCTTATTGATATCGACCATCGAAATGGGGTAATCGTTATATATTTGCTGGTGTCCGCAGCTGTGTACGGGCATTAAAAGTAAAATAAAAACCAGATAAGCAGCGGATGACTTCATAATCTTTGCCTTTCGTCCTTTTCTTTCAGCGCGGCAGCGCACTTCTTCTTTGAGGAAGCGCTTTGGTATTTTAATAGAATTTGGTACAGATTTCAACAATTATGCTGCAAGATTACTCTTGCCTGTTTGGTTTTGCCCCTGTACCTTGTCCCGGTAATGGATGATATACAGCGGAAATTAGAACAGATTGACAAGCAACTCACGGGTGGATTGGCAAATTCTCAGAGGAAAATCATAAGCACAGCCCCCCTGCTATTTGTCGCCGTGGGCCTGATTGCAGGGATTGTAGTACAGGACATCTTTTGCCTGCCGATTTGGCTCTGGGTGGTATTCGCCGGGATTTGCGCTACTGCGATGGTTATTTTGTATGCCATGTATCGCGGCGGCGGAGAGCAGTTGCTATACATATCGGCATATACGGTTTTGATTTGTTTTGTTTGTCTTGGCGCGATTCGGCTCGGCAGCTTCAGCAGCCCTGCCTCGAATGATATTCGCAATTTTGTCACCGGGGAGCGGCAAATGGCGACAATTCGCGGGTTGGTTGTTACTGAGCCGCGCATCAAGAGGTACGGGAACTGGGAATTTGCGAGGTTCAAGTTCAATGACCCGACCAGCAGCTTTTATTTGAAGCTCGGTGAGGTCGAAACGATTAACGGCTGGGTGAAGGTAAGCGGGACTGTGCGGGTGCAAGTGGGTAGGCCGGTGCTGGGTTTGAAAGCGGGCTATTATATACAGGCGTACTGCTGGTTGGACAGGTTCGGAAATGCGACCAATCCGGGGCAGTTCGATTTTACGGAATACCTGGCGAGAAAAAATGTTTTCGTCGCGGCATCGGTTAAATCGGAAAAAGGTATTGAACTGCTGGAAAGCAAAGGCAAAGGTTTGTTTGCAAAAATGGGGGGGAAATTTCGGGAAGCGGCTGCACAGGCACTGCTGGGAGACTCATCGATAGAGGAGAGTAATCAGGGGCTGCTTGAGGCGCTTTTGCTTGGTTACAGGGGGAATATTGACGACAGCGTTTACAGGGCGTTTCGCAAAACGGGGCTGCTGCATTTCATCAGTCTTTCGGGGCTGCATCTGGGGATTCTGGCGGGTATTATCTGGTGGCTATGTAAGACAGCGGGATTGCTGAAGCGCGGGCGAGCGATTGTTTGCATAATTGCGATAGGGATTTTTTTGATGGTGGTGCCGCCGCGGGCTCCGACGCTGCGAGCAGCCATAATAGTTTTTGTTTTCTGCATATCGTTTTTTTTTCGCCGCCCTCCCAATTCTGTTAATACGCTGTCATTGGCGGCGATAATACTTTTGCTGATAAGGCCGACACAGTTATTCGGGGCCGGCTGGCAGCTTTCGTTCGCATCGGTGCTGGCGATATTATTATTCTGCGAGCGAATTCTCTTTTTCTTATATGAGATGATTACAGGCCGTTCGTGGTTTGCCGACCGTTTGGAAACTAAACCGTTTTTCCGGATTATTCCAAGGCCAGGAACATATACGCTTCAATTGCTTTCGACCAGCATCGCAGCATGGGTCGGCAGCGCTGGGATTTTGCTTTATCATTTTTATGTTATTACACCGCTAACAATCGTCTGGACGGTAATTGTTATGCCGCTGGTGGCAGGTATTTTGACTTTTGGGTTTTTGAAGATTGTTTTGTCTTTTTTGCTGCCGAGCGCAGCGATGATACTAGGCATAATTATAAATTTTTTGTCTGATTTACTGATTTTGATAGTGAAACTTTTCGCGAAAGTGGACCTTTCAGAGATACTTACAGGGCATGTGTCCCCGGTTCCGGTAATATTGTATTACGGCCTTGTTCTTTTTGCGGGTTTTGTTTATTTTCGGCGCCCGATGATTAAAAGAGTGATATGCACGGTGGCGATTTTATTGCTGGTTGTTTTCTTAGGCACAACTAAATGGCAGAGGACGCACAGAGGCGATTTGATAATGACCTGCCTTGATGTCGGGCACGGGCAGGCGATACTGGCCCAACTGCCGGGCAAGGCCAATATTTTGTTCGATGCTGGGTCGCTGTATACAAATGATATCGGCAGGCGTATTGTAGGGCCGTTTCTGGACTATGAAGGAATAGGCAGGATTGATTCGATTGTGATAAGCCACAATGATTTAGACCATATCAATGGGATACCGGAGATAGCTGGACACTGCGGAATCGGCAGTGTTTGTGCCAACGAAGCTTTTCTTGACCAAACGGACAGGAGGACGGCGGGGTTTCTCAAAGAGTCGCTGAGTGAAAAGGGGTTTAAAATGAGAAACTTAGACGGTTTTAATCCGAACAGCAGCGCTGATGTAAAAATACTCTGGCCGAGTAAAGGGGTATGTCAAAACGAGCAATTGAGTGACAACGATAAATCAACAGTTTACCTAATTGAATTTGCCAACAGGAAGATGCTTTTATGCTCCGATATTGAGAAGTTTGCACAGGAAGAACTGCTTCGGCTGAATCCGGGGCTGAGGGTTGATGTAGTTGTAATTCCTCATCATGGCTCTCGAAGGACGCTGTCACCGGATTTTCTTAAAAAGCTTGATGCGAAGGTTCTGGTGTGCAGCTGCAGCCGCAGCGATTGTGAAAAGAACCGGATAATAAAACCACAGGGAGGGATTAAATGGTTGTGTACGGCGGAACACGGTGCGGTTGTTGTTTGCATCGATAGAGATGGTGTAATAAGATAAATTATTCGAGTTAACAAAGATAGATTGGATGAGAGATGAATCGGGAATGATTCTGTAAATAGGTATAATCTCCCGCTTAAATAAAGCCGGTCGTTGTTTTCTCTGTTTACTAGGGTGAAAGTTAGCGCCGACGGGAAGACGTCACTTCATATGGACAACGATTTCAACCCTTCGATTTTTTGCTTTACCGCTGGCGGTTGCATTGGAGGCAACGGGATGACTTTCTCCGCGCCCTACAGCACGGATAGTGTCTTTAGGGGTTCCGCCATCAATCAGGTATCTAACCACGGAGAGGGCTCGCTGGGCCGAAAGCTCCCAGTTGTCTTTCCATTTTGATTTTTTGATAGGGTCAGAATCGGTATGGCCAACAACGTCAATCTGTCTGTTAGCATATTTCTGCTGTAATACCGAGAGGATGTGGTCAAGTTCTGTGCTGGTACTTTTTTTCAAGTTGGCTTTACCCGCGTCGAACAGTATTGCATTCGGCAGGGTTACCGTGATTGTACCGGCCTGAGGGTCAAATGCGACGTCGTAGCCTTCTCCGAAACCGGAGGCTTCGGCCGGGCTTAGGTTGCGTTCGGCAATTTGTCTCTGGAGTTCTTCTATAGTCTGGCGGCTCTGTGAAACCTCTTCGGTGAGTTGGCCTTTCTCTGCCCTTTCGCGTTCGAACAAGCCTTTTAGGTTCTCGTGCTCCACGTTAAGGGCCTTGTATTTTTTCTTCCAATCAGTGCAACCGGAAAAGAGTGTGGCTGCTGCAAGAAGGATTAAGAGAATGATTGCTTTTTTGTTTACAATTCGCATTTTGGTACCTCCTTTTACATCAAACTATAAGTTTTGTCATACGAATCCATTTTTAATAATAAAATATTGCATTTAAGTAAGCAAGAATTCTATCGTGTAAAATCATAACAGCAAATACTCCTAAAGACAAGAAGGGCCCATAAGGAATTTGTCGCGTTTTTTTAGAAAATGTTCTGAAGCCAGCCCAAGCCAGGCCGAAAAAAGGGGCGATAAAAAAAGCCACGACGACCAGAAGCGGGCCTATCACTGTTCCTGCAGCCCCCATTAAATGCACATCACCAAGGCCCATTGCCTCTTTTCCAAAACCTAAGGTGCCAGCAATGCGAGCGAACCAGACAAGGCCGCAACCTACAAAGTAACCCAGTGCGCTGCCCAGAAGTCCTGCAATAGCAGGCTTTTGTGAAAAATCCAACCACCATTTGCTTATTGAGGGGGTTTTCTGGCTGAGTAAATAAGCGGTCAACGAGCAGATGATAATCGGCGACAGGAATATGATTTCTTTGCAAATCTCAACGCGATGATTCAACATTGGCTCTTTTGCCCCTTCCGTTTCTTTATGGGAATCCTGGGAATCTTCTGAATCATAACTTCTTTTTATCAAGCCGGTTGCTAACAAAACGAGGGATATTGCCAATCCTACTACGGCTCCTGCGGCCAAGGAGGCGGTTTTAGGAGAAGCACCTGGTAAAAGGTCGTGATTTCGAATTACAGCTGGGTCGATTACATAAGGTCCGAGTGTGGAGCCAATCAGACCTGCTAAGGTAGCAAACCAGCAAATTGAGAGTGGGATGACCCATAATTCCAAATCAATAGCTGAAGCGGCGATGAGAGCAGCTAACAGAATTATAGAATTGAGATAAAAGAACCATCCGCCCTGCCCAAATGTTCCGACGCCGGTTCGTAAATCGGTGTAAAAGAACAAAAAAAACAGACCAACGAAAACCAGACCGGTTAATAGTTCGATAACGAAATAGCGAGGCGAAATAGGGGCTTTGCAATATCTGCATTTAGTGCCTAACAACAACCAAGAAACCAGCGGTATGTTGTCATAAAAGCGAATGCTTTTTCCGCATTTAGGACAGGCCGAAGGTGGTTTTATCAGGGATTCGTCGCGAGGCAGACGATAAATGACAACGTTGAGAAAGCTGCCCACACAGCAGCCAAAAGCAAAGATAAAGAGAAACCAAATCCAATCCGGTAATGTCACAATACTTCCTTTGTATTATAATCCAGTGCTAAGTCATTTCTTTTTATTCTTTTCAATTGCTCCTGCTACTTTCAGTGGCAATCCGAATAAACGGATAAAACCGGTTGCGTCTGTCGGCAGGTATTCGGCTCCCATTTTGAAACTTGCCAGGTCTGTTCGATACAGACTGTTCGGGCTTTTTACGCCGGCTGGTGTGCATTGTCCCTTGAATAGTTTCATTCTGACCTCGCCGGTGACATTGCGTTGAGTAACATTTACAAATGCATCAAGTGCTTTACGCAGAGGTGAAAACCACTGGCCGTAATAAATGAGCTCAGCGTATTTTAGAGCGATTTGTTGTTTGTAGTGCATAGTTTCTCTATCAAGAGTAAGACTCTCGATGGTTTTATGGGCTGTGACGAGAATCGTTCCGCCCGGTGTTTCGTATACACCACGCGACTTCATACCGACGAGGCGATTTTCAACTATGTCCAACTGGCCAATACCGTGTTTGCCACCGAGGTGGTTCAACGCTTCGATTAGTCTAACGCTGCTCGTCAATTGGCCGTCGAGCTTTATTGGCACACCTTCGTGGAAGCCTATTGTCACGTAATTTGCCTTATCTGGTGTTTTCGCTACAGGCCGAGAGATAACAAACAAATCGTCTTTTGGTTCGTTGGCCGGGTCTTCAAGGTCGGCCCCTTCGTGGCTGATGTGCCATAGATTACGGTCCCGCGAGTAGATTTTCTTCTTGCTCTGGTCGATGGAGATTTTATGTTTTTTTGCATAATCTACGGCCGCTTCCCTGCTGGTCAGTTTGAAGTTCGGGTCTTTCCAGGGAGCGACAATCTTTAGTTTTGGGTCAAGCGCCATGTATGTCAACTCAAAGCGGACCTGGTCGTTGCCTTTGCCTGTTGCACCGTGAGCTACGGCAGTGGCGCCTTCAGCGTGGGCAATTTCGACCTGGTGCTTTGCGGTTAACGGCCGGGCGATACTTGTGCCAAGCAGGTAACTACCCTCATATACGGCGCCGGATTTTAGCATCGGCCAGAGATAATCTTCGACAAACTCTTTTCGCAGGTCTTTGACGATGCATTTAACAGCGCCAGACTTGATAGCCTTTTGTTTTATGCCGGTCAGTTCATCGCCTTGGCCGAGATCGGCTGCAAAGGCAATCACCTCATAATCATAAGTCTCTTTGAGCCACGGTAGAATTACGCTGGTATCCAGCCCGCCGCTATATGCCAATACTATTTTTTCTTTTTTTCCCATTTTTTTACCTTAGAAAGTACTCGTTTCAGCTAAGGATTATATCGGCTATTGTTGAGTGAGACAATTAGAAATGGTTTTTCTCATAAGTTTTAGGTTGGGGTCTTTACCGGTGAATAACTTGAACTGGGCAGCGGCCTGGTTGATGAACATTGATAAGCCATCGATTGTCTTTGCTTTTTTCTCTTTGGCCTGCTTTAAAAGCAGGGTCTGCGGAGGATTGTAGACTGTATCGAAGACTACCATATCTTTTTTCAGGTAACTTTTCAGTCCAGGGGTTTCATTAATGTCGGGGTACATTCCGAGGCTGGTGCAGTTTATGAGTAATTTGGCATTAATGTTTGGTAAATTGTCCAAAGGGGCGAAATCACAATTGAATTGTGATGCAAGTTTTTCGCCTCTTGCTGTGGTTCGGTTGTAAATTGTGATTTCAGCGCCGGCGTCGCTTAGACCCGCTACTATCGCCCTTGCGACACCCCCTGCTCCAATGACGGCCACCGGCAAATTCTTCAAAGTTGCTTTGGGGCCGAATATCGAAGTTATTGAGTCCAATGCACCGGCATAATCGGTATTGTATGCGTTTAGATTGTCGTTGGAGTCAATTGTAATGGTGTTGACAGCACCGATTTTTTCGGCTAAGGGTTCGATGATACCCTGATTTTCTCTGGCAAAATCAAGAGCATTTTGCTTGTGCGGGATTGTTATACTGAAGCCGTGAAAATCAAGCCATTTTCTGTTTAATATATTACGCAGGAAACGGTTAAACTCTTCTTTACCCCCTTCGACAAGCAAAGGCAGATACAATTTGTTCTCATTTATGTCGGAGAAGCAGGCATTATGCACAACAGGTCCTACCGAATGAGCAACTGGATGACCGATTACTCCATAAAGCTTAGCATCGTTATCTATAGAGTCCCAGCGGTAGATTGTTTTAATCTGCTTAAGAGTTATCTGGCCAGGAGCGGTTGCGTTTTCATCGTTAATACTGGCGAATGTGATAAAAGAGTTTAGCTTTTTTGCGATTATTCTACTAATAAGGCCGTGTTCGCCCATACAAAATGCAATTCGCTCGCCGGTGGTTCTGCGCAGTAAGTCGAAGGCCTCAAAACAATCATTTATATGTTTGGCTATATAAACCAGTTTCGGAATAGCTGCCGGGAACAAGGTCTGTATGTGACGATGAAGCTTTGTGATGTTGGAGAATTTCGTTTCGAAGTTATGAGCCGATAGAATCAGCCGTCCCTTTGGTGCCTGCGACAACGCTGTCTGTATTCTTTCCCGATTTTCTGAGGACAGAAAATTCTCGTATTCGAAGTCAATAAACTCTGCACCGGCTTTCAGGGCTTCAGTAAGTATATTGACTCGCAGCCGGTCTGCATAGTCAATTACACCGCCTTGGTGTTTATCACGGCAGGTTACGATTATCGGCAACTGCTTAGGGACGGCGGCCTTAACATCAGCAATTAAATTTTTAACCAAATCAGCACTTAGATTTTCGAGATAATCGGTTCGCAATTCGAGCATCTCAGCACCTGCAGCTTTGGCGGCTTTAATTTGCTGTTTCGCCTGGTTCAAGTCTTTTGCTGCTATGGGTATTGCTATTTTTGTAACCATAATCCAGAGATATAGCGGCCAGTTGTTATAAAAGCAAGGCCAATTTTGAAGTTCAAACAATTCGTAATGTGTATCTATTCAGTTTGTGCGATAGGTTTTTGTAGATTTTCAAACGTATTTAACCTGTTGCATTAGCGGTTAAAATATGCTATCTTGTCGTATTGCTCAGCTGATTAGCTGAGCATTGTCTTTTGAAGTACAGAGAACAATAATTAAATTAAGTCAAATGGACGAGCTTACAATCAAAGTTCCAGTAAGAGGGGAAAGAAGTTACACAGTAAGAATTGGTGCAAACTTTTTAGACTCTATATGGAAGCGAATCGAAGGCGATTTCCACCAGCCGAATAAATTTATTGTTACTGATGAGAACCTTGTTTCAGTAGGACATTTGCAAAAACTGTCAGGTAAAAGAGATATTCCTGTATTTGTAATAACCCCGGCCGGTGAAACCTCTAAAACTTTCGACACAGTCATTTCAATAATTGAGACAATGGAAAGTGCCTATTTTGGCAGAGATAGTCTCATTGTAGCTTTAGGCGGTGGGACAGTGGGTGACATTGCGGGATTTGCCGCGTCGGTTTTCAAAAGAGGTGTTCCAATAGTTCACGTACCGACGACCACAGTTGCACAAGCAGACTCGTCAATAGGAGGTAAAACCGGTGTTGATTCAAGCGTAAGTAAGAACGCGTTTGGTGCATTCTGGCACCCCTGGGCTATTTATATTGATGTTGCTACTTTATTAACACTGGATGACAGGCAGTTCAGGGCCGGGTTAGTTGAGTCCGTGAAACACGCATTAATTGCCGATAGTCGATATTTTGATTTCATTGAAAACAACATAGATGCCGTTCTCGTCCGGGAATCGAACGTACTCGAGAGGATGGCTTTGTACAATTGTAAAATAAAGGGCAGCGTTGTAGAAGCTGACCCTACGGAGAAAAACCAGCGAAGAATGCTGAACTATGGTCATACTATAGGCCATGCAGTGGAAGCCGCCAGCGGTTTCGAGCTGTTGCACGGCGAAGCCGTTGCTGTGGGGATTATAGCTGCTGGTTTAATAGAGATTGAGATGGGGCTTTCCAAGCCGGACAAACTGGATAGAGTCCGGAAAATTTTTGAAAAACTGGGCGTACCTGTGAAATTGCCTTCAAATTTAGCCGAAAATAAACTCATCGACCTGATAAAGCACGATAAGAAAGCGGTCGGTAAATGGCCAAGGTTCGTGCTAATCGATGATATAGGCCGGGTTCATTGCCAGGATGGACAATGGGCTGTCGAGGTTTCCCCTGATTTGGTGGAAAAAGTATTAAATAAGCTTTAGAAAGAATTAGTTTAGAGTGAGAATATGTATAGAGAACAAATAAAGGTACTTGACTGTACGATAAGAGACGGAGGACTTATTAATAATCATTACTTCACGGATGAATTCGTCCGGGCCGTTTATCAGGCCCTTTCCAGAGCTGGCATCGATTATATGGAATTCGGATACCGAAGCAGCAGGGAATTGTATCCGCCCGAAGATTATGGAGCGTGGAAGTATTGCGATGATGATAAGATAAAGGAAATTATCGATGGCATCGAATCCAATATAAAAATCAGCGTTATGGTCGATTCCTATCGAGTAAAGGAGCAGGAGTTTGCCCCTGCCGATGAGAGTCCTATCGATATGATTCGTGCGGCTACTTATGTTAAGTATATCGACAGCGCTGTTGAACTTGTCAATAAGTGCCATGATTTAGGGTATGAAACAACCTGTAATATAATGGCTATTTCGAGAGAAATTGAGCCTGACCTTGTCGAAGCGCTTGAACAATTGGCCAAAACACCCGTTGATGTGGTCTATGTGGTGGATAGTTTCGGCGCATTATATTGTGAGCAAATCGAATATTTGGTCAAGCTGTACAAAAAACACCTCCCGGGCAAAACAATTGGTGTGCATTGCCATAATAATCAGCAGCTCGCTTACGGAAATACTATAGAGGGGATAATTCACGATGCCAATTTTGTTGACGGCTCACTCTATGGTATAGGCCGCGGACCGGGTAATTGCTGTCTGGAGCTGTTGATTGGTTTCCTGAAAAATCCGAAATTCAATCTTACTCCTGTTCTCAAGGTGATACAGGATTATATGATACCTATGCGTAATGAGATTGAATGGGGTTACATTCTGCCGTATATGGTTACTGGTATACTAAACGAGCATCCTCGTTCAGCTATAGCCTATCGTCAGACTAAGGACAAGGACAAATACGCCGAATTCTACGAACAGATGCGGGAAACTCATGATTAGCAGTGCTAATCTGATTTCTACTAAAAACTCAATATTACTCTCAAGTGTACATCAAGAAAAGAATCGCTTTTTCTCTTGCCTTTTAGCTAATTTCAGATAGATTTTACAATCTAAATATTACGATTGGAGGCTTGGCAATGATAGGAAAAAAGATAAGACTTGAGAGAATAATCAACCGTAACTCCGGTAAGACGGTAATTGTTCCATTGGACCATGGTGTTACGGTTGGTCCCATCGAGGGGCTGATAGATATGCGGGCTACGGTCTCTAAAGTTGTAACCGGTGGAGCAAATGCTATTCTGATGCACAAAGGGATGGTTCGGGCAGGCCATAGAGGTGCAGGTCAAGACGTTGGATTGATTATCCATCTTTCGGCAGGAACAGCAATGAGTCCTGACCCGAACGCTAAAGAACTCGTCTGCACTGTTGAGGAAGCGATTAGGCTGGGTGCTGATGCAGTATCGGTACATATAAATTTAGGCGCCGAAACAGACAAAGAAATGCTGGGACAATTAGGTTTTATAAGTGAAAGATGCCTGCAATGGCAGATGCCGCTTGTTGCGATGATGTATACGCGCGGGCCGAAGATTAAGAATGAATTCGGCGTTGATAATGTAAAGCATGCTGCCAGAGTTGGAGCTGAATTAGGAGCGGATATTGTAAAGGTTCCTTATACCGGCAGCATCGAAAGTTTCACCGAAGTGGTTCAGGGCTGTTCGGTGCCAGTAGTTATTGCGGGCGGAGAGAAAATGGGAAGCGATGAGGATATCTTCAAAATGGTGGACGGTGCGCTTAAGGCGGGATCTGCAGGTTTGTCAATTGGCCGAAATGCTTTCCAGCATGAACGGCCGGATAAGATAATCGGGGTTCTTTGTAAAATGGTCCACGAAGGTATGAGCGCCGGAGATGCAATCAAAATGCTTCAGATCTGAAATTTGCACAGCCGATAAGGAAATGGCGGGATGAAAAAATTTTGGGTTAATGTTGTCCCATATAAGAAGGAACTTGCTATAGC
>CAZDQP010000078.1:0-12485 GCA_964507485.1 uncultured Pirellulales bacterium | reverse complement strand
GCATGTCCTCACCCTTTATCGAAAGTTCTTCAAAAAGCTTCTCGCCGGGTCTGGGATTCGTAATTTCTATGTCAATATCTTTCCCTAAACCGCTGAGTGTAATAAGCTCTCTCGCTAAATCTACAATTTTTACCGGCTCACCCATATCAAGTACGAATATTTCACCACCCTTTCCCATTGTTGCTGCCTGCAGGACAAGTTGACTCGCTTCTGGTATGGTCATAAAATACCGCTTCATTTCGGGATGTGTAACCGTTATAGGGCCGCCTTTAGCTATCTGTTTTTTGAATATAGGTATGACCGAGCCGGTAGAACCAAGCACATTGCCGAATCGAACTGTGACAAAATGCGTCTTGCTGGTTCTATTTAAATCCTGAATATGCATTTCAGCAATTCTCTTTGATGAGCCCATTATACTCGTAGGATTAACGGCTTTATCAGTGCTTATCATTACAAAATTCGTACCACCGTAGCGGTCTGCGGCATCAGCAACAACCTGCGTACCCACAACATTGTTTTTTATTGCTTCTCCGGGATTTAATTCCATCAAAGGCACATGTTTATGAGCAGCAGCATGAATGACAACCTGTGGTTTATACGTCTCAAAAATTTCCTCAACGCGCATTTTGTCGGTGATATTGCAGATAATCGCCTTTATGGCAACTTGGGGAAATTGTTTACGTAACTCCCACTCTATATCAAATAATGGATTTTCAGCCTGTTCAATAAGTAAAAGCAACTTCGGGTTAAAAATACATACTTGCCGACACATTTCTGAACCAATTGAGCCGCCCGCACCAGTTACAAGAATTGTTTTATCCCTTAAAAAAGCTTCTATCAAGTTAAGGTCAAGTTCAACAACTTCTCTACCGAGTAAATCATTAATATCAACATCCCGGACCTGAGATACATCAGTAATTGACGGCACAGTCCGAAAACGAATTTTAATACCTGCGCATACCTGTATAACATGTCTTAACTCTTTAGAGTCGGCAAAAGGCATTGCTATGGCAACTTCTTCAATATTACGGTCCTTACAGATTTGAGGCAGTTGCTCAACATTACCAAGTACCGGTATTCCATGAATATCAGTGCCCTGTTTATGGGGATGATTATCGATAAATCCGATTACCTCGTGCTCCGCTACAGGTTTACGGTGGATTTCTCGCAGAAACGCTTCTCCAGCATCGCCTGCTCCGACTATAAGAAGTCGTTTCAATCGGCCACTCTCAACGGTGCGAAACTCCTCGTGGTACAATCTTATTAGCATTCGTAAACCGGCCAGTAATAAAAACGTCGTAAACAGGTCGGCCATAAATACACCTTGCCCGACGAAAGTCACATTCTGCAGTTTTTGGCGGACTGAGGTCGGAGCAAAAATCAATGAGACCCAAAGCAAAACAATTATTAAAGTACTTACTAGCGAGGCACGCAGAATCCCAGTAAGGTCGGATATGCCGACATATCGCCACCAGCCACGATATTGCTTGAAAAGCCCAAACACCACCAATTTGATAATAGTAAAGAAAAATAACAAAAGAGGATACTGGCCTATAAGCCAACTATGCCTGAACTGCATATTGTTTGCTACCAAAAAAGAAAGTAACAAAGAAGCAGCAAAGACAAATATATGGGCAAATATAATCAAAACTTTGCGATAACGCAGCAATACCACTGGGGGCATTGACAGTTCTGATAGGTTTTGACTCTTGCTTCGTAGCTGCATATTTGTATTTGAGTCAGGCATAATTTACCATCACTATAGTCTTTTCCTCCTCTGATTTCTCACAAGCTTAAATTTAATAATAACTTAAGTAAATGTCAAGCAATTATAAACACACGGTTGGCGGGTTAAATACATATTATCTCTTGTTCTACTAACATTCTAAAGCTAATAGCTCAAGTTATGTTTCCAATTTTGAGTTAGTCTAAGCTTTTTCAGACTCATATTCGATGGTGTTAGTTTCTGTTTCAATGTCAGTAGTGGGAGTATAAATGTCATCCAATGCAGTGTTATCAACTCTGTTGCGCATAAGAGCATAAATTATTGTACTTGCGGAAAAATAAAAACTAATTACAAAAGAAACCAATAAACCGATAACTACCAACAACACTAAATAGATCAAAAAGCCGGCAAATGATTCCGACCAGTTAACTGTTGCCCAGGGTGGTGAGCCTCGCAAACCCATAAAACTTGGCTCAGGCCAGATTGCAGCAAGTTTACCTATCTGATTACTGCTATTATTAACCCAAAAGCCAAATTGCAAAAACTGATAAGTAACCCAAAGTAGTAAAAATGTAAAAAACCGAACAAATGTATAACAAATCGCACCATAAATTACAGTTACCGCTGTATAAAAGCCCATCTGCCACGGCTTTGAATAGACATAACTGAAGGAGCGGCTTATTGCGTCAAAACAGTCTGACCCGTCATACACAATAGCAGGGAACATTAGGTTAGCTCCAGCGACCGTTCCGATTAGAAATGTTACTATCAATGCCCCCCCAATCAAAGCCAGCAACAAAAAAATACCCACCATCAATTCACCGACTATTGGTATGTTTCCAATCAAACCTAGAACAGAGATAAACAGCCCCATAACAATAATTATGCAGACCGGCGCCAAAGGCACGGTAAATAAACTCAGGAACCTTTTTATGCTGAAGCGCAGCGCCTCCATTACACCGGGCTTTTCGTCTCGAGCAAATTGAAGCGCTGAAATTCGACATAAGCTGCCGCCTGCAATGGAAACTACCGCAAGTGTTATTAAAAAGAATATAAGTATGTAAAAGTAATGGTATCTGAACGCCCATCCTATGGCTTTGAAAACCTTAGCAATATTCTCCGCCACGCCGGGAAGGTCGAATGCGAATAATGATTTTAAGGCACCATGAAATCTTTCAGAACCGAAACGCCAAAGTGTGGAAAATACGCCCTTATGTTCACCACTTTCCCCGTAATCTTCAATAAACGATGTCAATCTGTCGGGATCATTTATATAAATTCGCAGCTCTGTAGCTTCACCTTGTGTTTGCGGCACGGCAACAACAGTTCCACTAAAATCCATAATCCAACCACTCAGGCAGATAATGGTCAGTGCCGCAAAAGCAATTATTAGTTTACTTGGCTGAACAGCAATACGAAAAGTTTTGAATATTTTTGGAAACAAAAAGCTCTCAAAAACCCAAGGGGATTCTTTTCCATTGCTCATTTTGCATCCTTTCAAAAACATCTCTATTGATTTTGACTATAAAGAATATAGTTTATTATAGGCCGTTTTCAATAAATTTTGCAATATTTTATCTTTGAATATTATCAACTACTGCTCACTAGGGGAAGCACTCTGGGGAATATTGGAAGGCCTTGTAACTATTTTATATTTATCATCCAGCCAAGCCCCCAAATCTATCAATTTACATTGCTGTGAGCAAAAAGGAAAAAAATCTGTAGCATCGAATCGATTTTGGGTTGATACTTCAGTAACTTTATTACAGATTGGACAGCCATGTCTCATACTTAAGATATCGATCCGACATTTATTGTTTCGGTTCTGTTACACGACCCTCTTCCAGCATTCGGGCATATTCGACACAGTATCGCGCCCATGGCTGGGCTTCAAGTCGCGCTTTTGGTATTCGAGTGCCCATACCTTGACAGATGCCATAAGTGCCATTTTCAATGCGTTGCAGCGCATCATCGATTTCTTTCAGCAATTTTCTCTCGCTATCCATCAAACCCAAGGTAAATTCCTGGTCGTAATTATCAGTTCCAATATCAGCCATGTGTATTGGCATACTTGATAAATCTCCAGCTGCATCCAGACGGGATTTCTTGAGAGTTTCATCCTCCATTTCATTTACACTTGCGAGAATCTCCCTGCGTTTTTCCAACAATATTTGTTTGAAACGTTCGATATCAACGGCAGCCAAAGAAACTTTCTCTGCCGGAGTTATATTTGTTTTCCGTATAGATTTTTTTTTACGTTTCTGCGCCACTTGCCTTCATACCTTACTCTTACGGCTAACCTTTTTTACTTATCTATGAAAACCATTATTATAACATATTAAATTATATTATGCACAACATTTCCATTCGTAACTGTGACCCAACGTTTCAATTTCACAATCAGCACATGCAAACCATTCAAATCAGTCGCAGTTGCTGTAACAATATAACAGACAAGATGTTATAACATTTATGCCTTTGGATTATTTCTTTTAATTATTGGGTGATTTACACGCGATTATTCGATTGTCTTTCGCGTATCCACCTAAAGGAAGGAAAAAGTTCTCCTGCCCAACTTTACCTGAAAACGTCTTAACTCCAAAGACCTTTTCAATTTGCTGCTCGGTAAAAACATCCTTGGTTTTGCCGATATGGTAGCTACTATCGGCCCCAAGAAGCAAAGCTTCATCTGCATATTGTATTGCAAGGTTAACATCATGTGTTATGGCAACAATTGTTTTACCATATTTTTGCTGCATTCTTTTAAGCAAATCGTATATACCTACCTGATGTTTCAAGTCAAGATAGCTTGTAGGTTCATCCAAAAGCAAAATAGGGGTATTTTGCACAAGCGCTCTCGCTATAAAAACCCGCTGCCGTTCGCCCCCGCTTAAACGTGCGAGCGGCCGTGAGGCAAATTGAGTCGTATCAGTCATCTCAAGTGCCTCAGTTACAAATTTCTTATCAGTCTTGCTTTCAAATCCGAACGCACCCAAATAAGGCGTTCTTGCCATCGATACAACCTCTGTCACTGTAAAATCAAATACCGGTACAAATTCCTGGCGGACAACAGCAACTTTTTGTGCAAGTTCTTTAACCGAGTACGATTCTATATATGCAGCGCTGATTTTTATAGAACCAGCTTTAGGTTTTAGCAATCCACAAAGCAGGTTAAGCAATGTTGTTTTGCCAGCCCCATTAGGTCCTGCAATGCTAATAAAGCTTTCCCCTGCCACAACAAAGCTAATGTCTTTGAGAATCTCTCCGTTGCAATAATCAAAACTTAAATCTTCAACTTCTATAACACTACTCATTTTAGCCAACTCACTTTTCTTGTGTGACCTGCCAGCAAAACCAAGAAAAATGGGCCGCCGACAATAGCTGTAATCACCCCTACCGGCAACTGAGCTGGAGCAATAATTCTCCGGGCAATCGTATCGGCAACAACTAAAAACACACTCCCGACAATCGCGCTAACAGGTAGTAGTTGACGATGGTCAGGTCCAAACACCAAACGGACACCATGGGGAACAATAAGACCTACAAATCCGATAAGGCCGCTCAAGCTAACCGCTATAGCTGTTATAAAAGCTGCAAAGCCAAAAGCAATTACTTTAATCTTTTCAGTATGAACACCGAGTCCTTTTGCCTCTTCTTCCCCAAATGTCAAAATGTTTAGTCTATGACAGATGCTGAATAAACCGAACATCCCTATCAGAATACAGCACGCGCTGACCCACAGTACTGGCAAATCTTTCTCTGTTATATTTCCCATTAACCAATATACTGTCCAACGTACCTGTTCGCTTTTGGCTATTGATGTCAAAAACATAATTACTGCCGAAAAGAAAGCGTTTACAACAACTCCGGCCAGTAGCAAAGGTGTCACCTGCGATTTTCCTGCTAAACGTCCGATACCCCAGACCAGCCACACTGTTAAAGTTGCACCGGCAAATGCAAAAACCGTTATCGGTGAGCCGCCCCAGAAACTCCAGGTTGCCCCGGAGATAACGGCAATGGTTGCTCCGAGTCCTGCGCCGCTGGATATTCCGAGGATGTATGGGTCAGCGAGCGGATTTCGCAAAATCGCCTGCAACACGACACCTGAACAGGCTAAGGCTGCTCCCACCAGTGCGGCTAAAATCACTCTGGGCAATCTAACACTTACAAAGATTTCATAATCAGTATTCTGGCCAGGTGCTTCACCTGGGCCAGCGAAAACTTTCGCCAAAGAAACCTTTTGTGTTCCTATCATAGCACATAAGCACATTATTATCACCAGTACTGCTAAGCAGATAGCAACTTTGATAGTTAGTTCTTTTGCGGTTAAAAATTCAGTCATTAGCCCACCTGTGCTGTTGAGTAAGTACAGGCAGCAGTCTTGCCGTTCCGAAGAGGGAGCAAATCACAGTAGTAAAAACGGTTTTCTTTCAAAACTACTTTTCCTGTTTTATGTAGTATTCTCTGCCGAAATATCGGACCATCGTACACGAACGAATGGAATTCCCCGTTTTCGCCACAGGGGTCAACTCCAGAAGGAAGTTCAGATAAGAATTGTTTATCGAAAGCCCTGCCAATGAATTTTCTGTCAAGAACATTCGAGTCAACGCAGGTGACAACTGCTTCGAAGCCCAAATCGATAAATGTATTTGCAAGCTCTGTGGTATTGAGCCTCCATATGGGAAAAACGGCTTTCATTTTTATTTTTGACAGTTTCTCTTGCCGATATTTTCTTAAATCTTCCAAGAAGATGTCTCCAAAAACAACGAAACTGACGCCAGCGGCTTGGTGTTTTTCCAGAACATCCTGCATCTTGCGTTCATATTCTTCGTTAGAACAATCCTTTGAAACGAACACCTTTTCAAGAGCAAAACCCAACGATTGTGCCTGTCGTTCGAGTAAAATCCGCCGCACACCGTGCATACTGGTTCTGTCATAGTCCTGATTTATCGTTGTCAGCAGGGTGGCTATTTGACAGTTTTTGGTTTTCTGAAGTTTGTAAAGGGCTAACGCGCTGTCTTTGCCTCCACTCCATGAAAATATTACTTTTTCCTTCATATAATCTACCTGGTTTGTTGTGTGGTTTCGTTGCTTATTACAGACGTATCAGGGTATAGGCAACGGCCGACCATTTCTACACCCTGTGGCAGTCTCGGTCCCAATCTTAACACAATGTCTGAATTAACAACGTAAATTTTGTTGTTTTTCACGGCTGGTAAACCTGCCCATTTACTCCAAAAAACTTTTGCCTGCCGTTGTTGCTGGTCGATATCGCTGTTTCCCATCGCGGATTGGATTATTACTTCTACATTGCAAGTGAGAAGCTCTTCAGTGTTTATATGCGGATATTGGGCAATAGTAGGGCCAATGGCATTTTCTCCACCGGCTAGTTCAACAATTTCGTTTACGAAGGTGTTTCTACCAGCCACACGCAAAGGCTCCGCCTGTACTACCCACAATACTCTTGGCTTTTTGGTTGAACTGTATTCTGATTTCATGAGGTTTAATTGACCGTTAATATCATCGGCGAGTTGGTCAGCACGCTGCTCGCAGTCT
Organism: uncultured Pirellulales bacterium; assembly: GCA_964507485.1. Classification (GTDB taxonomy): domain Bacteria; phylum Planctomycetota; class Phycisphaerae; order Sedimentisphaerales; family Anaerobacaceae; genus CAIYOL01. The sequence goes on along the minus strand of CAZDQP010000078.1, from coordinate 5,203 downwards.
GTGGCGGCGCCTATTTTTTGGATTGCTGCTGAAAGCTCTTCGATTTTCCCCATTCTTAAAGACAGAACACGGTAGCCCAGCCGTTCTAAGCTCTCTGCAACAGCTTCTTGCGGCGCGGTGCTTAAGTTTATAATTACCAAATCCGGCTTAGATGCTATGATGGCTTCAGTGTCTGGCTGCCAGAACGTCCCTACCTTTTTTCTGGTTTTTGCCTCGGCCGGCCAGTCACAATTACTGGAAACAGCCACTACCTTATCACCCAGTCCGAGGGCAAAGACTATTTCAGTAAGGTTAGGAGAGAGCGTAACAATTCTTTGTGGCACGATGGCTCTGCGTAAATCATCATTACGATAAGATGTTGCTCTCGATATCGCCTGCCAATAAAGCCCAAAGCCAATAGACATCAATCCAATCGAAACAAGTAATAATACAACAATCTTTCTCAAAGTTATTTTCTCCCGAACTGTCTTTCGATTTCAGCTGAAGTAAACTTGATAACTGTCGGTCTGCCATGTGGACAGTGTGCTGCTCTTTCGACTCTTTCTTTATCTGCAAGCAATTGTTCTATTTCGTCATCGGTGAGTTTTTGACCGGCCTTGATTGCTGCCTTACACGCTGCCATACTCAAAACTTCATCGAGTAATTCTTCTGCATCGAGTCCCGTTTTATCAGTGAGCAAATCGACCAAATCCTGAACAAACTCGAGCGGTGTCACTTTCGCCAGCAAAGTGGGAAAAGCCTGTATAGCGTAGGCCTTGGGTCCGAACGGAGCAAGCTCAATTCCTAACATTCTTAGCATTTCGACATTGTCTTCAATGGCGTCGGCCTGGGCATCGGTTAATTGAAAACTTTCAGGTATCAACAGTTTCTGTGATTCGAGTTCACTTTTTTTTATTCGACTGCACAAATCCTCATATATTATGCGTTCGTGAAGTGCGTGCTGGTCAACAATAATAAATCCATCATCAGTCTCTGCAACTATAAAGCTATCATGTATCTGTAGGAATTCTCTAGTTGCGATATGTTGGGATGACTCAACATGGGCTTTGGTTGTTTCCTTGGTATCAGGATGTAGTGGAACAAAGCATTTTTTTTGCATTGAGTTAAATTGCTGCTGCGTTTGAACAGTTTTGTGTCTTTTTAAGAACTCAGCCATTGCATTGGTAATTTCCCGTTTCCTATGATAAGTAGTAGAAAAATCTCTCTCCGTTACCTTCGAGGAAACAACTGTCACAGGTAGCTTTGCCTGTGTCTGGAGATTTGTCCCCAAAAGTTTCTCCCGCAGAACTCCAAGGACCTGAGAATGAATCAAGTTAGCATTATAAAAACGTACCTCAATTTTAGTGGGGTGAACGTTGACATCATAGTTCTCATAAGGCATTTGAATAAACAAAAAGACAATGGGAAATCTGTTTGGCTCAATACAGCCGCGATATGCCTCCTTGATTGCGTGCGAGATAAACTTGTCACGTATAAATCGCCCGTTTAGAAATACATACTGAAACTTATTATTCGTTCTTGAAACAGCAGGCTTACCCAGTAAAGCATAAATATCAAGCCCTTTTTCGCTGCTTTCAGTCTCAATTAAATTTTCACCAAGTTCAGAAGAAAGCAGCTCAGCTATACGCTGCCTAATGCCCTGCTTACCTAATAATCTATAAAGCTCCTTTCCGTTATGTATCAGCGTCATATCCAAATCATCATTTGCCAGTGCAATGCGCGTGAAATACTCGGTAATGTGACCCATTTCGGTGTTGACGGTTTTAAGAAATTTCCGTCTGGCAGGCAGCTTATAGAAAATATCTCTGACATGAATTGCTGTTCCGTAATCTCCGCTGCAGGGATTGACACTGTCTTTTTTACCGCAATCAATCTCAATGCAGTTCGCCCCGGACGAATCTTTCGTTCTACTGACAGCTTTGACTTGTGCTACCGAAGCAATGCTTGCCAAAGCTTCACCTCTGAAACCGAGTGTGGATATACTCTGTAGGTCATCGCTGGTTTTAACCTTACTTGTAGCATGTGAGTCAAATGCCCGGGCCAAGTCTCCGGCAGCCATTCCACAACCATCATCAGAAATTGAAATTAATTTGCGGCCCCCATCCTCAATAGAAACAGTTATTTTCGTTGCCCTTGCATCGATGCTGTTTTCCATCAGTTCCTTAACCACGCTGGCAGGACGTTCAATCACCTCACCGGCAGCAATCATGTTAACCATATTCCGGTCAAGTGTAACTATTTGGCCCATTGCCCTCTCCTGCCCCTGTTATATTCTGCTCATCTCATTGTCAGAATTTAAGGCCTGCGGCTACTATTTCAAGTAGCCAAGAGATTTCAAGTTTTCCAGCATGTCCTCATCCAAATTTACTGGTGCTTTTTCTATATCTTTTCTTAACCCCTGCTTTTTAAATTCGTGCAGCTCTGTAAGCAACTGCGAAGCTACTTTTGGGTTTTTTGAAAAAACGTTGTGTTGCTCCATCAAGTCATGGTTGTGGTCGAAGAGCTCTTCCGAGGAGTCCCATCTTTCAATCAGGTTCCAATGTCTATAAATCGCGGCCCAGTGTTGAAGTTCGGGGTTTTCCTTGCTCCAGTGATGTTCAGGAGAAGTGATAGCATCTTCAATTCGGTGTGCAAACAATATGCGGTTATGCAATTCTTCTGCGAGTCTACTTGCCGCCTTACCGGTTCTTAACAGGGGCATTAGCGAAACCCCTTCCGCTGCCTGCACCGGCTTGCCATTAACTAACTCCACCAGTGTTGGTAAAACATCAATGAGGCTTACGTTGACATTGACATACTGCGGTTCTAACCCCAGCGAAGGCGCATGAAAGAGCATTAGCGCCTGGGTGAGCTCACGGTGCATCTTAGCCAAGTGGCCGATGCCTCCATGCTCCCAAAACTCCTCTCCATGGTCTGAAACTACTACGAAAATCGTATTGTCGGCCAAGTCAAGCGTTTTATAAATTTTCCCAATGTACTCGTCTGCATATCCTATTTCACCTATGTATCTTGCCCGAAAATCCTCTCGTGGATTGTTTTGCTCCTCATAATACGGTTGATGTTTGAGATATGGCATATGAACATCATTGAGATGAATGTAAAGAAAGAAAGGTTTTGCTCCCTTGATTTTTTCTTCCCACTTTTTTATCCACATGTGAATTACTTTCGCCGATGCTTTGTACATCCGGTCGAATTGGTCGAATCCTCGGCTAAAGCCGATTTCACTACAGATGTTTATGTTTGCCGCCGTGCCAAATGTCGTATAACCCATTGACTTAAATATCGCGGGTAACGTTGGCAGGTCTTTCGGGATGCAGTTGAGCGGGATTTCCGCCTTGCCTGTCTCTCTGAACTGCTCCACGTGACGCTTATGAGCAAAAAATCCCTCCATTACCCCGTGCCGATGTGGATACTTGGATGTAAATAGCGATGTTGTGCTCGGTGCGGTCCACGAAGATGGGGCAAATGCCCTTTTGAATACCACCGACTCCTTTGCCAACTTTGCCAGAAATGCTGCCGTTTGCTTTCTATAGCCATAGAAGCCGAGATAATCCGGCCGGAGCGTGTCGATAAGAACCACGACTACATTGGGCTTGTTACCACCACGTTGTTTGCAGCCGCCTATCCAGAGGCTGCCTGATAGACCAGCAGCGAGCCCGCCATATATGCCATATTTCAGCACATCGCGGCGAGTCAGACCTTCTCGGGCAGGTTGCTTGCTGTTGATACCCATTCTGCCTTACTTTCAGAATTATCAAAGGAGGTTTTTAACACTTTAGATCAAGTATAGCTTAATCTACCGACTAATGCAATACTCTGATATGCTGATAGAGCGGTATTGTTGGTTAGCTTTCAAGCAGGCTGCGGCCGGTCATTTCTTCGGGTTTAGGCAGTCCCATCATTTCCAGTAAGGTAGGCCCCACATCCGCCAACCTTCCACCTTCTCGCAATTTTCTCCCCTTATAACGTTCATCGAATACAACCAGTGGTACGTCTCCAATTGTATGGGCGGTATGTGGGCTGTCTGGGGACCCATCTATCATTTTCTCAAAATTACCATGGTCGGCGGTGATTATTGCCGCACCGCCCATACTTCTTACCTTGTCTAAAATTTTTCCGATGCATTCATCTACAGCTTCTGCCGCTTTTATTGCTGCTTCCAACACGCCGGTATGACCAACCATATCTGGATTGGCAAAATTCATAACAATTACATCATATTTATTTGTATCTAATCTTTGAATCGCTACATCAGTAACCTCATAAGCACTCATCTCCGGTTTTAAATCGTAAGTCCGGACCCGAGGTGACGGCACAATTTGCCTGTCTTCGCCCTTAAACGGCTTCTCTGTGTAATCATTGAAAAAGAAGGTGACGTGAGCATATTTTTCTGTTTCGGCACAGCGAAACTGCTTCAGTCCCAGAGAGCTCCAGTATGCTCCTAAGATATTTTTCATTTTTGGCGGTTTTGGAAACGCTATAGGCGCAGGTATTGTCACATCATATTCGGTCATACATACAAAATATATATCGGGTTTGGTTGTCCTCGGAAACTCTTTGAAGTCCGACTCGACAAATGCTCTCGAGATTTCACGGGGCCTGTCTCCTCGAAAGTTAAAGAATACCACTCCATCACCGTCCTTGATAGTCCCTATTGGTTCGCCGTCTTCATTCACAACACAGGTCGGCTCAATAAATTCATCGGTTACATCTTTCTCATAACTTTTGGCCACCGCTTCTGCTGCACTTGCGGCTTTGAGACCCTTGCCTATTCTCATGCAATCGAAAGCCTTTTGTACACGGTCCCAGCGGCTGTCGCGGTCCATCGCATAGAATCTGCCCATAACGGTCGCAATCTTACCCACGCCTATATTTTGGACTTGTTTTTCGATATCAGCTATATAACCCGCCCCGCTATCCGGTGGAGAATCCCGCCCATCGGTAAATGCATGAATAAAAACATCTTTCATGTCATTTCTCTTTGCCAATTCGAGCAGGCCGTAAAGGTGGTCCAACAGTGAATGTACGCCGATGTTACTGCACAAGCCCATAATATGCATTCTGCTGTTATTGTCTTTTATAAATTTGATTAGATTTTGAAACTCTTTATTTTCAAAGAATGTCCCGTCACGAATAGCTCTGCTTATTCTTACGGATTCCTGCGGAACGATTCTTCCAGCCCCGAGATTTTGATGTCCTACCT
>CAZDQP010000077.1:0-12505 GCA_964507485.1 uncultured Pirellulales bacterium | reverse complement strand
CATCCGAAGGCTGGAATTGTGGGTTGTAGGGTATTGAATGAGGATAGCACTTTACAGCTAAGCAGTTTTATGTTTCCTTCCATTTTGAATATGTTCTTGTGGATTACCGGTTTATTTAGATTATTCCCCCGAAGTCGTTTTTTCGGTAGGGAGAGAATGAGTTGGTGGAGCAGGGACGATGTTAGGGAAGTGGATGTATTAACCGGATGTTTTATGCTTATCAAGCGGGATGCTATGCATCAGGTTGGTATGATGGACGAACAATTCTTTATGTATTTTGAAGAAACTGATTTGTGTTATCGATTCAGAAAGGCAGGCTGGAAGGTAATGTTTTCACCTTGTGGAGAAATTATTCATCTGGGTGGAGTTAGCAGTAAACAAATGAAACATAGAATGGTAAGGCAATGGCGTAAGTGTATGTTGTTGTATTACAAAAAACATAAAACCCTACTGATATATATATCAGCATGGATTCTGATAATGTTATTTTTTCTTACAAGAGTTCCCTATTGGTTACTAAAAGGCAATGTAGAGAACTCTTCGATTGAGAGGTAAATAATTATCTTCGTATTAAGATTAATTAGTAGTTTTCGGATTTTCAACGGGGGTACAACTTTTACCAGTGATAAATAATAACGTAAAATATATTTTAATTACTCCGGCTTACAATGAGGCTGAGTATATTCAACAAACAATCAAGGGGGTATTAGCTCAGTCTATATTGCCACACAAGTGGATTATTGTGGATGATGGTTCGACAGATAATACGGCAACAATTATCCTACAGTACGCAAAAAACTACAAGTGGATTCAATATGTATATCGAACAAGGGAAACCAGACAAAGTTATTATGCCAGTAACGTTTATGCAATTATGACCGGATTTAAACAGGTCAAAACGATAAAATTCGATTATCTCGCAATCCTTGATGCAGATATTAGCTTACCGAAAGATTATTATGAAAAGATATTTGAACGATTCAACATGGATGGAAAATTAGGAATAGCTTCGGGAGTGTATAAGGATCAAGTTAATGGCAAGTTACGAAAAATATTGAATGACCGGCGATCAACCCCTAAAGCTATTCAGGTTTTCCGAAAGGAATGTTTTGAGCAGATCGGTGGCTATTTGCCATTGAAATATGGCGGGGAAGATACCTGTTCTTGCGTTCTAGCTCGAATGAATGGCTGGAAAAGCTGGTCATTTCCGGAACTCTGTGTAGTACATAATAAGCCAGTGGGGATGGGGCATGTGGATGGTATGCTAAAGGCCCGTTTTCGACAAGGCCTGAATGAGTACGGAATGGCAACGCATCCATTGTTTATGCTGGCTAAGTCACTCCGGCGTTGTATTAAGGAACATCCCATTATATCAGGCGGTCTAGCAAGAATTGCCGGTTTCTTATATGGTTACTGTTTGCGAGAAAAAAGACAGATTACAGATGATATGATCAGGTTTATCCGTAAAGAGCAAATGAGACGATTGTTCAATTTGAATCATATCCCAAAGGAGAATAAAGTAAATTTGTTATGAATGCTAAAGCTATAAAGATCTGTCTGGCAGCATCAGCAGGGGGGCATTTGAGTCAATTATTAAAACTCCTACTTTGTTGGAAAGGGTATGAAGTATTCTTTGTGACAACCGTAGATATTGTACAGAAAAGTGTTCAAAAATATGGCAAGATTTATGTTGTCGGAGAGTGTAATCACCAACATCCGCTAAAAGTACTGTTAGTTTTAATTCGTTGTATAAAAATTATTTTAAAGGAAAGGCCCAAGATTGTAATAAGTACAGGTGCAGCTGTTGGTTGTATGACATGTTTTATCAGCAAGTTATTAGGCGCAAAAGTTGTATGGATTGACAGCATCACAAACGTGAAGCGGATATCATTATCGGGAAGGATAGCCCACTATATAGCTGACTTGTTCTTAGTTCAGTGGCCGGAACTTACTAATCGATATAAAAATGTTGAGTATGTAGGTGCAGTGCTATGATTTTCCTGACTGTTGGGACACAATTTCCATTCGATCGTATAGTCCAAGCTGTAGATGATGCTTTTGATGATGGTTTGATTGATGAAGAAATATTTGCCCAAATAGGAGAAAGCTCGTACAGACCACGCAACTTCAAATCGGTAACAATCTTGGAGAAGAGGCAGTATGACAAGATTTTTAAAGAGGCGTCATGTATAATAAGCCATGCAGGAATTGGTACAATAACAATGACTTTAGATAATCATAAACCAATGCTTGTAACACCAAGATTAAGAAAATATGGCGAAGTAGTAAATGACCATCAGAAAGCTATTGCTGATGAATTTGAGAAGCATGGGCATATATTAGTTGCGTATAGCGTAGAAGAATTGCCGGAAAAGCTCAGGGAACTGAAAAAATTTGTCCCAAAACCGAGGGAGAATCAAGTTAAGGCGGTAACCGACAGGATAACTAAATTTCTTGATAAACTACAAAAAGCAAAATATTAAAGCCATCATTTTGGTAGGAAGCAGTGATTGGGAACGATGTCCGCTGGCATCGCGTCTGCCCACAGCTTTGTGGCATATAGCAGGCAAATCTGTGCTTGAACGTTTATTAATCTCTTTAGCTAAAGAGGGAATAGACCAAGTGGTGATTTGCTCTAACGGTGATACATCTTTGCTGGTAAAATCAGTTCCTTTTGATGATCGTATGAAAATAAAACTTCTGGACGAACAGTTACCTGTGGGTACTGCAGGGTGTATTCGAGATGCCGCTATTAATGAAAGAGATTCATTACTTTTAGTACTTCCTGCCAGTATAGCATCTCCTCCGAAAATCGACACATTGATAAAAGCTCATTACAAAGGCAAGTCTGAATTAACTGTGATGTTTAACCCATCTTCCAACCAGGATCCATTAGGAGGTGAATCCGCGGGGATTTATATCTGCGAAACCAATATCCTAAAATATATCCCGAAAGAAGGCTACTTTGACATTAAAGAAGGCTTAATTCCAGAAATGCTTCGGGCAGGGAAAAATATCTATGCGGCGGCACTGCCACATAATATAGGAAACTTTCGAAACTGGCAAGAATATCTATCCGCCATTGATGATTATCTTCGGGCTATGCCGAAATTCGATTCCGGACTTAAGCTATTAAAGTCTAATGACTCACAAATTTTATGGACAGCAAACAATGTCAAAATTGACCCAAGTGCAAGGTTTTACGGGACGGTTGTAATTATGAAAGATGCTGAAGTCCTAAAAAATGCAGTTGTTTTTGGACCAACTATACTTGGACGCAACGTCCTTGTTGATGAAGGTTCCCTCGTGGCAAACAGCGTGCTCTGGGATGATGCAAGAGTGGGCCCAAATTGCGAAATTCAGCAATGTGTAGTTGATTACCAAACGGTTGTACCTGGTAATACCGTTATAGAAAGAAAGGCTATACCATTTAAAACAAAGGGAATGTTAAAAGGTATGATCGATAGCGGCTTAAAAGCTACGGGAGATAATGCAAGCAAATTACGTCAAACATTGAAACTAAAATATGATCAATTAAATAAAAAATTGCCTTATTGGTTAAAGTCACATGAGAGAAATATTATCCCTTCGTTTGTGGCAGGTCTTGTTGTAATTACCTTTCTTTGGTCGTACTGGCCTACAATTTTAGACCTTTGGGATGTTTGGCAGCGGAGTGATGAGTATTCTTCTGGACTTTTAGTTCCTTTTCTGGCTATTTACATTTTATGGTCAAGGCGCCGCAATATTGATAAATTCCACATGAGGCCTTCTGTCTGGGGAATATTCGCCTTTCTGGTTGCACAGGGTCTTAGATGGTTCGGCCTATTCTTTATGTATGGCTCAGCAGAAAGATTATCTCTTGTTCTCAGTGTAGCTGCTCTGGTGCTACTTCTGTTTGGCTGGCAGTTTTTCAGAAAATTATCTACTTTATTATTATTCTTATGTCTAATGCTGCCTTGGCCCAACAGGGTTCAGGCTGCTTTGGCACTGCCCCTACAACACTGGGCTACTTCATCAGCCGTATTTTGCCTGGAGATGATAGGCTATGAAATCATCCGAGAAGGCAATGTTATTCATATCGGTCAGGCAAGCATTGCAGTAGCTGAGGCTTGTAATGGCTTGAGAATGATCACCGCATTTTTCGTGATAAGCAGTCTGGTTGTTTTGTTAGTTAAACGAGAATGGTGGGAAAAACTACTCGTCCTCGCTTCAAGCCTGCCCATCGCTCTATTCTGTAACACAGTGCGACTCACTATTACTGCAATTGCCTTTACAATGCTCAGCGGTGAATACTGGGAGAAAATATTCCACGACTTTGGCGGCTATGCAATGATGCCTCTGGCACTTGGTTTAGTTGTCCTTGAGTTTTGGTTATTGACAAAACTTACAACAGCCCCTCCGGCAAAACAAGTTGTATTAGCGTCTAAATAATCCTCTTAATTAGTTCTAATTTAGTCAAAGGTTAAAAAAATGAATATGATAGAAAAACAATATCCTCAAAAGTTACCTCAGAACATCACTCCTTTTGTAGCATCCGACGAGCCTAGGACAGATTCGCCCTCCGGCTTTATAAAACCTATTCTAAGGTGGTGGTATATGGTTTTAATAACATTTTTAGTAGCTTGCGCCATCGGTATCCCAGCAGTGTGGCTATTGGTCAAACCTACTTATACCGCCACTGCAGCAATTCGCGTTGCACCTATAATACCGAGTATTTTATTCAGTGACAAAGATTCCGAGGGTGTAATACCAATGTATACAAACTTCGTAAACACTCAGGCTGACCTTATTATGAGTGACCAGGTTCTTCAAAGAGTAGCAGATGATCTCGTGGACCAAAAACTGATGTTTTTCAAAGATACTGATAATCCTGTTGCTAAGTTAAGAAAGGCACTAATGTATGAGGATATCACTGTAACTACCGGTCGCCATAGTGAGCTTATAAAGATAACAATGGAAAGCTTAAATCCAATAGAAGCTGCTAAAGTTGTTGATGCTTTTGTCAAGGCGTATATGGCCATAGAAGTTTCAAAGGAAGCGCAGGGAGGAGACCAGAAACTTGCCATACTGGAAAATGAACACAGGGTTTTGGCTGATAAGCTCGAAAGGCAACGACGGACTATTTATCAAATGGCGGAAGAGTACGGTTCTACGGCCCTTACTGACAGACAAGCGATTATGCTGAAACGCGTTGCGGATATTCAAACTGAACTTACTGCAATTCAGACACGCAAGATAACCCTTGAAACACAACAGCAAATAGGACAGCAGGGGATATCACCGGATAAACTATTCAAAATGCGCTATGAATTTATAAACGCCGACCCAACCATACAAGTATTGTCAAGCAACATTACACAACTGGACCAAAGTCTTATTGCTGCAAAGCAAATTTTAGCTCCTACAAATCCTGAGCTTAAACGTAAAACTGAGCTTATAGAAGTAATGGAAGCCCGTCTTGAAGAAAAACGTCAGGAGTTGGGAAAGACCTTTGATGAAATGATGACTCAGGAACTGGCAAAAAATCGCGAAGACCAGCTATTAAATATAAAGGTAGAATTAGAACAAATTGCCAATTATGAAGAAAGATTAAAGGAAATGTTAGCCAAGGAAAGTTCTGAGACTATCGAACTTGGTCGAAAACACCTAGCTATTCAGGATCAACAGGAGCAATTAGAGTTAACTAAAGAACTATATGATACGGTCAGACGGCGAATCCAAGAACTTGAAATGGAGCGGAAACGTCCCGCAAGAATTTCCGTAGCCTATAATGCCAATATAGCTCCAGTTCCCAATAAACGTATCAAATATACCGCAGTCATCATATTCGCCTCTCTAGCAGCCGGATGCTTCCTCGCCTTTTTGAGAGGCAAGTTAGACTACAGCCTCTACACGCCTGACGATGTCGCTAAACGTATAGGAATTCGGATAATTGGCACCACCACTAATGCAGATTACATTGATGTGCCTAAACTTCCGGAGCAAATAGTTAATGACTACCAAACTATCCGTGCCAACTTGGGATTACTAAATGGGGGTAATATCCCGAAAAAGTTGGTTATTACGAGTGCTGGGCCTAGCGAGGGTAAAACCACATTCGCCATCAATCTTGCAACAAGTTTAGCAACGGCTGGCAAAAAAGTCCTGTTAGTAGATGGTGATTTGAGAAAACCGGATATTCAAAGGATGTTAAACCTTCCTAAAGATTCGATGGGATTGCAGGACATTCTTCTTGGTAAGAGTTTTGAAGATATTGTCCATTCTAGCCTATTGGGAGGATTTGATGTATTGACAGCTAATTCTCAAAATGCTACACGTGGTTGTGAGTTGCTTTCGCTTCCTAATGTTGACAAATCCTTAAACCTGATAGGTGCTAAATACGACCATATAGTTATTGACACATCCCCGGTACTGGCTTTTCCCGATGCTCTCTTGTGGGCAAAAATAGCCGACGGAGTTATTCTGACCAGCTTTGCAGGCTGTACTGAAGAACATGATCTAAAAGAAACTCTTGAACGGCTGGAACAAATAAAAGTCAAGGTGCTGGGTACTATTTTAAGTAACGTACGACACGGTCATAGTTACTATCGTTATGGTTATGACTATTACGTTAATAAAGCCACGGCTAAAAATAGCCGCAGAAATAATAGCAAGTATATGTTACTACCGAAAAACAATTCCACAAAAACATCCGATGATTCTAAATCTTGACGAAAAGCTCCTAAAAAATTTATTCATGAGAAGCTCAACTTTTAATCAAAATACGAATTTGATTGTTATACACTCAAAAGGAGGAAAATTTCTGTCCAACAATAAACGTGATTTACTTAGATTCGCTCTTTGTACAGAACCGCTTGCTAATATTATTTTGAACTGCTTTAATGTTAGTTCTTCTCCTCGAAAGAATATCAAAGAAATAGCAATTCCACAACATTGGGCCGGCCAAACTACGAATGGCAAGCCGGGTATAATATATTACAACGACAATATACCGCTTTCGTCGGGTATCACAAACCGACTGGTAGCAAATCAATGGTTCACTATTTCAAATGGGAGGTATTTCACTCAAGTAGACCATCGATGGATTCGAAAAGTACTGACTCATCTCCAGGCCGATGTTATAGCGGTTAATCTATTATCTCAATTGCAGGCCGGTTATGAGAAAGTTCTGTTTAATTCACAGAAAAAACTCATCGGGTTTCGACGGTTTTACAATGACTTAATTCAACCGGCACCCATTCCTGTTGATTGGCCACACCAACTATTTATAAAAACTGACATTCTAAGCAAGTTTTTGACTGATAATGCCTTGCCTTCATCATTTAGCGACTTTGTCAAAAACAGCTTTTCATGTTCACTACGAGTGCGCAGCATTAATGCCAAGGGTAACGTTTTGGATTTAGGTACAGAGGAAGGTCTGCTTGACTTACTTGCAATGAAACTCAACTCCTCGGCAAAGAATTATCATTATCTGGATAATAAATATCAAAAGGAAATTTTGGATAAAGATAGCGTAGAAATATCTATCGGTGCGAGGTTCTTCGGGAAAATATTGTTTGGGCGGAACGTGAGCGTTGGCCCAGACGCAATTATAGTGGGCCCTACCATTATTGGTGATGGTGTTAAAATTGCAAAAGGGGCTGTTATCAAAGCATCAATCATAAATTCCAATGTTTCAGTATCTCAGAATAGCACTATTCAGAACCGTGTGCTTATTAATGGACAAAAATCCCTGAAAGAGACAACACGAGCTAAAACCAATTGCAGTGCATTAATCACAAACAGCATTACAATTCAAAAACGTTTCTGTACAAATAATTTCAGAACCTGGCCGAGATATTCTTATGCTCGATGTGCTAAGAGAATCGCCGATATTGTTACTGCTGTGGTAATGCTAATACTTTTTGCTCCCGTCATCCCGATAATAGCTATTGTTATAAAACTGACCTCCCGCGGCCCTGTATTCTTCAAAGAAACCCGGCAGGGACTTCACGGTAAGGCATTTAACTGCCTGAAATTCAGGACTATGCTGGTCGGTGCTGATTACCTACAAGACAAATTAAGAATTGTGAACCAAGTCGACGGCCCACAGTTTAAGATGGAAGATGACCCGCGGATTAGCTCTATTGGTGGATTCTTGCGAGACACATATCTCGACGAAATACCTCAATTTTTTAATGTACTCCTCGGCCAGATGAGTGTTGTTGGCCCGAGACCTTCTCCTGAATCCGAAAATATTTCATGCCCAACTTGGCGGGATGCAAGATTATCGGTTCGGCCCGGAATCACAGGGCTCTGGCAAATCCGCAGAACTCGTCAACCAATGAAAGACTTTCAAGAATGGATATATTACGACATTAAGTATGTCAGGGAACTATCATTAAAAATGGATTTATGGATATGTTGGCAAACCGTCAAGAAACTGGTTAAGAATTTTGTTAGCCAATTCTAAAAAAAGGCGTAGGAAGAAAGGGATACTCAGATGCCGAGAATATACTTTAATTGGAAATTAGCTGCAGTTATAGTAATTGGTTTTGCTGTTTTGGGCATAACTGCATTTGGATTGCGCAAGTGGCGACGAAGTCAAAGGGCCAGCCGTGCTCTCGATGAAGGTAACAAAGCATATGAAAAGTGCTTATGGGAAAAGGCAGCAGAAGACTTGGGGCGCTACATTGCTGTTGCACAAGATGATGTGCCGGCATTGCTTAAATACGCCGATGCTCAACTTAACATCAGGCCTCTCAAACGTAATAATATTCAGCAGACCATAGCAGCTTATCGAACTATTCTAAGAATAGATAAAAGCAACTCTGTAGCCAATACACGGCTTATCGAAATGTATTTAGGGATGGGCATGCCCGGTGAAGCTGAGTTGATTGCGAGCCGAGCATTCGAGGCAAATCCATCGCCAGAACTGCAAAGAATGCTGGCTACGGCTCTTATAAGGCAGCGAAAATTCCAAGAAGCGGCAAACGTATTAAAAAGCATTATTAAAGAACATCCTGAACAAGTATTAGCTTACGGCATACTGGGTCAGTTGATTGAGCAGCACCCTGAATATTTCTCAACGACTTCTCAATTCTGGTTTGATCAGGCGATTAAAAATAATTCATTATCAGCATTGGCCTACATAATTCGGGGTAGTTTCTATCTCAGAACCAATAACAAAATCAAAGCCTTATCCGACTTGGAAAACGCCGAAAATCTGGATTTGTCCGATCCGAGCATACGGTTGCGTCTCGCCAAAGAATATATAAATGCAAATATTTCCAACAAGGCGAAGGAACATCTCGAAATTGTACAGGCGGATGAACCAACAAGTCAGCGCCTTTGGCAGACTTGGGCTCAGCTTACGATGATGTCACAGTCCAAAACAGAGATGACAAAAATAGCTGAAACAGGATTAAAAGAGCTATCATCGCAACCTTGGGATTTTATGCCCATTGCCGTGGAATTATATATCAGAAGTGATGAGCTTGAAACTGCCAGCCACTACATTTCCAAATTGCAGGAAAAAGATATTGCTCCTGCTACTACTGCCTTTTTAGAAGGTCTCCTATATGATAAAAAAGGCCGATACTATGAGGCAGTAAAGTGTTGGCACCGAGCAATACAACTGGGGGCCAAATCTGGTAAAGTCGGGTTACCTTTGGCCGCTACATTGTCCCGTTTAGGCGATAAACGGTCGGCTATAAGACAATTGCGCGTTTTGCTTTCTGAACAACCAAACCTTTTTGATGCTCGGATAAACCTTGCTATATTATTCACTGAAATCGGAAATTGGGCTGAAGCAGAAGAACAAGCCCGAATCGCGGGGCAAATTTCACCAAGTAACCTTAATGCAATCTTGCTGTTTATTCAAGCCCGAATACAACTGCTCGCGGAAAACAAAACAGACAGAGACTCAACTATGTGGCAAGAGATAGAAGACCAGCTGACCATGTTGGAAAATGCTACAAATGGTGCTCTTGAGGTCAAACTTCTACGTTTACAGCTCGCAATAATGCAGGGCGATTTCACATTTGCTGAAACGCTGGTAGCGGAATTGAAAGAATCTCACCCCTCGCAAATCAAAGTTGCTATGGCAGAAATTAAACTGCTTATCGCTCAGAAAAAAAATGATGAGGCAATGACGATGTTGAATGAAGCGATGGCTCATTTTCCTGAAGCTGTTGAGCCAATTGAATACCTCGCGATTTTATCGCTTAACATTGATGAACAAGAAAAGTGCGAAGATGCCATCAAGGATGCTTTAGAACAAATTGAGGATCCAATCGTTCAGCGAAAATTATGCCTGCTGCTGTCTAATTTATACGAACGCTGGGGAGGACAGGAAGAAAAAGACTACAAATTGCTTCTTTCAATTGCGGAAAAGCTGCCGAATGACATACCTATTAAACGGCGTCTACTGAGATGCAAGCAGGTTGTTAAAAACCCCGAAATAGCTCAACAACTCGTTAACGATATAAAGTCCATCGAGGGTGAGGATGGCTGGCAATGGCGGCATGAGCAGGCGAGCATATGGTTTGTACAGGATAATTTCAAGGATCGATACCCACAAATCATTTCATTACTCAAAGAAAATTTGCTTGCCGACCCGGATAATCAGGCGAGTCGAACACTTCTTGCTAGTAGTTATGAACGGGCCGGCGAATTGCAGCTTGCGATTTCAACCTATCAAGAGGCTCTGTCACGATCACCGGATGACATCCGTATAATCGTCCCTGCAGTTGCAGCTCTGTACCGAGCAAATGAATACGACCGTGCAGACGAAATTCTTCGTAGAATCAACAGTGAAAAATTTCCTCATCCAGAATTGAAAAAATTGGAACTGCAAAGCCATCTAAGACACGGCGAATTAAGTTCTGCCAGCAACATTCTGGAAAACATGTTAGCTGATGACCCTAATAATCAGTCTCTTTGCTTGTCCCTTGCGCTACTCAAAATGCGACAAAAACGCTTTGCAGAAGCAGACCATCTTCTGACTAAATTAAAAGCTCAGGAACCAAATTCATTACAGATAGCAGCAGTGCAAACTGAGTTAAACATTCGCCAGGACAAAACTTCTGAGGCAATATTACTTTGTGACGAAATAGTAAATAAATTTAATAATGCTCCAGCTTATATCCTTCGCGCTCGAACACTTGCCTCACTTGGTCAATTTAACAAAGCAGAAGAAGATTTTAAGCATGCTACGGCTATAGAACCAAACAATCCTGGAGCATGGACGGCTAAAAGTGATTTTTATCGTTCCATAGCTAAAATCAATGTAGCCATTGTTGACATCCGAAACGCAATGTCTTTGGAACCAAATAACCTAAAGATTTGCAAACGTGCAGTTCAACTTCTACTGGCATCAAATAATCGTGAAGAAGTGCTTGAAGGTAAAGATATTCTTGAAGAGGTCCTGATAACAAATCCAGAAGATATTGAATTGCGATTATTCAAAGCACGCTCCTTACTTAATGAAAAAACCGCTCCAAGTACAAAGTTGGCTATCAATATTCTCCGAAAGATGACGGAGGAGCAACCTAAAGTCGCCAAAGCTTGGACCCTCTTAAGCGAAATTACTCTCCAGCAAGGTCATATGACTAAAGCTATGGATATTGCTTTGCAGGGACTTGCTCATCAGCCTAATGATAAATCCCTCCTTTTATTAAAAGCTCAGTTAGAAGCAGTACGGTCACCAACCCTGGCAATACCAACTATTAAAGCTTTGCGTGAGCTTTACCCAGACGATATTGATATTGTGATATACTTAGCCAATATATACTTAGCTGCAAATCACTCCCAAGAAGCTGTAAGCCTTCTTAAGGAACAATTGTCCTCGTATAGTAGTTCTCACAACGAACGAAAAATAAAGATTGCTCTTGCTGGAGCTTTACATAAGACCAACAGCAAAATCGAGTCTCAGGAGATTTTTAATTCACTATATGAGTCTGTACCAGATGATCCAAGCCCGTTACTAGCGCAAGCTCAACTACTCAAGGATGACCAACTCTGGGATCAGCTAATCCAACTGGTCTCAAATTGGTGCCAAAACAATCCAAATGATACTCGTACACCAATTGCGGTTGCCAGAGACTTAGCAGCAATTAAAGATAGTAATGCTAATAAAGCATCCGAAGATATACTTTGGATGGTACTTGATAATAATGCTGATAGTATCGAAGCTTTGAGCTTAATCGCTATGTTGCTGCATTCTGCCGGCCGACTTACAGAGTCAGTAGCACTTTACCAGCAGGTTCTTACTCTTCAACCTGATAACGTAATCGCCATAAATAATCTGGCTTGGATATTGTGTGAAGAACAAGATAAATATCAACAGGCACTTGAGCTTGTTCAGCGCGGTTTGAAAATAGATCCCGAATATATTGATCTTATTGATACTCGTGGAGTGGTGTACTATAAGCTTGGTCAATATGATAAAGCTGTTCAGGATTTCACCAAATGCCTTGAAATGTATCCCGAAGGAACACCCGCTGCAACAGCCTCATATTTACAT
>CAZDQP010000076.1:0-12877 GCA_964507485.1 uncultured Pirellulales bacterium | reverse complement strand
TTACTGAATCATATCCCTGCATAAGCGGATAGAGGAATTCATGGATGCCGATTGGTTCACCTTTTTTATGCCTTAATTCAAAAGTGTCTCTCTCGAGCATACGGGCAACAGTCATATTGCTTGTCAGCCGGATGATGTCGGCAAGGTCAAGTCCTGCGAGCCATTCGGAGTTGTGGCGGACCTCAAGTTTTTCACTGGAAGTATCAAGGATTTTGCCGGCTTGCTCAAAATACGTCTTCGCATTTTCTTCTATTTGCTCCGGTGACAGTATTGGCCGGGTGGTGTTTTGGCCCGAAGGGTCACCGATTCGTGCAGTGTAGTCTCCGATTATCAGGACGGCTGTATGACCAAGGTCCTGGAACTGGCGCATTTTTCGAAGTACTACAGTATGGCCGAGGTGTATATCAGGACTGGTCGGGTCAAGACCGAGTTTGATTCGGAGTTGTCTGTCTGTTCTAGCTGCGTCAGTCAGCTTTTCGATAAGCTCCTCCTCACGGAAAACTTCCACTGTCCCGCGTTTGAGAAGTTTAATCTGTTCTGCTATTGCCTCTGCCATAGATTTTCTTTGCAGATTGAAAATTTCTAAACAGCGGAATTATAAAGTAAAAGCTGATAATAAGCAAGTGGCGAAACCTATCCCCCAGGCGGAGATTGACCGGCGACTATATTCATCCCCGAGTTCTATCAATATCTGACTTTTGTTGTTTCAGGTATGAAAACACTGTAAAAGCGTAAACAACGGCAGCGGCAATTAAGGAACCGATACATATTATTCTCACGTTTTCTTGACTGATAAGCTTCCATAACGGACGTTCCTTGCTGGGCCAGAACACCCGCACGTCCCAGTGATAAATGCCGTCTATGAGCACATGAAGCCAGACGCCGAGAACGCCGGATATAACCATTTTCCAAAAGCCTGTTTCATAAGGTATGCGAAGTATTTGCATTATCTTTTTGAAGATTCCCCGCAAAGGAAAAGCCGCAGCGCCCCAGATAACACCTACCGCCGCACCAATCAAAAGAGTATGAAAATATCTGTGCACTGGAAACCTAAGTCCAAGTAACCTTATAACCAGCACTTCAACATCAACAATGACATTAGCAAGGACAAATACGGGGAAGTCGAGCCACTTCCTTAGGGTAAGCCCAAGAAATCCACTCGGTCCGAAATGATATGGCGTAAACGGCATATTAATCTCGGCTGAAAAGATGACAATGGCTATACGCCGCTCAAACACTTATTGTTCTGCAAATAGTTCTGGACATAGTCTCTTACTGCATCTTCAAGGGAGGTTATTTGTTTTTTGTAGCCGGCTCTGCGGATTTTGGTTATGTCGGCACAAGTGTAGTACTGATACTGGTTGCGAATTGATTCAGGCATATCGATGTATTCTATATTCGGCTCTTTATCCATTGCCGTGAAAACAGCTTTCACAAGGTCGTTCCACGTTCGCGCCTCGCCGGCGCCAATATTAAACAGACCGTTTATTTCGGGGTTGTCATAAAAAAAGAGCGTCATATCAACAGCGTCCTTTATATAAAGGAAATCACGCATTTGCCAGCCGTCTTCGAATTCCGGATTATATGATTTGAAAAGGCGTACCCTGCCGCTTTTTTTTATCTGGTCAAAGGCCTTGACTACGAAGCTTCGCATTTCACCTTTATGGTATTCGTTTGGGCCGAATACGTTGAAATACTTTAAGCCGACAATTTTCCCAAGCAGGCCGTTGTCGCGCGCCCACAGGTCGAAAAGCTGTTTGGAATTACCGTAAGGATTTAAAGGCTGAAGCTGCTCGATTTTTTCTTCGTCGTCAGAAAAACCTTTCGAGCCGTCGCCATACGTTGCGGCGCTCGAAGCGTAGATAAAACGAATGTTAGAGTCCGTCGCCCACTTTGCCAGTATCAAGGAGTATTGATAGTTATTTTTTTCGAGGTATTCAACATCTGTTTCGGTTGTATCGGAACAGGCGCCCATATGAAAAACCGACTCGATACTTGCGCCGATGTTCCTCTCGGCAACCTTTCTGATAAAGTCTGTTTTCTCCGCATAGTCGGCAAAGGACAAATTCATAAGATTTTGACTCTTGTCGTTGTCGCTCTCGTCAACTGCTACAATATCAGTAATACCCCGTTTGTTCAGTGCAGCAATTATTGCTGAGCCGATAAATCCGGCCCCGCCGGTCACTATTACCATTTACAAATTCCTTATATCAGCCACTTAGTTTTCGTAAGCTTAATTTGACACCTCGACTGTGTCAATCTTCAATGGATTCAAAGCGCATAAAAAAACCGCCCAACACTGAGCGGTTGAGAAATAGAAAAGGTATTGCGTATTCCTAACACATAGCAATATAACTTGCTATTGCGAGAATCAAAATTCGTTTCTTTGTAAAAGTAAACGGAAGCCAGACTTCATAATAAAACTTTTTCATTGCCACCCCGGAAAACAATCAAATCATCATTTATTATGAAGTCATTATACCCGAAAGGTATGGTAAAAAGCAAGAAAAATCACCCTGGCTTAGACATAACCTCTTGTCAAAAAAGCAGTTACGCTCAATAAAATCTCTGTTTTTTTGGATGGCGCGCAAGCAGGCCCTTCAGCCGCTTAACACACTCCGTTTTAAAAACCGAAAAATCGGTCAGGCCAGCTTGCTGACCGCCTCGTTAACAAGCTGACCTATTGGCAAGTGCTGTGGACAGCACGCTTCGGCATAGCGGTAATCTATACTTAGCAGTCTGTCCCTCACATTGCGAGGAATTTGAGCAAAAAGTTCCCTTGCCCCCTGCCGCTCGCCGTAGCTGTTGTAGTACATCAAATACCGCATAATCTCACTGGTATATGGTACATCTGGAAGCGCCGCATCGCAGATATATGCACAGCCGGCGCAATAACCGCTGCAAGCCGCTTCAGCATATTCCCTTAATACCTCCGTATCCGCCTGCGTAAGACTGGTCTTATCGAGAACGGCAGCTACGTTCGAGCGAAGCAAAGTAACATTCTCCATTCTTATACACGCCGCGGTTATTCGCTTATCTTCAAGGACGGCCTTTATCAGGGCCTGCTCGCGTGTATATCCTTTATCGAGAAAGTGAGTCACTACTTTATCCTCGGCCTCGGTTTGTCTCTTTTGGGTCCCCGTCAGAACTTTCATAGCAATAAGACCAATACCCGCCTCGTGACACGCCTGGACGGCATCCTGCATTTCCGGCTTTTGCATCAGAACAACATTATAGCTTGTCATTATCGCATCAATCCAGTCGAGCTTTGATGCAGCCATCAGGCATTTTTCCATATTTTTATGAGTGCTAAATCCGAAATAGCGTATGAGCTTGCGTTTCTTTGCGTCCTCCGCCCATCTCCGCATTTGCTCGGTAAGCTGATAATCCGGATTGTCGCAGCCGTGAACACCGTAGTACAGGTCTACATAATCGATGTTCATTCTTCTTAACGATTCCTGCAGACGCTGTTCGAGCTGCTCAACCACACTGCCCCATCTGCTACTTACCCAGGATGCCTTGGTGACAACGAACAGTTTCTTCCTGATTTCCGGGTTCCTTTTAAGAAATGTCCCTATACCTATTTCGCTGTTTCCCCCAGCGTAACCGTAGGCGGTGTCCCAGTAGGTGACGTTATACTGTAGATTTGCCCGCAGAATAAGCTGGTTCTCGGTAACATCGAACATTACCCCATTGGACAGAACAGGGATTTTGATACCGCTCTTACCGAGTTTTCTTCGGGGAAGCTCGGGGAACTTCGGCCCTTCCTTCCTCTGCACGGCGTTCGGTTCATTCGGGCCGGCTTTTACATCGGCCGAAGCAAAATAAGAACCTAATCCCGCAGCCCCTACTGTCTTTAAGAAACCTCTTCTGTCAATTCTGTTAAGTTTTTCTTTCATCGGATTTGACCTCCAAATTTTTCATCGTTTAAGCAACAGCTTTCTATCGGCGCTCCTTGTCTCACCTTCCGCAGAAACTCTTACAGCTTTTCTACCGCTTACCGGGCATTCGTGTTCGCACACCCCGCAGCCGATGCATTTTTCAATATCCACGTACGGCCTCTGCAGCCGAACCTGAACCTCGATTTTACTGCCCGCAGAGGGGATTTTTCCGAATTCCCTCCCCGAAGAAATTTCGATTGAATTTTCCGTATTCGCCGCGATTTTTCTGCGTTCACCATCTCCGACGGCACAGTAGTAATCACCCGTGGCAAACCCGCCGACCGGAAGGTTACTCTCGATAATCTCTATAGTGCTACCCGATATTTTCTTTACCGTTAAGATACCATCCCTTACCGTGTTGAAAAATTCCCTTGTATAAATCGCTTTCGGGCTCACCGGGCAGTTCTCTTCGCACACTATGCACGGCTTATCCATCGCCCACGGAAGACACCTGCCGCGGTCAAAAAATGCTGTCCCCAGTCTAATTGGCCCCGCATCTGCAAACTTGCCCGTCCCCAGCTTCTCTGAAAGCCGTATAGGCCTGATGGCCGCCGTAGGACAGACCTGCCCGCAGGCAACGCAGTTCAACTGACAGCCGCTCGACCCGATTCTGTTGTTCAGCACGGGTGTCCAGAGATTTTCCAGTCCGCCGTCCAACCCGCCGGGCTGAATAACATTCGTGGGACATACCCGCATACATTGCCCGCATTTGATACACCTATTCAGAAATTCTTCTTCAGCTAGTGCGCCGGGCGGCCGAATAACTTTATGATACCAATTGCCTTTTAATTTGCCGCCGAGCCGAACCGCTGGTATCACAAAAACACCGCTCACAAGTGACAACACGAATCCCCTTCGTGAAATATCCGGATTTGTAATCTCACCCGCCGCCGACGGCCGCATCTGGTAACTAATCACTTCGTGCCTGCAGTCGTCAAGACAGTTAAAGCAAAGCACACATTCACTTATTCTCATTTGCCCTGCCGGCTCGCACCCGCCCTCGCAGGACTTCTCGCACAATTTACAGTTAATACATTCACTTGTATTTTTGCCGATTCGCCAGACTGCAAACCTGTCAATAATCCCGAGCAGCGCCCCAAGGGGACATATAAATCTGCAGTAGAATCTCGGTATAATCAAATTGAGCAAAACAGCCGTCAGAAATATCGCAAATATCAGCCACCCGCCCGTATAAAACCTGCCGCCCGCCGAAACAGTTTTAGCAATCGGTAGCAGTACGAGATTAAACGAACGTGTTATCAACGGTATCGGGTCGAGCAAACCCGTCTGTAAGCTAACGGCAATCGACGGAAACGCCGCTGCAGAAAGAAAGAACACGAGCACAAAATATTTCATGCACTGCGCCTTTCTGTATCTGTTGAGTTGGATTTTTTGTGCTGTGGATTTTTTTCTATTGCCCAGAAAACTCGCAAAGTGATGCAGTGAACCGAAAGGACATACCCAGCCGCAGAAAAACCGCCCCATTATTATTGTCAATACCACCGTCGCCAGCGCCCACAAAAGACCCAGGTAAAGTGTATGCGTAGTCAGTATCGTCCCTATTGCCGTCAGAGGGTCAAGCTGCAAAAACCAGTTTACCGGCCAGCCCCGCAGTTGCCACAGCTTCTCGCCGACCGTGCTCACTATGCAAAACCAGACAAACAGCAGAAAGAAGAAAACCTGACTCAGCCGTCTCACCTGTACAATCTTCATAAACTTACCTTTAACTCAAATTTCCTGCTCTTGCCTTTTCGGCCCTTTCAAGGTAAGGCAAATCCGAAACCTTCAGATTCAGTAACTTACAGCCGTACGAATCAGCCGCCACACAATCGGTGCTTGCGATTAATGTATCAGCGCGCCTTAAATCGAAAATCGAACCTCCGGTCGGGCCGTTGGTCATCATAACTTCGGTGCCGTCAAGTATAACCAAAGTCGGCCTCACCATCATAGCCAGCTCTGCGATAATGGTATTAATATCCTGGTGAAAGATATTCCGCCGTCCTCCCAAAAGCCCATACCAGTTTTTCATTGTCATCGAAGCGCCCGCCCTTTGATGGTGTTTAACAGGAGCAACACCTATCAGCTTGTCGGCCCTGCTGAACGGCTCGAAGAAAATAGGCCAGTCCTTAATAAGCCGACCTTTAGCCAGCGTGGTATTTTTAAACAAATTTGCCCTCGGCAGCACTATCTCTGCCCCGGCATCACTCGCCGCCCTGCCGATACCGCTTAGCGCAAAGCAGCCTGCAGGGTCATTAATCGGATTGTCAGTAACAATAACTTTTTTCGCCCCGCCTCTGTTGTAGCACAGCCGCACCACTTCAGCCACTAATAAAGGATTGGCCGTTGCACCCAACACCGCCGGCGTTGCAAATGCAACGTTGGGTTTTATCGCGACCGTCTCTCCGGGCTTGACGAATCTTTCTATACCGCCGAGTAGCTCTATTGCTTTGTTAACGGTTTTCACCCTGTCCGGACCTTTTGCAATACTTATTGTCCGGTCAGGTAGATGTTGTACCGAGAAATTCTTTAATGTCACTTGCTCTTTGTACCCTGCGCCCGCCTTCGGCCCTTCGGAGTCATACAACAGTTTCGAAACAGCACCCGCAGCGGCGATTGAAATCCCCGCCTTGCCCACCCGCGCCAGTAATTGCCTTCGACTCAGTTTTTTATCGCTTTGCTCATTCATCATTTTATGGTCTAAGGTTCATAATAAGCTCTTCCGCTAACTTCTCTGCCGTCCCCTGTTCCTCCGCCTCATGAACACCGCCAACAAAAGGCCCCACTGTAAAAACAATCTCGGTCGCCCCGTATAAATCCATAATCCTGCCTGCGAGTATTTTGTTGGCCGTGTTTTTCATCATGGCCCCGTTTTCAGTCAGAAAGTTTCGGTAGCTTTTTGCAATTGACTCAGCTTCCTTCGAATCTGCTCGCTTGCTTATAAAAGCGGTGATAACTTCTCCCCCGACTTTGTACCTCGCGGTAAAAATATCGGTTAATTTCTCACAGCCGAAGGCGCTTACTGCGTAACGCTTAAAACTGTTCGGAACCAAATTATCCTGCGGGAAAAACGCAAGTTCCGGTATGCTTGCATTAGTGTCAACGGCCAAACTCGTCTTTAATCTCTGCGCAACCTCCGCTATTGCCTTGAATAGTTCACCGGATTCTAATGAGCCGACTATTTCTATATAATATCTGCCGTGCACGAAATACAGGCCGTTGCTGGTCTTGTATGCGAACTTAATTGAGGCAAACGCCTCGCTTTTGTCTCTTCTTTGCGCGCTGTAAACACCGAATGCGTTTTTGATATTGCCCATATCATATATATAAAGCTCCACCCACAGGTCCGGCTCGCTCGCGCTTATAAATCGCTGGGTTGTCAACTCCTTAAAACCTGCCTCGGTATAAAGAGGCGCCTTGCCGTCGATTTTTTCATATAGATTTTCAGAATCGTATATCTCTGCCTTCGAAAGCGTCTCAAAACCGGCAGGTACGAGAGCACCAACCTCAAAAGAAATCCCCTGCATAGAACCTCCAGCCCCAACCTTTGGCACATCAACTGTACCTATGCCGTAACGGCTCATATCATATTTGGATTGCTTTACGAATATTACCGCCCCGATTAAAATAAGGACCCCCAACAGGCAGATACTTATAACAGATTCAAGTCGTTTTGAACGCCCGGAAACTTGACCCATAAAAAACTCCAAATAATAAAAACAGATTATACTCTTCAACCCCCTTTGTCAATTATTCTGCTATATTTTAGCCCCACGTTTTACGTGAAGGTGTGGGCGCGAGGATTGGTTTATTTTCTTTTTGCTTGTGCTGCCTACTGCTCGGATACTGTTTTATTACTGTATGTTTCCTCGTTGCGGCCTCCGGCACCACCACGCGATCAAGCTTCATCTAAAAAAATCCCTTCGCTCAACAATCCGATGCAACCAAAAATCCTTTTGAATACAGTTCAAACTATTTCTACAATATGATGTGGATATGTTTTAAAAAGATTACGACTCGTATGAACAATAAACAGATTTTCATGCACTACGCCGGACGTTCAAAAAATAAGATAATTCTATCGCTTGCCTTTTTTACCTTATTACTACTCGTTTTTTACTCATTCAAAAGTACGATAATCAATCCCGAACTCCCTGCCCCCCAGACCTTGGAATACTACAAAACTCAGAGCATTATGACCAATCCTGGTAAATACAGCTACTTATATGACAATCTACCACAGTCCCCTTTAGAGCTAACTAGGGTTGTCCAGGGGGTTCTTCTGCATATTTTCCATACAGAAAGCTATGGGGTGCACCTGACAAAAGAAAGAAAAGAAGAGGTTCGGGTACGCAAGGTAGAAGATGTTTTGGAATGCATCATGATGCTTGATAACAGGCCTCTCAGCCAACCTCGCGACCCAAACGAGCGCATGATAAGTCATTGTCGGGATTATGCTGTTCTGTTATGTTCATTTTTAAGGCATCGCGGAATTCCTGCAAGAGTACGTGTAGGATTCGCAGATTATTTCATCCCGGAAGTTCCTCAGTCACATTGGTTATGCGAGTATTGGTGCCAGACTAAGGGAAAGTGGGTCAAAATAGATGCCCAACTGGATAGCATTCAGATTGATTTTTACAAGATTGACTTTGACCCAATGGACGTACCGGCTGATAAATTCTTATATGCAGGCGAAGAATATAAACACCCTCGGATTAAAAGTGTTGATTTGAGCCATTCTGATAGTCAAAACACAGAAGACTCTTCGTGTGTCATTAGAAGATGTCTAATTCAGGATTTTCTGGCACTTAATAAAATGGAAGTTGAGATATGGGATGTTACTAATTATATGGATGTTGGCCGTCATGCGAATCCTGCTTATGCAAAAATTCTCCGCCGAATCGCGAACATGACCACATCCTCACGTGACAGACTATCCGAAATCAAAGAAACCTATCAAAGATATGACGGCCTAAAAATATCTGATGATTGACTAACTATTCCTAAATCGAAGCTCACAGGTTCGAATCCAACCACACCGTTTAGTATTGTTTAGCCCCGTTGCTCACGACGGGGGTTTGCTTGTGCCGCCTCCTGCTCGGATACTGCTTATCTACTTTGGATTTCCTCGTTGCGGCCTCCGGCAGCACCAGCAACTATGGCCTATCGGCAGCACCACAGGATTAATCTGTGTCCAAAAGTCAATCAAATGCGCAGCTACCTGCACGCCAAAAACAGAAAAATCTAAAATTTTTTTATTCCTTTAGCTGTAACGACTTAACCAAAACCACATCTCGAAAAACTCCATAATTTTCGCATCATTCGCGCAGGTTCGTCCAATTATGAGAGGACGATAGTCTGTTCTTAAAGGAAAACATTATGAGAAAAATTAAGAAACAAAACTTTAGCTTACTTTTACCTTTTCCTTTACTACGCAATACGAGATTTCAATCAACCAAAAATAACAAATTATGCAAAACGAACCCAATTCCCGACAAAGTCAAATTTTTATAACAACAATGAAAACAATGACTTATAGCGAAAAATCCAAACTGAACACTTGGTCAAAACGAACCCAATTCGAACCCAAACGAACCCAAACGAACCCAATTTTAACCGGCAATCCGGCAGATTATTGCCGATTGACAAAGCAATTTGAACGACGTTATAATAACCTTCACAGAAAAAAGGAGACCGAAATGACTGAACATATACAGTATTTGGGGTTTTGGACGCCGGGACCTCTCGAGATTATTATTATCCTTATTGTCCTTCTGCTGGTATTCGGCAAGAAACTGCCCGAATTCGCCCGCAATGTAGGTAAGAGTCTGACCGAATTCAAAAAAGGCATCCACGAAACCGAAGAGACCAAGAACGATGTGGAAAATGAGGTCAAAAAAATCAAGGATGATATAGTAGACGAGACAAAGAACGCCGCCGGACTGGGCGACTCCGACAAAAACAACTAAACTTCCGGATTTTCCTGCCGATTAAAATGGGCGACACAAGTAAGAGACATGACCCTCTCAGTAATTCCACTATGAGTTTGGGTGACCACCTTGAAGAGCTGCGGATGCGGCTGTTTTATGCACTCGCCGGCGTGGCGGTCTGCGCCGTCATCGGTTTTTTTATCAGTCACAAAATAATCGCCCTTCTCGAGAAACCGTATATCAGCGCAATGGGCGAGCAGGCCCGCCTCATAGCGCTCGGGCCGGCCGACGGATTCGTCAGCTACGTAAAAATCTCTTTGATTACAGGCCTCATCCTCTCCTGCCCCTGGGTCTTTTACCATTTATGGATGTTTGTCGCAGCCGGATTATACCCCAGTGAAAAACGCTACGTTTATATCGCCGCCCCCTTCTCGGCAGCTCTATTCATTGCTGGAGCACTCTTCTTTATCGTTATCGTCGGGCCTCTGACTTTGGGCTTCCTCGTGAAAATTAATAATTTCCTCAGCTTAAGTTCGCAATTTTCCTTTCGCATTTACATAGCTTTTATGACCCACCTTATGCTGATTTTCGGAATCGCCTTTCAAACCCCAACAGCTATCTTCTTTTTAAACAGGACTGGTCTGGTATCACTTGAAGCCCTTTCGAGGTCGAGAAAATATGTTTTGCTTGTTATCGTTATAGTGGCTGCTATGGCTACCCCGCCCGATGTGGTTTCTCAAATAGCCCTAGCAGTGCCGCTGTATTTCCTGTTCGAGTTAGGAATATTGCTTAGCCGCTTCGCCAATCTAAGAAAAAGATTACAAAATGGCCGTTGATTAGCCAAATACCCGCTGCGTGAGTTTTATAACCGCCTCGGCAGAGCGGACTAATAACATAATTCTCCACTTGAATCGCAACCTGCCGCAACACAGTATTCAACAAACTTGTGTCAGGATGACCGTTTTTGCAATCACCGGCTCTACAACAGCCCCCTTTTTACTTAATAAACTATTTTTTTAGGCAATTATCCTCAAAACAAAAAAAGAGCTTTTTAAACCACTTAGGCTAAAAAATGGCCAATTATGTGTAAAAATCCCTTGACTATATCGGAATCGATTTGGTAAACTAACTTGTTGTCAAATTTTAAGTTAGGAGAAGTGGTGAGGAGGCTTTTTGGAGTTTCACCTCAATTTTTCCCGCCTTTGGATGGGAAAAAAGAGTGCTTGTCTTCGATAAAAAAGACAAAGCGGGAAACCATCGTTTTAAACATTCTTTCAAATAAGTCAAGCATTTAATCAGACAGTCACTATTAATGACTGTCTTTTTTATATTCACGGACGAAAAGGACCGGTAAATTGTAATAAAACAGGTCTTTCTGTATTTTTAACCCGGCAAGGATGGATAGATCAGGTATGCACATTGGGTGCACCATACTAAAAGTGAAATTTTTCTTTATTCGACCAACGTCTATGGAGGTAGAAGTGATGAGAAGGTCCTTAATAACGGTAAAATCAAAAAAAATAATCATCCTGCTGGCCTTTTGTGCTTTGACGGTATTTGTCCCGCCTACTAATACATACGCAGCCACGATGCCGCAAGATTTACTCGAAGAGATTGCGGCAAATTATCCCAATGGGCTACCACGATATATGACACCGAAAGAGCAACAGTGGCTGGACGAACAAGAAGAAGGCATCGAGGCCCTAGCAGAGGGGGAGGGAATCGAACTGCGGGCTGCACCGTCAGGAACGGTTTGGACACCCGGCGAGTACGAGCAGCTCGACGGTGTACTAATCGCGTGGGAGGGTTATACGACCCTGCTGACAGAGTTTGCTGTTGAGGTCAGCCAGTCGGACACGAACTCAACTGTGTATGTCGTAGTCGATAATACCTCTGAGCAGTCAAGCGTTACATCCACGCTTAACTCAGCTGGCGCCAATATGGACAATGTTGAGTTTCTCGTTTACTCCACAGACTCCGTCTGGATTCGTGACTACGGCCCACGCTATTTTTATGAGAATTCCAACCGCGTTATCATGAATCATAACTATAATCGTCCCCGTCCAAATGATGATGCTTTCCCACCATGGCTTGGCAGCTACTGGGGCGAAACCGTCTATGACCTTGATGACCTCAATCTTGAGCATGGCGGAGGCAACTTCCATTGTTTTTCTGATGGCAACGCCTTTATGAGCACTCTTATTCTTGAGGAAAATTCCAGTTATGACGCAAACGACATTAAACAAATTTTTAGAGACCACCATAACGTTGACCTCACAATATATACTAGATTACCCGGTACTATTGATGCCACAGGCCATATTGATATGTGGATGATGCCACTTGGACCTGGCAAGGTTCTCGTATCGGAGTTTAGTAGTGGCGATGGCAAAACCATAACAGATGCTGGCGCAGCTGACCTGGCAGCAAAGGGTTATACTGTATACCGTACGCCCGCATGGACAAGCGGAGGCACACATTACACCTATACCAACGCTGCAATCGTAAATAACAAGGTGTTTATCCCAGAATACAGCGGCTACAGCTCACAGAATGCAACTGCATTGAGCGTCTTTCAGACAGCTATGCCCGACCATGAAATCATTCAGGTTGACTGCTCATCCATTATCAGCGCAGCTGGTGCAATTCACTGTGTCATGAAACATGTGTACACACCTTTTGCCGGTTCTCAGGTAACAATTTCAGGTTACATTCTGGATGCTAACGCAGCTCCAATCGAAGATGTGGCGGTTGACGCAAACAACGGTGGTGGTTCCGATATAACTGATGTTAACGGTTACTATGAGCTATTAGTGCCCGAGGACTGGTCCGGAACAGTTACGCCTACAAAAACATTTTATACTTTTAGCCCGACCAGCAGGTCATACTCTAACGTTACCACCGACCAGACTAATCAGGACTACACGGCCACATATTACGGACCGCTCGAATATGACGATTTTGAGGCTGGCTTTGGCAACTGGACCACCGATGGCGGCACCTGCACCT
>CAZDQP010000075.1:9905-13008 GCA_964507485.1 uncultured Pirellulales bacterium | reverse complement strand
AAAATAATCTCCCACCAATACTCTTTAGCTTTATCCAAATCCAGATACATTGCCAACCAAGTCCTATAAACCACGTTAAGGCAAACCATAGCAACCCTAAGATTGCTATGGTCGCACCTAACGTATAATTCTTCTGCTTTTTCATCATTGCGGAGTTACCGTCACTCCACTCTCTAACGGAATAAATTCCATGTACCAGGTAATAGCACCGTCATTGTCGTTTGTACTTGCCGTTCCTTCAATCATACCTTCACCGCAGAACCAGCCGGACATTAAGGTAGTTGCGCCTGCCGCTGAACCTGCTATTGGTGTCAGGACTGAAGGATTGGCGTCAGAAAACGCGATTCTGTGACCTGCCGAATCTGACGTAATCGCCACCGCCGTAGAGAATCCATAATCAGTGAATCCCGTATCGGCGTCGAAGTTAATCTGCATTGTAGTTACAGTCGCACCTATCGTCGTGGTAATCACACCATAGAAGGTCTTAATCAGAATCGCTCCGCCGTCAACGTCGAACAAGTCAGGTGTGGAACTCTTTACCGAGGTCTGTGCCTTCTTAGCAACCTTGACACGATAGTCATGTAAAACGCTTTGTGAAGCATACATATTATCATCCCATGCCGTACCGTCTCTTGGGCCTGTGAACAAGCCTATCTTATCGTTCATAACATCAACAGGAGTGGCAAAGGCCGGACTGATAATTATATACAGCACTATCGCCAGTATCGAAAGGAGCATTGTCGGTATTAAAATTCTTCCGTACTTTTTCATTGTTATTCTCCTTTCTTAAGCAATATCCAGATTTACAAGTGAGGGTTCGGCCTCAGCGCCTACGGTCATTGCGTTGCCAATATATGTATCCGTATCGGCACCGATAGGCCCGATAGCACCTGCCACATTCGGGGTCGCCGGATAGCCGCAGGGCTCACCGATAACTATAGTCTCGCTTGTATCGACGATGACCGTGCACGGGCCTTTGTACTGCGCCCAGAAATAATAATTGGCAGTTACCGCAACATTCGGCACTCCTACGATTATCGCAGCCTGAGTAGTTGGTGTGACTACAACATCCCGGAATGGACTCTTAACGAGACTTAATTCATGAGTTGCGGCGATTGCATGTCTGATACCGTTCTGGTCTGCTATTTCGACCGTCATCACGGTATCGTCACCGGCGGTCTTAATCCAGTTATCTTTAATCAGGTACTGATCGCCGAGGATTGTGGCCACTTTATTCACGTAGAGCCAGCCGTCGGCAAGCTCGTGGTTGGAATAATTATGGCCTGTCGTGAGAAGCATATCGAACTTGGTATCGCCGACCGACATCGTGTAGCCGGTCTGTGCTATCTCAAGGCCGTTTGCGCTCGGGGCCTCAGATGAGACTAAGTATGACTGGACAAGTGCTGTAGTACCATTTTTGCTGTATCGCCACATCCTGCCTGTGCCGTCGTCCGCTTCAAGAATCCTGCCCATAGCGTGCTGCTGTGTGGCGGTCGGGGTAAACAGAGAATCCATGCGCACCCCTGGGGCCATCAGGATTTTGTTCCTCAATCCGCCGTTTACGCTCGTATCCATATTGTAATTTGTGTAACTCATAATTTTTCCTTTCGGTCATTTAATTCACGGTTTACTTACTTACTCTTACTGACATTCCACGACACAGAGCTTATCTTCGTCGTGTCTTAATGCGCCCATATTCATGTGGGCATAGATTTCCTGCGCCATTGACAGGTCATAACGTGGATGAATATCGACGCTGAACGAATCTGCGACGCCAAGTTTTATACCTGATTTCGTCCAGAACCAGTTTTTATAGACATCGGTGTTCGCGTCCACATCGTTAGACGAACCGAGGACAATCTTGTTCGAGACAAGCCAGTTGATACCGCCCCAGTATTTCAGAATCGTACCGGAAGCCAAAGGCTTGTCGGTGTTGTAGTCGATACTTACGTATTCTTCCTGCCCCCAGAGGTCTGTCCCCTGAATCGGATTGATAGCGCCGAAGATAGGCTCATCTTCCGGGACTTCCATTCTTGCGAAGTATTCCTTGACGAGCTGGATTTTCTCAACCGTCATTCCGGTATCGGAGGCCGAACAGTTGCCCACCGAACAGTCATGCGGAATTGTCCGGCCTTCGGTTGCTGTTGTGGAAGTCCTCGTATATTTCGTGGTTCCTCTCTCGGAAGCCCACGTAATAATCTTGGTATTACTTCTTCGGCCTGCAACCACATTAGCGTCAAAAGCGGCGACGACTATATCATCAAGTTTCCGGTTCCTCGCGAAACGCAGGTCAATCAAGGTTTGGGAACCGGCAGCGAGTTTCATCGACAAATCATCGTCCTTGTCGAACTGCTTGGCCTTGTGATAGGCGGCATGGAATATCCACCTGCGCTCGAGATTAACGCTGTCTCTTGGAGTGTCGGGATTGCGGCCTTCTTTTTCCTGCATTTCCGACTTATCCATCATATCGAAGCCGAGAGCCTCGATATCGGCAAGCGGAACTACAGTTACGGCTTTTTCAAAAACCGATGTTCTTTTCTGGCATACGTGATACAGGTCATCCGCAACTTTGTCATGAAAACCTGTCGGAATGCCCCCACTGATTGTAATCATGATTCTTCCTTTCCAAATAAAATTGTTTTGTTTATTCGGAAAGGGTGTCCGGCTATGCGCGGGCCTGTCCTGCATTTAACGTTTGCTCAACGGCCGTCCGGTTCCGGGCCTCTTTCGAGGGTGTCCGGTCTTTATCAGCTTTTAGCATTTACACTATGCTTATTTTTTAAGAACTCATTCATGTTTTCCTGTGAATCAAATGTCATCGGCTCCAGTACGACTACACAGGAACCGTCCATGAAACCGTATTTGACCTGTGTTACTTTGTGTTCTCCTTCGTCATTGAGGAAGTCCGCCGGATTATCTCTTTTCATCATTGCAAAAGAGTCTCCGGCCTTTATGCCGGGTATGTATTGTATTCTGCCCTGTATGACTATTCTCTGTAATACAGGCTCCGTATTTTTCTTTACCGCCAGACAGACAGGAAGATAAACGAACATCTTTAACGGTTTGCCGATCACTATTCTTCGTTTTTCCATTTAACTTTCTC
>CAZDQP010000075.1:7817-9805 GCA_964507485.1 uncultured Pirellulales bacterium | reverse complement strand
CATTTAACTTTCTCCTTTTATGACGCTAACTGTTCATGAAGTTTCATTGCTTCTTCCTGTAAACGCTTGTAGTCCTTGTGGCTGATATCGAAATAAGCGGGATTCTTCTTCATATCTTCCAGTTTCGCCCTGATTGTCGCGTTAGTGGGTGTAGTGGTTAAGGAGTTTAAGCCTCGTATTCTTTCAGGTGACATACTCTCGCGGATTTTGTCGATTATCATTACCAGATACGGGTCGTGCGACAAACGCGGATAACGCTCAATCAACATATCGACTGCACTGGCGGTCACTTCGCCTTTATCATTTTTAATTTCGACGTTATACTTTCTTAGGATTGCATCGGCCAAGGCCACTCTTTCCTCTTTTGCCTTGCCGAAATAGCTATCGGCTATCTTGTTATCCTCTTCGAGTGCTTTGGTTTCGTTGTTGGCCTGAATAAGCTCGAAATCGGCTGCGTCCTTGTCAATCATGGCAAGGTAATCATTTACAATGCCTTCAAACTTCGACTTGGGGATATTGTGTTTTTTGGCTATATCCTTGAATGCTTTAAGCCTGTTGTCGTCAAGCTCAATATTCTTTATGTCGGGATTCAGCTTGAACTCGTAATGGTCGGCCTCGTCCGGCACACCCAGGCGTTTATGAAACTCGGCACGTTCCTCATCGGTTGAATTATCATCGGGAAGGACGACAACCCTGTCTGCGGGCTTGTTGAAAGTTCTCCTTAGATTTATGTGTCCCTTACCCAGCTCGTTCGGATTTTTATATTGTGAAATAGCCTCCCTGTCGTCCTTTTCAAATGAATTGTAGAAATTCTGCGTGAAATTGCCGCTTTCGTCCAGCAAAACAGTGCCGTTACCGCCGCCGCCCCCTCCGCCTTCGGGATAGCCTTCGCCCTCGAACTTCATGCCCATCGGCTTGAAAAATGGGTTAATCTTAAACATTAGCTTTCTCCTTCTAATTCTATTATTATTCCTGCTATTTTGTGAGGTTCATTCGGTTTTCTCGGCGTGCAGTATTGCTCTATTGCTATAGCCTCAATAAATGCGTTTTCATCAAGTATAATTTTATTTACAGAACCGCAACATATATCTGCCGCTTGTGCCAACAGCATTATGGCGTCCAACATTTTCATTTACTTTCTCCTTTTAATGTTACCGTACATTCTTCGTTGCATTTACCGCATATAAAGGTCGGCTTCAAAAGAAATTCAAAGTCCGTCTGAACTATTTTTCTGAACTCGCCGACGCTTTTTTCGATTTTCTTCTCACACTTTTTACATTCGATTTCCCAGTTTCTCATTTACTTTCTCCTTTACTTTTTCTTTTTGTATCTATACATACCATAACACTTACCCGCCGCCTGCTTCTGGGTCGCGCCTTCGTGCTTCATCACGTAAGGTATGCAGCGGCTTACATATTCTTTCTGGCTTTCATGAGGTTTTACTGCCGGCATTTTTGAACTCTTCCAACATTTTATTCATCTTTTCGCAATCTACGTCCATGCAGTTTTTGATAAACTGCCATACGTCTTTCTTGGCGGCATCCGCTATTATCTGCGTCTCGGTGGAACTTGAAGTAATGATAAGGGTATTGGCCTTGCAGAATGTTTTTATTTCTTTAAGAAACAATTCACCATCGGGGCAGTTCATTAGCCTCTGAAACGCAGCGGAACGGTGTACGCGCCTTTGTATTTCCTCAACCTGTTTTTGGTCAGCTTCTTTTATTTGGTCAGGCAGCATTCATTAATCCTTTACTTATTGAACCATCTTCAGGAGCTTTACCGCCGCTTGCGTAAGCACCGGCCATATTCGGCAGTTGTTCGGCCATCTGCAATAATTGTTGCTGCTGGCTTCGTTCCTGCCTTATCTTATCCACATTTTCCTGGTCTCTGATCCACGTTGCCGGTACTCCGTTAGCCCTTGCTATGCCTCTCGATGTTTTATCAAGCTCGAAGTTGTCCAGTATGTCCCGCAGCGTCTGCATTCCCTG
>CAZDQP010000075.1:1415-7717 GCA_964507485.1 uncultured Pirellulales bacterium | reverse complement strand
TCGAACCAAAACGGCTTTTCGCCATTAGGCAGGATATGAAGAATACTCCCTGGTGCAGTAGATAAAGGCCAGATTGAACCATCATCGGGAAGTACGAGGGGCGGGTCGCACATCTTGTCCCATGCCTTTACCCTGATGAATCTTAACTGACTGAGCATTCTTACATCGGGAAGCATTTTCATCATTGGGCATCGGCCATGCATCTCAAGGGCATCTTTATCGAATCTTACCACCTGATAAGGCTCTTCCGGTTCGCCGCTGTGTTCAAAATCTCCCTGCTTGATTATCTGCTTGTCTTTGATGTTCACATAATAAGAAACGAAATCCATCGTAAGAGAGTCTGTGTTCTTGCCGTCCGCATCGGGATTAGGAAAACAGGCGTGAAGAAATGGGAACTTCTCTGATGACATTCGCTTCGGGTCTTTGAAAGCGGTCAGTATATTCTCACCAAGATTTTCCTCTTTGAACTTCTGGACGGCCTGTTTAGCCGTGTACTCGAACTCCCTGAATACCGTATCGACATATTCCTCATCATCCACATCAATATAAACAGAGGACATGTGAAAGCTGTGAAATGTTATTGCCTGTCTCTTTCCAGGCCCCGAATAAAAACAGGCAGTTCCTATTCCGGCAAGAGATTTAAGAAACTCGAAAAACGTATGCCTGAAATTGCTCTGTGTAAGATAGGTATGAATAATATCGGTTACTTTTGAGAGCCATTGTTTAACATCGTCATTTTCTGAAAGTTCCTCATTATCCACACCTAAAATAAATGCCTTTGAATCGGTCGGGAACATATATGAATATAGTCCCGCCGCTAACTCTATAATACAAGACTCGGCCACCGTCTGATAGGTGTCGTCCTGCTCCTGTCCCGGTGCTGTCTTTGTAGTGTACTGGCGGTTGCCCGGCATACCATAGTCTGCACACTGCTGCCACAGATTAGGCCAGTTCGCCCTGCCGTCCTTATATTGAGATAATCTGTCTAATAGTTCCTGCGCTTCCATTATGGTATCACCACATCAATAGGTTTATTTTGTTTTTCAAGTGCAAGTTTGCCGGGCGGAATTGTTATCAAATTTACATCTTCTAATATTACAAATTTCTTAGTCTTTGGCTGCGGAGCGTCCTTGCCGTCGATACCGTCTTTGCCGTCGAAATAATCGATTCCTTTTCGCGGAGTCTTGCCCGGGCGCCCTTCACGTCCGTCTTTGCCCGGTAATCCCTGTTCGCCGCGTTCGCCCCTGTCACCTTTATCACCCTTCAAGCCTGTTTTACCGTCATCGCCCATGGCGCCCTTGAGCCCATCGTGGCCCCGGTCGCCCTTGTCGCCTTTATCTCCTTTTTCTCCACGCTCTCCCTTATCGCCCTTGTCACCTTTGTCGCCTTGTTTCCCGTGTTTTCCATTGATACCGTCTTTGCCCGGATCGCCTTTGTCGCCTTTTGGGCCGGGCTTGCCTTTCGGTCCGGGCATTGTTACGAGTATGGGTTTCTTGTCGAGATACAGCTTGCCGTCAACTACTTTAAGATGGCTGGCTATCTCCTGAGCAATTTTCGATTCGTCAGCTTTTGTGAATTGTATTGCTTCCATTATATGCCTTATTTAATATTCGCTCTTTGGCTATTCCTCTTTTTATTAAGAGCTCTTTTATTTCGTTCATTTTATACTGATCTCTTTCATGCAAAAACAGAAGCAAGAGAGATTCATCAGACAACTTGCTGTAATCAAATTCCAGCTCAACCAACTCATCATTATTGTTGTATATTTGCATTTTCAAACCTCGTACATTGAATCGTAAGGTTCTAATATCATTTTTATCGTTCTTATAACCTTTGTCATTCCATAAACGATATCGCCTTCGCTCGGCGCTTCTCCGGCAACCGTAACGCCCGGATATACATCGGCCATCATCTGCCTGTCGGCGGCGCTTATCGAACCGTCCGCCACGGGCATCAAAACAATAAACGGAATGCCCGCCGAAATTGCAGCCCTGCGTTTTGTCTCACTGTCTATAGCCATTAATCAGGTGCTCCCATTTCCCCCCGTGTAAAATCAGTACCATCGTCCGAAATGTCCGATTCGACAAGCTTCGTATTGCCGTCATCCTTGTAAATCACGACTTCACTGTTAGTTCCATCAGTTACCGTCTTATTCCGCCATGCCTCGTAAAGATAATTAATCGCGGTCAGTACCGAGGCCGTTGCGCTCGGCGCTCCCGCCGCCAAATCACTCAATGCCTTTGCCCATATTTCTGCTACTGCGTCGGTATTAAGCGCATCGGCGTCAATGGCATCTGTTTTGAAATCACCCGCCTCGATTGCATCTGCGTTGACGGATGCTACTATAACTCCATCAGTGCCCGTATCGGCAAGAATTGCAGTAACATCGGCCCCGACCGCATCTTCCACCTCGGATTCGACCTCCGCATCCCAGGCGGCGTTCCAGGGAACGGCGGTAAGTCCCGCCCCTGCCGCTCCTATTTCAGCAGTATCTGTAAGAATTGCGTTAATATCCGCGCCATTGTCATTAGCCGTCTGAGAAGTACCGCCTACCTGAGTAACATTCACAGTAAGAATCTCAGAGGCATTTTCAAAGAAAGCCTCGTAAGAGTTGTCGTTCATTACCATAAAAGTACATTTTACAGGAAGGCATACGTCATCGTCCTGAATAGCTATAGTGGCAAGACCTTCGGTGTCAGCCCAACCACTTTGAAGGGTAAGGGCGTAATAGCCGTCCATGCTCGTTATAGCCGCCCACGTAGCGCCTGATATGTCCGTAACAGTAGTAGTAGCAGCTTTCAAAAGGGCAGTCTCGTCGGCAGCCCCTAAAGTAATTCCTGTTTCGGGGACATAACCATTCGATACATCAACAAACGGCCCGACAACTATAATAGTCTCGGTATCAGCCTTTACATAACCAATGAATCCGGCCTGTGCCGTACCGGACAAAAGTAACAGAATTATCAATACTCTTTTCATATAGCACCTATACAAGCGGCGGTATTCCTCAAAAATTCCCTTCTCGTTACATTGCCCTGTTTAGACCACATATACGGTATTGCCAACGGAGTTAGTTTACAATGGTGCATATAATGGTACATGAATATCGGTATCTTCGTACCGGCACTAAACGGATAAGCCAAACCTGCACCGGAATTATATAAAGACGTTACCTCGCCCGAAGTCAACTCCCTTGACCAAATACCGACCTCATCGAGCGTACCTAAAAATTCGTAAGGCTGACTTGAGTGTTTGCCGCCGAGGTACAGAATATTGGCAGTTGTAGGAGTGCCACTTCCGGTTGCGTCTGTAGCAAATGGACTACCATCAACATACACGGCAGCCGCAGAACCGCTCCAAGTACATACAATATGATGAAAGCCGCTGCTCATATCCGGCCATGCCGCAGCGGCATTTACAAAGTAAGTAGAGCCGTTCGAGATTACGAATATAAGATTCGTTCCGTTGCCAAATATGTCCCAGTCTCTCTCGTCTGCATTGCCCCTTGACAGGCCTTTGGTGATAATACTTCGGGTATTACTGGAAGTATTACACCATAACGAAACACTCATAGCAGAAGTAAGCTGAAGGTTGGCCGGATTGCCGATAGCAATATAATCACCTGCACCGCCGAAGGAATAAGCATCATTGATTAAACCAGACGCTCCCTGCGTAGCACCAGTGACAGTACCGTCATTACTGTCGTGAGCGTCTATGGCATTGCCTGAAGACTCATCCAGATTCCAGTATGAAACGAGATTATCGGTAAGTGCCATTTATAAACCTGGAAAATCAGTATCTATCGTGGTCTCTAATGTATCAAGAGCGGTAAGTGCGGCGTTAATCTGGATCTGCAAGCTGTTCAGTTTGGCGACATCACCTGAGTCAAAAAGAGACGTATTGTTCAAAACGTAAGTCTTGACCGTATTGTAGCGGTTATTAAGTACAGTACCCTGGTCACGGCCAAGGTCTCTTATCGCCCTTAGACCGCTCGATACTACTATTTCGGCCTGTGGATTAGCTATCATAAATACTCCTATAACTGCTTAAAGTCCACGTATAAAGTCGTTCCGCTATTGGCCGTATCAAGGGTCGAAGCAACTATCCATATCCTGTCGTAGCCGTGAAGGTTCATCGTGTACCGGCCTATATCGTCGGCTGTGGATGTTAATTCCGTCTGGGTAGTCAGCCATCTCTCGACGCTCGGAACGATTGTGTCAATGAAGATTATCCCCGTACCGGCAGCGCCAGCCGTGTGCTGCATATCGCCCGTATCAATCGTAAGTGTAGCGAACCGGTCGTAATAGTCCTTTCCCGCCGATGCAAAACACTGAAGAACGTGCTGGTCGCCCGCCGTACCGTTGAACCTGAAGCGCATCTCGTAAGCTACCCATCCTTGAGGGACGTAAAAAATAACCTTCTTGGCAGTAGCAAGTGCTTCGACCTCGGTATTACCCCTATTGTCCTTATCATAATCACCGGCGTCACACTGAGTAGTAATCGTCCCATTGTAAACATAACCATTTCCATATTCAGGATGACCATTTACCTGCTGCCCGTGTGTTATCCATCGCTTGTGCTGTAAGTAACTTTCACTTAATTGCTGTCTCATTTTTTATTCTCCAACTCTTGATTTGCCGAAATTGAGTACCCGCCTGTTTAACGCACCTGCGAACACGGTCGAGCCTCTGCCCCTCTTCTGAGCCCTGCGCTTGGCGGCGTCCTTGGCTCCTGTTATCTCCTCCACCGCCGCCGGTGACGGAGCAGGATCGCTTTTAGGCTGATGGAATTTAGGTTCGCTGCCCCCTGTCATTGTCT
Organism: uncultured Pirellulales bacterium; assembly: GCA_964507485.1. Lineage (GTDB taxonomy): Bacteria > Planctomycetota > Phycisphaerae > Sedimentisphaerales > Anaerobacaceae > CAIYOL01. Next base: position 2,899 of record CAZDQP010000075.1, on the reverse strand, counting down.
TGCCCCCACTGTGTATTTCTGCCTGTTCATCTGCCCCAGCTTATAAGACCTGTCCTGAGTCACAGGAATTTTTTGCCGGGTCTTCTCTCGAATCTTGCTCTTGCTTATCGTTACGACCGCATATGTCAGCGCTTCAATGGCCGGATAGTCGCCCTGCTTGAGCTCGCATATTTCTTCCGCCTCGATTTCCGAAAGGTAGTTTTTGACCATCGACTCTTTCAAGTGCAGCATCCTTCGGTTCTCATCGAGCAGCCGCTTAATCTCGTCCAGAGCGTACTGATAGAAATTGTCCATTTCGAGCATTGACGTATAGACGAACATCAGCTTGGAGCGCCGCCTGTCCCTGTCGCCGTCATTGCATAATTCTTTTAGGAACTTGTCCGCTGCATCGTTTCTCGAATCACCTATCCACCTGTCGGGCATAAATACATCATCAAGCACTCCAATCTGACGCACAAGCTCCCTCGTGCTGAAAGACTCGTACTCTGTGAGCAGGCATATCTTGTGGCCGTCCAGATACTTCTCAGCGTCCATTAAGACCAATACCGCGTAACCTGGGCGCTTGCCCGGCCATGCAAGTCCGCCGTAGATGTAACGCCTGTCGGGAGTCGGGCATAGGTTCTCATAGACCGTCCCCAGCGGTAGTGCGTTTATCTGATCGAAATTTACCTGGTTCATTGTCATATTGATTAACTTGCTATTAAACTACATGCCACTACTATCCACGCCACCGCTAACGCCGTTCCGCTAAATACAGCAATAGCTCCCTTAATGCCGACATCTACTGCTACTGCCGCAAACATGATAATAGCAACAACTAATAACATCAGTATTCCAATAAGCATTAACTTTCTCCTTTACGACAAGTCACTCTCACTAAAGTAAAACTTCCCCTCGACTCCGTAGATTAAATAACGAATATCATCGCAGGTATGGTCGTTGAGCTGCAGAGGCTCGTCCTTGGCATCTTTCTTCTCGGTTCCTTCAGCCCACTTGTATCCGCCCATTTCCCTGATTGTGTTTTTGCAGTTACTGAATATCTGAAGTCTCGGCCTGCCGTTGCCCTGAACCTTCAAAGCGCTTTGGACAGCCTCGATTCCCAGGTGAATGTCCTTTTTGGCGGGAACAGTGTTGATGCCCAGCTTCTGGAACTCAAACCTGTCCTGAGCGTCATGGTCCGCCCAGGTGCATCGGTAATGCTCTCTGCCGCTTATTTCCTTCACTCTTGACGCATGATATGCCAGCGTTCTCTGCGCCTCGTAATGCTCGTTGTAAATGTACCAGTCCTTGTCCTTGTCCCGGGCGGCCCATAGGCAGCAAAAAGGATTGTTGAAGCCCCAGTCTATAGCCCTGTACCTCGTCCAGCCATCGGGGATCTCGAACGGCTCGCAAACGTGAGTTCGGCGATTGAATGTTTTATAGACGGCACCGAGGAACGCGGCGAAATGTCCCTTGATCCGAGTCTCCTGTACTTCGATTGGCCA
>CAZDQP010000075.1:0-1315 GCA_964507485.1 uncultured Pirellulales bacterium | reverse complement strand
TGGCTTCTGTGAAATTCTCTTGGGGCCGGCAAGGGTTGGTATTCCAACAATTTACGGCCTGCGTAATCTATAGCCTTATCGGTTAAAGTTAGCATTTATGCACCTTTTACAAGTCTCAAAGGCTGTTGATGTTGCTTTAGAATACTTCTTAATTCTTCCCGCTCTTCTCTGGTTAATTTATTGTCCTCATCGCCTCTGACAACTTTCTCATCGACCATGTCCGTGACATTTATGGCCGTGAATTTATAAGCCAGGGGCGGCGTCAATCCCGAAAGCCCTAAATCGATGAGCCAGTCCTTGCGAATTTCTTTTGCACACGTAAAAGCGTCTTGAAAATTCTTTTGAAATGAAGAATGGCTCGCATTGCACCAGTTGTAAACATTTGAAACATGAACCCCGATTAACTTGGCAAACTTCCTCAGCGTCGGCATCCTCGCCGGAACAAGTTTATAGTCCATCCACTTCAGCGTCTTTCCGTCCGCCTGGTAATGAGGAAGCTCTATTTTCTCATAAGGCTCTGCGTCGAAAAAATCTATCAGCTCCCTGCAATACTCCGGCCGATATTTAGTTTTTCTGCCCCTCTTTGCCATTTTTTCTTTGCCTGTTATTGATATTTAATCGCGTGGACGATATCAGCTTTCTTCCTAAGCCCTTTAATATCAATATGATTGCACTTCGCAAAATCCCTTAATTCTCTAATTGTAAAATCTTCTATTTTACTGCCATCTGGGAATAATATTGGAACTGGTACTTTTCCAGGGATGATTGCCGGCAAGGGGGCAAGCTGCTTTTCTACTCTGCCCGCCCTGCCCTGGATCGTCATATCCCGCTTCTGTGCTATTCGCTTTGTGTCGTTTACTGGATCTTTTGTTCTTGTCATAATTTATTTCCTTTCGCCATATCAACTTACAAAATATTACTTTTGCATGAGATTTGTCAACAAAAATTTGTATTAAAACAAAATATTTTCCGCGTTTTCGCTTAAATAACAGTGTTTTTGGCACTTTTTTTCATTTCCTTGACATATTTATCTGGACAAATTCGCGAAAATAGTCGAAAATAATTACAGTATGAGTAACGATCAAAAACATTCAATTATCAATTCAATTAATTACCAAGAGTCCCGCGCGTCGTCCCTGCCTTCTTGGTCGTTGGCTCATACCGGCGCTGCGGGGCTTTTTAATTGAAAGGTTGAAAAATGACAGTCACAGAAAATCAAAAAATGTATATTGCAAGTTGTTTAATGTCAGAAAAACTCTATAAATATCAAATCAAAGAAATAAAAAGAGTACTCAAAGATATATGTTTCTTTGGT
>CAZDQP010000074.1:0-13182 GCA_964507485.1 uncultured Pirellulales bacterium | reverse complement strand
CCTTTTCATCCGCCGCTTTACCGATTACTTCCCCCTGAAAATCCACAACAGTGTCCGCCCCGATAACCAAACTGCCAGGAAATCTACCCGCTACCTCTCTCGCTTTTGCCAACGCCAGCCGCTTCGCATATTCGCAGGCCTCTATTCCATCTGGCAAAAATGCTGACTCATCAATCCCAGCTGGAACAACCATAAACTCATAACCCGCCTCAGCTAACAACTGTTTTCGCCGTGGTGAAACCGAAGCTAAAATGACCGACACCGAATGTTGCATTCTCCCTTTTTAACCCGCTATTTTTTAAAGTGTACGTGGTAAACTATCTTCCTGCAAAATGCCAGATACTCCTCTTCGATTTGGTCAATATCTTCACCTATATAATATTCGAATAGCTTTGTTCCGAGCGCCCGATTCCACCAAACAGTCAGCGGTATGTTCCTGTCCGATGCGATTCTTTTGCCTTCTGTTTCGAGCGGCCATTTGCCCTCCACGCCATCCTCAAGCAATCTGCGATAATTACCAAGCCGTTTTCCGAAACCTTCTTCACGCAGAAACCGCACCAATGCATAAGATTGGCCGTAAAAAGCCCTCACAGCGTCATCACTTGTAACAAGTGCCTCCCCCGGATTCATAGCTATCAATTCCCTCAGCGGTATCATTTTGTTATTCATCAACGTCACTTTCAACGAACCTAACCGGCCCAAATTTTGAGACGGCTCAAAATAAAACAAACCCTGTTCATATCTGCTGGCCTCAAAAAGCATTGCTATACCTTCATCAATCCAACTTGGAATACGGAACTTAAAATGCTTCTTGTTAAACTGATGCCAGCCCTCGTGCCCGAGGACGGAAAATGTTCGCTCCCTGCCGATATTATATGCCACACAGGCATCATTTAAGTAATAAGCACCAGCTTTTATCTTGCAGTACAGCGCCGCCTGCGGGCCGGTGAAGTTCTTTGTGAAATCCTCCCACTGTTTCCGCTCAGCAAAAAGATAAATGGTGAATTTAGTTGTTGTCTCAATCGGATTAGTCAATTGGTCATTATAGCCGCGATATGCCGATTCCATAAATCCAGGAACCTGTGAAAGCATTAAGGGTTCTAAAAGTGTGGTAAATATCTCATAGTGAGCGGTGGTAAGTTTCAGTCCCGCCCCATATTCGTTTTCCCAAACCTCAACAGACTTAAGCGTCGGCAGCTTTTGCCTGTGCAAATACTCAATCATTCCAGCGGGAGTATCGATTCGCTGGGCTTTGGAGCCGCCGATTTGAAACTGGTTTTCAAGACAGCCAGTAACGAGGATAATGCTCAGCATGCAAATTAACGCCAGTTTTTTCATCACAACTTATTCTTTCCTGCTTAGATTTCTCTAAATCCCGAGCCAAACACTTCGGCGGTAAATAGAAAAACTTCCGTTTCAGGGTCTTTCCAGGCATCGGCGGGCAGGCCCGCTTTATGTGAACAGCAATACGAAAGAAATTTCTCTGCACTCCAGCCGGTTTCGGTCGCCACCTGGGGCAGGAAGCAGCCCGAGGCACAGCCTCTTTTAATATAGATACCATCTGTTCCAAGACGCAGACTCAACGGGTCATTCGTCTTCTGTAACGGCGAAAGTACCGAGATTTCGGCATCGAGCTGGTTCAATTCGTCAGCGGTGATTGGGTCAGAGAAAAAACGCGGGTCGCCGGTTGCGGATGCCTTTGCCATTTCAACAACCAGCTCAATTAAAGGCCTGTCAGAAGTAAACTGGCCTATGCAGCCCCGCAGCTGCTCTCCGTTTTTCAATGTTACAAAACAACCGCAATGGGCGTTTAACTCGGGGTCATTCGACTCCGGTTTGGGTACTGCCCCTCCGGCAATAACCGCCCTGACGGTATCACAGGCGGTTTTGAGTAAAATCTTTCTTTGTGCATCGTTCATCTTGTCGTTAATCACCAACCTCCAAAATTCAATGCAGCCATTTTATAACAAAAAAGCCGCCTATCAATAATAATACGAAGGCAAGTGAAAACCAGTTGAAGTATTTTTCAATTACAGGCTTGATTTTTTCGCCTTTCCAGCCGATAAGGCCAGCCACAATAAAGAACCTCGCTGACCTGCTCACTGCCGATGCTATAAGAAATCCTGCAAAATTAATTTCAGCAACTCCGGCACTTATTGTGCATACTTTATACGGCAGAGGCGTAAATCCACAAGTAAAAACAATCCAGAAATCATATTTGTCATACCAAACTGAGAACTTTGCAAAATTTGCTTCTGTAAGCCCAATCGCACCAAGATTTGTATAGGCCCATTGGCCGATAATCGACCATAGAAACATTCCGATACAGTAACCTAAAATCCCGCCCAGTATCGATGCAATGGAGCAGGAAAATGCAAACCTAAACCACTTTTTAGGTGCACCAAGTGACAGCGGCGCAAGCAGCACATCCGGCGGAACAGGGAAAAAACTCGACTCTGCAAAACTTAATAAAAACAAGGCCCGTTCGCCGTGCTTTGTATCGGCGAAGTGAACAACCCAATTATATAGCCTTCTATGCCAGTGCCACCAAGCAACAGGCTCGCTCTGCTGCTGTTCTGCAACGTCATTCATTCTGTCACCAAATAACAATTTTTACACCAAGAATAAGAATAACCTGTTATAATGTCAACGAACAATTATGGTTACTAAAAACCAATTTGAAACTCTCGGCGGCGGCTTATTAATCCGAGCACCGGCTAAAATCAACCTTTCCCTGCTGATAGCCGGCAAACGTCCAGACGGCTTCCACGAAATAGAAACCATAATGGCCAAGGTCAATTGGTATGACGAAATTCTTATCCAACAAGGCCGAAAAGCCGGTATCGAACTTATCTGTACCGGCCCGGAATGGTCTCCCGAAGGAGAAGAAAACCTTGTCTACAAAGCCGCGAAGATGTTGCTGGAAAGCTGCAGCCAAAAGACCAACATCAAAATAATGCTTACAAAAAATATCCCGGCCGGTTCAGGCCTCGGCTCCGCAAGCAGCGATGCTGCAGCTACTCTTATTGGGCTAAATAAATACTTAGATTTACAAGCTCCCGATGCCGAACTCACCAAACTCGCAGGCCGATTGGGCAGTGATGTAGTTTTCTTTCTGGATGGTCCTCTGGCATTTTGTACCGGAAAAGGCGAAAAAATTAAAAAATTAGATGAAAATTTTAATTTTTTGGCTTTACTAATACTGCCAAACGTAAGTTCCTCTACAAAAAAGGTTTACGCTAATTACATACATGTTCCGGCCCTCTATAAAAAACTCAACACCCAAATAAACAAACTTCTGGGAAAAAACAGGATTGATTTAGTTGCAAAAATGTGCGCAAATATGCTTGAGATAAGCAGTTTTGGTCTATACAAAGAACTTGCTGACTTGAAAGCCAAAATTGAATCGTTAGGCATCAGGCCATTGTGCCTGAGTGGAAGTGGTTCATCTATGTTTTACATTATTGATAACGGCGATATTGAAAAGGGGCGGACAAACAAAAACAAACTTGAAGAAAAAACCGGTTGCAAAAGCGTTATCGTGAGCAACAACAGATGGTAAAAGGTGTGGGGGCACGACTTTTAAGCGAGGCAAAGAAAATGCAAATCACTGAAGTTAGAGTCAAATTAGTAGACAACAAAGATGACAGGTTGAAAGCTTTTTGCTCGGTAACAATGGACAATGAATTTGTAATCCGTGACATCAAAATCATTGAGGGAGCCAGCGGCTTTTTTGTCGCAATGCCATCTCGAAAAATGAGCGACCATTGTGAGAAATGCGGCGGCAAAAATCATCTCAGAGCTAAATTCTGCAATAATTGCGGAACAGCCCTTTCAGAAAATCGAGCAAAGAAAGATGTCAAAGGCAGAATGAAACTGCACGCCGACATAGCCCACCCAATAAATGCTGAGTGCAGGCGAAAAATCCAAGAAAAAGTTACATCCGCCTTCAAAGAAGAAGTGGAAAAATCAAAGCAGCCGGGTTACAAACCGGTCGATATGGACGAGCCGGATGACGAAGTTCCTGAAATAGTCTCGTAGCTGTTTCGTCCGCGACGTATTAAAAGGGCTACCTTTTGTAAGAACTTCTTGTTCCGCAAGAAGACCGCAAAAAAACCCAACGAATCGCCAAATGGAAACCCAAATACAAATAAAGATATGCGGGTGCGCAAGTTGCTTACGAACATTTGTTGTTAAGCAGTAAGATCCTCAAGAACTTTATCGAGAACAATATCCAAACGTTCATTGAGGCTGTATTTACCTTTGCTTAACTGCTGGCGGACATCAAGAACTTTTTCTTTACGAACTTCCGGCAGTGAAACAATCTTTTTCAACACCTGGCCGATAGGGGTAGTATTGATATTCTCAAGTATTCGCTCCATAAGCAAATCCTGCTCCGCAACCAGGTTTTCGTTGGCAGAATCGAGTTGTCGATTTTGGTTTTTAAAATCAAAGCTTGACATTTAAATTACCTTACACATTGGCTTTCGGGCTAAAACATCCGTATTTTAGCCCGAAAGCCAATAACTACTATATATTGTATGCCTCTTGAATCCGTTCGAGGCACTAAACAGCCTTCACAGTATTGGTATCGACAGAAGCGAATAAAAAACTTTAGAAAAGTTTGGTTCTAGCCTAACCGGCTAAAAGGCGTAAAATCACACCAGCCTAACGATTAAATGTGGCTTATTAACACCAGAAAAACCCTTTTGAAGAAATCGTTTTTCGCACAAAAACCGACTACAAGTGTATATTTAGGTAATCTGGGTAATATACAACATATAGTAATATAGTTAAAATAGATGCAATAAAATCGGCTTTACAAAACAGGAGACATTTTCCCTGAGGCGGATTCAAAACAACTAAAACCAATTGTGTATCAATAGTAATATTTGAAATCCAGGTCCACATCCCAGATATCGGGCAAGCCTTTCTTTTTAGTCAGCTTGACCTTGGAACACTGCAAATTTGCCCAGCGCAGCTGAATCGTTGAGAGAAATTTAGCAAACTTTGTTATCTCAATCTGATTTAGGTCGACTTTGGCGCTCTGACTTTTCTGTCCGGAGGAAGTTATGATTATTCCTGAATTGAGCTTGTAGTCGGTCGGCTTTATTCCACATAAACCAGCTACCTTTTCAATAGCACTGGCATAATCGAATTCAGTCGCAGTATCCTGCGAGTCAGCAAATGTCAATCGCTCCGGATCAAGAGTCAAAATCTCTCTCATTACACTCTGGGCTTTTTTGTATTGTGAACTCTCTATTTGCCAGTTACGTTTAGCAGTTGGTAAATATACACTCCAAACAAGTAAAGGCCATAGAGCAACTATAACAGGAACAAGTATATAATATAAAGTCGGATTTTTGTATATCTCTTTCATAAAACGCATCCTTAACTATTTTTTCGGCACAACCGTTATGCTGAAATTGTCACGTCCGCCTTTTGTGCTAAGATCCTGCTGCAGTATTTCCAAGCCGCTTTTTCTAATTGAATCGAACAGTTTCAGCGTATTCCTCCTACTGGAAGTGTCACCTGTAATGCTAATGGTTTTTGTGGTAATGGATACTGAACCTACGTTCAAGTTCGTCTGCGCTGCACAATCATTAAATGCCTCAAGCACTAAAGTCAATTTCGCCGATATTGCCTCTTCACCCGTAACACTCAACAAACCCTTTTTAACATTTTCGATACGCCTTAATTCACCCTCAAGTTTTCTCACAGGATTAGATTTAGCCGGCGGTTTTTTACCGAACATAACAGTTGAGTACTGTTTTTCTAATTTCTTGTGCAACTGATTACGATATTTGTTTTCCCGCCACAACTGCAGGTGAAAATATATTCCTATAACAAGCATAAGAACGGTCACGGCGGCGCTCGTGAATCTTATTGCTCTTTGCAACCTGACCTTCTTGCCCTGATAGGGCATAAAATCATTGCGGAAATTTACACTGCGGGTTTTTTTCAAATGAGATAAAGCCGCCCCATAGGCAATAGCAAAACCTACAGGGCTAGTACAATCCGCCAAGACCTCTGGGTCTGTCACAACATTCTCAACCAAATCTATTGAATCAGCTTCGATATTAAGTTTATTTTTAAGCTCCTTATAGCTAATAGAGCTGGTGGAATCGAAAACTTTTACACAATTTACCGGCTTATTACCTTCGACTAACGCTGTAGTTAAGGGGATTTCCCTTGCGAGTAATTCGTTTCTTTCCTGCGCCGGCCTGACCAAGAATGTTCGCATAGCCGATGTTTCCCGCGTTTCTGTAAAGGCAATAAAATAACCGCTTGAGTCGGAAATTATGCAGAAAAGGGGTCGTAAATCCGGTGGCAAGGATACTTTTTGTGAAATAAATCTTGATAGACAATTAACATCCGGCTCTATAGCTACAGGGTCGATATTATTACTTTGCAGAGAAATAAGAATGTCAGACAACTGCTTCTTTTGAGTAGTGAAAACGGTCAGCGATGAACCATTCTGATTCCTTGAAGTTGCCTCGAAAGCTATTGCAAGTTCACTTATGTCCATACCAAGAACTTCCTCGGCATCAAACCTGATGGTCGCAGTGATTTGCTTAGGGTCATTAAATTTACTGTGCACGTTATGCTGCATAAACATCGAACAATCCACAGCTACAGCAGCCTCTGAAAACTTCAATCCCCTTTCAGCACAACCATCTGTAATAAGTCGAACTAACTCATCCTGTGGTTTCTGCTCCTCTTTCTCTTCGATAGTAACGCTAAAGCAGCCCAGAATATTTCTGCCGCTGAGACAGATTACCGTCGCAGTGTATTTACCTAGATAAATTCCTAAATAGTTCTGACCTTCCACGTCAAGAAGACTCCCAAAAACCAGCTTTTCAGCTGGAAATTATGACAATTCTCTCTACCTTTTTGCCATCTTTTGTTATTGCTATAATAGTTGATGCTTCCGCCACTCCACTTACCGCGGTTATCCTAATAGTGAAAAACCTGCTGGTTGTTGTAATATATTTCTCACATTTCCCTATCGAATCGGAATACCTAAATAGCGACTTCCTTAAATCCTCCAAATCCTTAAATGGTTTCATTCGCCTTCGCTGTATAATTTCCTCGGCGATTCTGTCGGCATCACCGCCGAAAGTAAAAGCTGCTTCCAGTACCTGTCGAGGAGCGGTGTTTATATTAACCTTGCCTGAAGCCCACAATCCCATATATTTCAGAGCTGATTCCTTTCTGCTCTCACTGACTATTGTTGGTCTGGCAAGAGCTTCGATATCAATCAATGAACTGTGAAAAAGCTTTGCAAAATCAACAGTCTGTTCGGCCATCTGTTCAGAAACAGATATAGTGGTTGTCTTAAACCGTGCGGACCTTCTACGGCTTCTTCTACGACCGGTTCTTCTTCCTGTCCTTACTTTTGTTTTTTTCTTTATCGGTTTGAAGTCAAGCTCGAATGTTTTTATCTTGCTCATTTCCTTCAGTTCTCGCTCTAGCGAGTCAATCTGGACATCATTTACATCCATCCATTCGCAGAAAGTTTCAAACCCCGCCAAGGCTTCACGCCGAACCTTTTTATCTTCCAGCAACATCCAACCAAGAGGATATTTCGCATTTTCGTCTTCAATTTCAATCCTCACCATAGCTGAACCAATCTTGAACTCAACCGGCTCGATTACAAACGGCCAAGGTGGCCCATATGGACCACGTACTACTAAAGAATTAGGGTCGTTAACCTCGGCAATGCTACCAGTATTATTAGTTGCTATCTCGTCTTTAACGTCGTTGATGTCATTTACATCGATGTCACGCATATCGGTGGAGCTATTAGCTCTGCTGTAAGCAATCTTTGCAGCCCATTCGGCTAAAAGCTCTCTGTATTCGACCTCGCCAAGGATAAATAAATCCGAAAAATCCGGTTCATTCGGACGGTCAGCCAACTGCAACGTATTAACATCCTTAAATTCGGCAAATGCATACCGCGCTGCCGAGTCACAACTATAGCGAGCAACCTGATAATCTATGATATACTGCTCACGATGACGCTGGGCGACAATACGACTACTCAAGGTATAACCCAGTACCGACAGCAAAACTAACAGCACTAACGTCACTAAAAGCACAATACCAGGGCGGTTCTGACAACTGCTCCAATTATACAGACCCTTATTTCTCATCATCTTTTTCATCATCTTCTTTTTTTACCAATACAAATTTAATTGCTCTGGTTCTGTCTATAGCTATGTATCTCACGACTTTTTTATCTTCTGGCACATCCCAAAAACCCTCTAAGGTTTTAAAAGGGTCGGCAAAAGAAATAGTTACCACAATACCAAGAGGTAAAGAATCGCTTGTCCAGCTATCCTGAAGCTCTTCGCCCTTGGGAACCTGTATACTAAAAAAAGTAACACCGGTGCAAATCGGCACAAAAAGCTCCCTCTCCCAATCCTCCTTTTGCTCGTCAAGTAGTTTATCTTCTAACGAAATTCCACTGTGACTGCGGTATAAAATAAGACCATTGGCATCATTATCATAGCTGCCCCGCCAAATAACTTTTTCAAATATCTGTTCTTCGTCCTTGCTGTTGCCAATAGTTTTTAGAACTGTAAGCTGAGCGGTGGGGAAACCTCTTTTAAATTTATTCTTAATAGTAACTTTCGTATCAGTACCTGGCGTTACCATTCTGTCAAGGTCTTCAACAATGCGCTGTAAAACTTCAAAAGGAAGTCTGGAGTTATCAAGCTTGTGCGTAATCGCAGCGGCACTAGCTTCAGCCCGGCTGTAAATACTCAGTACAGCGACAAAAACCATTGCCCCTATCGTCAATGCCACAAGCATCTCGGCCAGCGAAAAAGCCGCTTTACTTCTAATATTCGATGTCTTATCCATTTTATCCGGTACGGTATCTACTAAATCTGCCCTCACACTTATAAGCGCTCTGTTAAAACTCATCACAATTTGACAATAACTGATAAAGTTCCTCTATAGACATCTGCTTAATCTCTTCTCTGGTATATCCGCATATCATCTCTCCATAGCCCTGTCCATAAGGTTGATTTGCATCGCCAGCAATGACTCCTTCAGCTGATTGTTCTTTTTCTTTTTTCTTTTCCTCAATCATTTGAATCACTTGCTCTTTTGTTAAATTGGTCAACCAGTTCGTTAGCTCAATTGCCTGCTCGTCACCTGCCATGTCAACATATTTAGCCGAGCAAATCGCTCTGGCCCACATCTTTTGTGTTACCGGCTCGTAAAACGTCTCAATAACAGTTTGCCATTTAATTTCTGGATACTTATCACTGCTGCCGTACTCAGTCATCTCTTCAACCTTATCCTTGAACAGAATAGCCTCCATATTACCGCGCGCGACCTCAAAGGCCTGCATACGTGATTCCGAATCTATAGATGAGGCCATACAACGGTTTATAACAATTAACACACTCGAACTGACAAGCGAGAGTATAATTAAAGCGGTTACAGCCTCCACCAGACTAAAAGCCGGTGCAGACGACAGAATTTTTTTAGAATGGTACTTCATCTTGTCTCTTCGGCATTAAAAGGTCGACATCTCCTTCCTGCAATGTAACAATTCTGCTCAGTCGGTTAACTACTACTGAATACTGCTGTTCATCCTTATCGAGCAATATTATCTTTCCACCAGCCTGCCAACCGGAGTTGCCAGCGCGGAAAAAAGCCTTTTGAAAGTTTTCGTCGGTTTCAACCAAGTCGTCGAATAAAACATAAGTAACTCGGCAATTACCACCAAAATCGTTTTTGACGATAATCTCTTCCTCCAACACATCCGAAGGTAACTGGGGCGAAGTAATCTGGCGAAGTATATAGCTCTGCTCAGCGATATCAATAATAACCTCGTATCTTCTATCACTTTCAGCTGCAGCACTGGCCGCCATCTGCATTGTCGAGACAAACTCATTAGCCTGTGCCCTAAACGTGCTCTTTCTAAGCACTCCCGAAAAATTCATCACCGCTAAAAGTACAAACATAGAAACTATGAGAATCACCACTACCAACTCTATCATCGTAAAACTGCGAATGCGTGAATGAGCGAATGGGCGAATGAGTGCCTCGCATTTACGTATTCGCATATTCACGTACTCACACATAAATACATCAATCCGCATCGGTGCTGTACAGGTCAGCATCATTGCCCTCACCACCCTCTTCACCATCAGCACCAAAACTCTTGATTACAAACGGCTTTCCAGTTTCCGGCATAAGTTCATAAATAAACTCATTTCCCCATCCGTCTTTGGCAATCTCAGTAGTTTCCAGATAACCACCCGGTTCATACCTCATAACATCACTTGGCTGCTCAACAAGTGCCATAAGTCCTTCCTCTTCGGTTGGAAATCTACCGGTGTCCATCTTGAACTGATTAACGGCGGAATGAAGAATTTTTAAGTTGGCCTTAGTAGTTGTAACACGGGCCTGGTCTATCTTTGTAGCTACTTTCGTAACTACCAGTGTAGCAAGTAAACCAATGATAATCAGCATAGCCATCAATTCAATCATCGTAAAACCATATCTATTTTTCCTTTTTCTCTTCTTCATATTTCTATAAAACTCCTAAAATAAATTCCCCATTAAGCTGAACATCCCATATTGAAGTGGACTTCAAACGGCATTAAAATTTGCCCGCTGAAACTTCCAAAATCGGTAATATCGTTGCATAAGCAATCAATCCTATTATCGCAGCCATAATAATTATAATAAGCGGCTCAACTGCAGCACTCAACCTTTCAATAACTATATCGGTTGAAGCCTCGAGATTCTCACTGATATCCTTAAGCATCTTTTCCAGCTCGCCGCTTTTTTCACCAACTGAAACCATATGAGCAATTGCAGGGTCAATGACGCCGCTGTCCCTAAGCGGCGTAGCAATATCGGCACCGGCAAGAATTCTCTCACGTGCCTGCTGAACAGCGCCTTTCATAAGGCTGTTGCCGGTAACCTCAGCCACAACTAGAAGAGACTCAGCCATCGCAAGTCCTGAACCAAGAAGCGTCGAAAGTGTTGAGGCGAAACGCGAAACAACACGCTGCTTAATAAGAGGGCCCAACAACGGCATCGACAGCAAAAGCTTATCCCGCAAATAAGCACCACGTCTTGTCTTTAGAAAACGCTTCAGCCCCAAGACAATTCCTATAACAGCCGCAATTACAACAAACAGCCACCAGCTGGTCAGTATATAACTTACGCTCATCAATCCTCTGGTAATCAGGGGCAACTCCTGCCCGGTTCTTGCAATCTGCTCAGCTATTTTAGGGATAACAAACGTTGTCAAAACCAGAATTGCCGCGATACAAAATAGAATCAGAACCATCGGATATATCATAGCTGTCATTACCTTGGATTCGACCCGCTGGCGCTTCTCCATAAATTTCGCAATTATTGAAAGACTCTGACTCAAAGAACCGGTCACCTCGCCTACGCGAACCATACTCACATATATAACATCAAAATAATCACTATAATCTTTTAAAGCATCAGTAAAAGACTCACCACTGATAACCCTGTCACGAATATCAATAATTGCGTTTCTAAATCGCACATCAGACACTTGCAAAGTAAGAACCGAAAGCGCTTCGGTCAACTTAATTCCGGAATTAAGCAACGTGGTCATTTGCTTTGTAAAATCGACTAACTGGCTTTTACTACCTCTTGAAAAGATTGAAAACAATGCTGCTTTACTCTCAGAACCTGATCTGACCTCCGTGATCGAAGTAGGGTGAAAACTTCGAACCCTAAGCTGTTTTCGTGCAGCATAAGGACTTTCGGCAGTAATAGCTCCTTTTACCTTCTTGCCGTCTGCTGCCATCGCTGTATAGTTATATCTCGGCATAAATACTTGTCCCTTATATCACATCTGCCTGCGTCACCCTCAATACTTCAGAAATAGTTGTCAACCCGGCCAGAACCTTCCGTGCCCCATCCATCCTCAGTGTTTGCAGTCCTGCGTTAATAGACACTTTCTTTATAGCACCGGCAGTTTCCCTCTTATATATCATTTCCTGAATTTCCTCGTCAATCAGCATTAGTTCGTAAACACCAGTTCGACCACGATAGCCGGTCTGAAAACACTTGTCGCATCCCTTACCGACAAAGAACTTGCCGCCGTTTTGCTCCGCACTATGCACTCCGACGTCCCCAAGTCCAAGCTCCCTTAACTCATGAGGCTTCGGTTCATACGGTTCTTTACAATCCTGGCACACTTTCCGCACTAACCTTTGTGCTATTATAGCAATCAACGATGAGCTTGCCAGATAAGGCTCAACGCCCAAATCCAAAAGTCGGCTCACCGCACCTGCTGAGTCGTTCGTGTGCAGCGTGCTGAAGACCAGATGTCCCGTCAGCGAAGATTGTATCGCCATTCGTGCCGTTTCAACATCTCGAACCTCGCCAACCATTATAACATCAGGGTCTTGACGAAGCACGTGTCGAAGCGATGTAACAAAAGTCATCCCTTTTTTACTGGCGACCTGAATCTGACTGATTCCCTCCAGTTGATACTCTATGGGGTCTTCTATAGTTATAACATTTTTCTCAGCTGAATTAATCCTATTAAGGCAGGCATAAAGAGTTGTGCTTTTTCCGCTGCCCGTCGGACCTGTCACAAAAATTACCCCGTGTGAACGGCCCAATAGAGAGTCGAACTTCTTCAAATCGTCTGCCCATAGCCCAAGCTCATCTAATTTGAAAAGACCTGTGCTTTTATCTAACAGACGAAGGACACTCCGCTCACCGAAGCTGGTCGGCACGGTGCTGATACGCAAATCGATTTCTCGCTCACCCAGCCGAACACTGCACCTACCATCCTGTGGAAGTCGACGCTCCGCAATATCCATTCCCGCCATTACCTTGATACGGGATACAATTAGCGGAAGGACATTCCTGTTCAAACTCAGAACATCATACAAAATTCCGTCTATGCGGTAGCGAATCTGAATCTTTGCCTCATAGGGGTGAACATGAATATCACTGGCACGCAATTGCAGCGCACGAAAAAGAATATCATTAACCAGCCTAATAACAGGTGGACGGTTAACCACATCAAGAAGGTCATCGGAAGTGCCAACTTCATCTACGAGTTGGTCGATATTTTGTGAATCAAGCTCCTCCGCCACTTCATCAATAACAGTCGTCCTTTGCTCATAGGCAACATCTATTGCAGCGGTAATAGCA
>CAZDQP010000073.1:0-13220 GCA_964507485.1 uncultured Pirellulales bacterium | reverse complement strand
AGTTCGCTGAAAGCGAACATTAAAACAGTATCTGAGCAGGAGGCAGCACAAGCAAATGGGTCCCCGCTAACGGCGTGCGAGGAACTACGCTGCGCTACGAGGTCCGGTGGTGCTGAGGGAAAAACGCTCTTAGATTTGCCACGGTTTCCCTTGACTTTTACCGCATAAAGCGTATAAAAGTATCGCCTTTGCCTAGGGGTAAAAGCGCAATAGGCAATGGACACCGAAATTGGTTACTCGAGGAAATTCTGATGGTATCTGGGAAATCCCCAGCCAATACGAACGCCTTAGAACTTGATGGTGTGTGCAAATCCTTCGGCCAGATTCACGCTGTCGATAACCTGGCTGCAAAGATCCCAGTTGGGAGCATCTACGGCTTTCTTGGGCCTAACGGCGCCGGCAAGACCACAACACTGCGGATGGTTATGAACATTATTCGTCCGGATGCCGGCAGCATCTGCGTATTCGGCAACGACTCAATTGAAAAGGCCAAAGGTCGTATCGGTTATATGCCCGAAGAAAGAGGCCTTTATCGAAAAATGACTGTCAGCAGGACGCTTGCCTTCTTCGGTGCACTAAAGGGCTTATCTTCCGGTGAACTGGCCCGTATTATCCCTTCGTGGTTAAAGCAAATCGAGTTAAGCGACTGGGCGAATAAAAAAGTCGAGGACCTTTCAAGGGGTATGCATCAGAAGCTGCAATTTGCGGTGACGATAATCAATGAGCCGGATTTGCTGATACTCGACGAGCCATTTTCGGGGCTTGACCCTTTGAACCTTGATTTGCTCAAGAACATTATTCTGGAGATGAAGGACAAAGGCAAAACCGTTGTTTTCTCCACACATGATATGCACGAAGCGGAAACTCTTTGTGATTTTATTCTGCTTATAAATAAAGGCAAAATCATTCTTGACGGTAAACTGAATCACATTCGTTCGCAGAAGGCATCCAACGCGGTTATTGCCGAGGTTGATGGCGACGCAGGTTTTATAGAGACGCTTCCAGCTGTCGCGCAGGTTCTGCCGCAGCAAAATCGACTGGAAATAACCCTCAAAAGGGGAGCCGACCCCCAAGAATTACTCAAAGCTCTTGTGGGGAATGTGCGTGTGCAAAAGTTTGAAGTGAAGATGCCGTCACTACACGAGATTTTTGTTACACTTGTTGAGGCAAGCAATGTGGAAAATCCTTAAAATTGCCCAGCGTGAATACATCGAGACCGTCAAGACCAAGACGTTCCTGATTAGCCTGCTGTTTACTCCAGTTCTAGTTGTCGGGATAGTTTTCGTTACAAGCATAACTTCCCGCTCCAAGGGGGCTCGTCCTCCTTTCAAGTTGGTCATAACGGACTTGTCTGCTCAACTTACAGGCAAAATAGAGGCAGCGCTCAATAAACATAACCAGTCAAATCCTGAAAGGCAAATCCTACTGGAGCCATTGGGCACAGAAGAAGATGTCAATTCAGCCGAAGGACAAGACAAGGCACGACTGCGTTCTGGCAAATTGGATGCCTATGTGGTTATCGATAAGGATATTATCGAAGGCGCCGGCAAAGCACATATCTATACATACAAATTAAAACCGACCGTTATGGATGCGCTGTGGTCCATCGAAGGGATTATCAATAACGCCGTGGTTGACCAGAGGTGCAAGGTTCAGAATATCTCTCCGAAACTTTTGTCTGAGATTCGCAATGTCTCCGTTGAGCAAGTTGAGATTGGGGCCGGAGCCGATGAGCAGCAGGTGCAAAGCCGGAACCAAACGATAGTTAAAATGATGGTTCCGTTCTTCTTTATGTTCATGATTTATATGGGAATAATCGGCATTGGCCAGCAGATGCTCAGCAGCGTAATCGAGGAGAAAAACTCGAGAATTATCGAGATGCTACTTTCGGTTGTAAGCCCCTTTGAGCTTATGGCGGGCAAGATTCTGGGGCTGGCGGCAATAGGCCTGACCATTGTGGGTTTGTGGTCTGCGGTGTCTTATGGCTCCGTTCTATGGCGTGGCATTAGTATAGATGTTACAGGCAAGCTGCTGTTTTACTTTGTGGTTTATTATATACTCGGTTTTCTTTTGTTCAGCTCTCTGCTGGCCGCGATTGGCTCTATATGCAATACGCTGAAGGAGACGCAGGAGCTTATGATGCCTGTCATTTTAATCCTGATACTCCCGATGGTAATGTGGTTCAAACTTATTCAAAGCCCTGACGGCATTTTTGCGAGAGTGCTGTCGCTGGTTCCTCCTGTGTCGCCGTTAGTAATGCCTTTGCGAATTTCAGCCGGTTCAAATGTCAGCATCATGGAAATTATCGCCTCGGTAGCATTGCTGGCCTTAGCCGTGCTTTTAACAATGTGGCTAGCCAGCAAGATTTTCAGAACAGGTATTTTGATGTACGGCAAACGTCCTTCATTGCGTGAAATCTATAGATGGTTGCGGACTACTTAAACCGATAGCCCATTAAAGTTAGATTCCCCATTTATTGTTGCTTCACCTTTACATCCAGAGCAAACCCCCAACATAGAGTTGGGGGCTAACCAAACCCCGTCATCAAGATGGCGGAGCTAAATGAAATGGATTGCCGCATTCGCGGGAATGACGTTTCAAAAAAACAGGCCCTTCGACTGCGCTCAGGGTGACAAGGTGCGGGCTTGTTACCTCGGGTCGGGGACAGGGTGGAGGGCGATTATTTTTACCTTGTCGGTGGGGGAATAGACATTGCTTCTGTCAAGAATGGCCATAACCCTCTTTTGCGGACCGTCGGTGCCGATGCGAACGAGGATATAAGCGGTAAAGACGTCACTGCGAACCGAAATGAGATTACTAATTCGAGCGAAAATCACATCGCGCTCCTCGAAATCATCAAGTGCCTCATCACCCGCAGAGCCGGTCGGCGTTGTTAAATCAGGAAAACCGGTCAAATCGACGCCGTCAACATAGTAGTACATTTCAGGAATCTGCATCAGCTCGCCGATACTCCTGAAACCTTCTACTGACGGGTTATCCCGATGTGCGACTATCGCCTGGGCAAGTGAATAATCAGTACTGCCGGGCCTTTGTGAAACCCAGGGCAATTGCGCCAAAACATACCAGGGCGCGGTGTTGATGTTTATCCGGCCGGGGACCTTCAGCTCATCTTCATCCACACTAATACCTATGCCATTACTATCGCCATCATTATCGATGCCGTCTGTTGTCGGGTCAAAGACGGTCAGGTATTTGAAGAGTTTCTGGAAATAGGTGTCGGTGAGGTCGAGCCGTGCGGTATCCTCGGTATCGGACGGGCTAATTTGATTAGTTCCTTTCGCATAAGCACTCTTCCGCAGGAGCATTCCTATTTCGCCTACATTTGTAAAAGGTCTATTCGCAGGATGCGCCTGAATATCAATCGAGTCTCCTACATATTCATATACATTAAGGTCGCCGAGCGTTTCCGAATCACCCTTGCTGAAAGATTCATCCCATAAGCGCCTTATGCACTTGTGCGGGGTAATATCTCTCTGACAACTATGGATATTCCCATCTACAGCCCAATTCGGGTAATGATAAGGGCCACCAGGACCAGGCGGCGCAATTACAGAATCAACCGAAATCCAAACAGAGCCGACTTTGCGTTCAAGTGATATATTTGTTCCCCGCGTAAAAACAACCTGACCGGCCCGCAGTGTCATCATCTTGTCCTTCACAGGGGATAAATTCGGGTCGCTCATATCGAAATTAACGGTAAGAGGCACTTTCGGGTGTTCAAACGTCATTACATGAAAGTGCTGCGAGCCCTTCCAATTAACAGTAAACGGACTATTCGGACAGTCCGGGATACTAAGCCGCCACTTATTCAATTCGTCGGGATAGTCATCTTCCAAATAAGGTTTGTAAAGCTCTACCGCATAGGACCTGTAATCAAGAGTCCCCGGAAACGGTAAACCGGAGGTATTGGCATCCACGAATTGATGGGCCAGCTCGGAAATATAAATGCACGGCTGCTCAAAGCCGTAAAAGGGAACGTCGGAATCGTTGTGAACAACAGTGACATCATTATTGGGGTCGTATCTCGGGTCAGAGGCGGGATAGCCGGGACCATCGGTGTGGTCAATAAGGTTCGCTGTGATTTGCGCGGCTATCGAATCAGGATCTATATTAGGGTCGAGCACCGATTTTATTGCCCCGTATATGGAACCAGCATCGGCCCTGTTTATATTTATCATCTTATTGCCATTCGGGTCGATAATCCGGTCCATATTGTAAGTGGTTCCGATATGCCGGTATGAATATATATCATTCGGTCCCATTACATCGTGCTGAGACCTATACAACCAATTCAGAAAATCATCGCCCGGGGCAACCGGCACCCGTAAATTCGGGTGCTTGAACGCATTGGTCCATACATTCTCTATGCGGCTATCTATATCCCCGTGGTTTATTAAAAATCTATTCCTCAATTCCAATTCGTCTGAAATATCAAACGGTATATAATCACCATTGGGACTGTCGTAACGCCAAATAACATTCTGCTCATATAATGATAAATCATTCGATTCAGTCCCACATCGCCAGTTTTGCAATTTATTCGCCGCTGTCGCTGGGGAACCATTTGCCCCTCTCTGAGAAAGCACGGCCAGATTTACCTGAGTCTGGCTTGAGCCGTCAATTTTGTTCGGTTCGGTACTATTCGTATTCGGGTCAAACTTGTAAGCGGTATTGACATTCATCATCCCGCCGTTGTCGATTACCCTTATAGCTGCGTAAATGGGTTTACCCTTGCTCGAGGTCATATCGTCAAGCTCGACCCACTTCGAATCTGTTACGCCGTCGCCGTCGGCATCGGCCGGCTGGTCAGGGGAAACGTCCGCCGGTTTCTGATAATCCCAAACAATTGCAGAGGCCAAATCTATGTTCGAGACCAACTTTCCATATACATCGCTTATTTGCCGCCATTTGTAGACGCCGCTATCATATGGTTCAAGACTTGCCAGCCAGGCGTTATCGGCATCGGGATAGTCGTAGTAATCCAAGCCTTTGAGCATACCGGGGACGTCCAAAGTTAGCTCCTGCGATATTTTTGCAACGACGGTCTCTACGGCGGAATCAAGGTCTTTGTTCTCGGATACAGCCGATGTTGCAATTTTATCCACCCGAGCCATCATAAGAAACATCACGCCGACTATGGCCAGAAGGCTGGTCAAAACCACCGCGATGATAATGGCGGAGCCGGCGCGCGTGTCGCCTGTCTCCAGCAGCCCGCGGTTTGTAAGTCGTATTTTACGGTCCATATATGCCCTCTTTCATCTGCAGTCTGTCAGTCAGATGAATCTAAATAAACAATATGCGTAAACGTCCTGCCCTCTTTAATAATTCCTTTAGAGTCATACAGCCGGAATGTAAATTTCAACGCCGGTGGAATATCGCCGCCTGGAAACCAGCCGCTTATCGAGCCGGGAATATTAAAATATATTCCGAAAGGGTTTGCGGTGAAATCGGTATTTGTCTCAGGGAACCAGCTAAGCTCGTTGGAAGAATCCCAGTACGCCCACTGGACTGCAAAGCTGCCGACACCCTCGCACAATAATTTATGGAAGGTGCTCGAATCACCCACATCAACATATGGCCGAAAGACAAAACAGGCAGGTATTATTTCCTTTCCGTAGGCGATTCCGTCCACTATTTTCCACTGGGCCAGCGATAATCTGTCATGCTCATAAACTTCATTTCGGCCATCAAAAAAAATAGTCATAGCAAGATCATTGGGGTCCGGCCACAGAGAAAAGTTAGTAGTCAAAATATGCCGGCGTCTGGCGAGCAGCCGATCTTCATCTTTTAATAAGATTGGGTCTTTTATCATACCGTCGGCAGGGTCAAGACTTTGTGCATGGCCGTAATGAATTCTGGCGATATTTCCTCTTACGAGGGTATCACCACCGTCATCCGGTTCCCCGGGGGATTTGTTATACAACTGGATTGACTGAAAATCGCCGTCGGCAAAAAACATAATCTGGTCGTAGCGGTTCGGGACGCTGTCTTTCTCAAACCAGATTAAAAGCGGGGTATCTTTGCGCAGGCCTTTGAAGTCGGCGTTAAGCTGGTCGGTAATCGCCCGCAGTTTCTGCATCATTTCCGCATTTGCGACGGCAACGCGATAGGCACCTATGCTTACCTTGAAAATCGTCCCCGCAAACAGAAGCACTATAACAAGAAGCGCAACTGCAACTATAAGCTCAATTAGAGTAAATGCCTTTTTCATTTCAGCTCAATTAAAACTTATTACCCTCTGATAAACCGCCATACAGGGATATCTGCCTCCACTAACCGGCGGCGGAACCACCCATACCCTATTGGTGGGAGCGTCCAATTTTCTGTCAAGCAGAATTTTATTAGTCTCACCCCGATAGCGCCTCAGGACACGGTAAATCCGGCCGGTCGCGTCATCGACGATTGTATAGCCGTCGTTAATAAAAGATATTTCACTACTATTAGCTATCTTCAACTCATTATCGCCCTTTTTCCCGGATACACCGACTTTGACCGGGACCGGCCAATCACTAATGCCGCTGCCGCCGGGGGCCGGATATTTCAGGTTCGGGCTCACTTTTCTGCTTACAAAGACGGTCACCTGAACGAGATTTGAAAAAGGGTCTGTCCGCCTGCACAGTGCAGACCAGTAATACTGCTTTTGTGAAATGTCAATGCCGGGGTCCGAAGGATATGTAAATCCGTCAGGGTCAACAATGTTTACCATTAGAGGCAATACGTCTTTAAAGTTTTTTAGCCCACTTAAATTTAGTTTATTGAGGTCAACGCCGCAGATTTCAATTTTTGCAAATGCCTCATCGGCCGCCACAGCCGCGATGGACCGCTCGGTGGCGACCGTCGTAAAATAGATGCCTGCGGGAAATACACCGGCTATAAAGACCATACCGACGGCGAGTATGCCAACGGCAAGTAATACCTCGGTGAGAGAAAAGCCGGAATGTTTCTGCCTGCTGCTCATTTTTCGATTATCGTGCCGGTGTACGGATTTATATGAATCTCCTGCGATGCCACATCCTTGAGATAATCCGACCACGCCCGGCCTTTTTTATAAGTTTCCTCGAATTTGTCCCGCTCATAAATGATAAAACTTTTCCGGCTCGGCTCTTTCCCTAAACCCAAATCTGCATAGTCATCTTGATAGAACATTCCAACTTTAGTATTCACTTCTGCCCTCTTATTGAAAACGTCATCGTAACTTTTAATTGGACTGGTATCTCCTTCACCATTTCTATTTCTCACTCGCACATCGTGCATAACCAGTTTGCCGGATGGTGAAAAAATTATTGAAAAAGCAGTTGTATCCCTCAACTCCTCGGAACCATCTATTTTGCTGTCAATATCGATAGGTTCATCACTGGAGACCTTTGCATCATTTAAACTACTGCCATGATTGGTTCGAATTCTCAAATCCATTACGCCAACCGAGTCAGGCAGCTTTAGCGGCTGCATGCCCTCAACTGCCTTAAAGCCATAAGCTAATATTTCGGGGTCCTGTACAATAAAAATCATATATTGAGGAGCCGTAAGCGGGTCGAGCGGATTCAGCGCATCACGATTATACGCCTGCTGGAAGCGTATTCCGGCGTAGTGCTGCTCCCTTGCGGCGACGGCGCGGGCGGTAGAAAGTGCTGCGCTTATCATAGCTTTTGCACCGCTGTCAGATTCGATTGACTTTATAAGTGCACGGACGGCAGGTATGCTGATGACAACAAGCAGCGCAATGGCCGCGACAACGACCACCTCTTCCACTAACGAAAGACCGGATTGTCTGGTTTTTGTCTTCATCATTTTATCTACCGTTTAATATCATCAGCAGTGCCGAATTGTTTGTCCGCTCCGGCTGATGTAATTACCGGGAAAGCCATCGGCGAACCGGACGGCGGCTCGCTCGAAGGAATATTCTCACAATTATTTCTGTAATAACTGTATCGCAGCGTCGTGCTCCAGGGGTCGATTACTCTAAGCAGTGGATACTTTTTGTTCTTAACATCAATAACCTTATCTGCGCCGCCGAAACCTTTGCTGGTCAACAGGGATTTATCGATTTTATCCAGTGTCTTTTTGCTTTCGGGGACCCTGCTCAGGAAAAAATATAACGCCTCACAGCCGGAATAATTCGGGTCATTGGAATCATTTGTGATTGAAATATCTCCAAGTCCAAAACCCAATGCCTTCTCCAGTTCGCCTTCAAGCTGAAAGCCCATACAGCCGTTGCAGTCCGGCGGAAACTTCAGTTCAGCATAATAAGGGTCGCTGTATTCATATCCGAAATCACGAAACTGGCCAAGGGCGGCATCGAGGAGCGCTATGGTGTTTTTTGTCAGCCGTTCCTTGCCCTGGGTATCAATACGTGTGGCGATTACGATTACCATCGTTATCAGAATCACGATTATCGCCGCGACAACGAGTATCTCGATAAGTGTTAAGCCGGTTTTATAAGTGCGATTTCTCACAGCTTCAATCCATTCAATCGTGTGCGGGGGCGGGTTTAGTCGCCGGGATGGCTTACGCCATTTTAAAAGTTGCGAATATCGTCACTTGTCCCATACAGGCCGTCTGCCCCCGCCGAAATTAATATGTACGAATCAGGCCTGTGAGGCCAAGGTGGATTACCCATCTTTCTGTCCCTAATGCCGCCTTCATCATCGTAATCATACAGCCTATCAACATCTTCACCAAGCGGATGGTCTTTGCCGGGTCTTCCATCTACCGTTAAACTCCCTAATTTGGTCAGCTCATAATTATCATAAGCATTGTAAATCCGCTTGTCGTAGAAGGAATTCGTCATATTCTTCGAGGCGGTATTTGCCCTGTAATAAAGAATCGGGGCCCCCGCCTTAACGGTTTTTGTGCCGGCGGGTAATAACCTTACACCAAATACATCACAAATCACATACGTATCCGGGGCCAATTTTGTCCCCGTATCATTAAACAATTGTTCCAGCCGAAAAGCATTAGAGGTTGCAACCTCTAGATACGGCCCTTTTCTTTCTTTTAAATTAGCTTCACTCGGAGTCGGCGGATCATATGGACCTCCGGGACCTCCACCATTAGATTCCCATGTCGAATTCGGGTGAAATCCCCTCAAGTCCCAGCCCACAAGACCCTCGGCGAGCATTTGTGCGCCACAGTAGTCCATCTGGATCCCCTGCCAGCTTGACGGAGGATAATTGCCGGAATCGTTTTTAAAGGCCGTCAGGGCCAGTTCAATGGTGGTAAGCTGCGCCCTCTGCTGCGTTTCTTTCGCCATCTTTTTAACCATTGTCAGGGCGGGGATAAGAACCCCAATCAGTATGGCGATTATCCCGAGGACTGCTAATAACTCAATTAACGTAAAGGCCAATTTTCTATGCTTTATAAACATTTTTATATCTCGAATCCTTTTTTCTATAACCTTGACAACCAGCTTATCTGCAGCCATTGGTCAGCCGGTCTGGAGAGGTCTTCATAATCAACCGTTCCGGAATGGTCTATATCACTTTTGTTGCAATTTCCCTCTTCTCTCCAGTCGCGACTTAAAATCGCAAAGTCATATAAATTGACAATGCCGTCATTGTTCAGGTCCCCGGCCGGCAGCTCCATTTCAAAGCAATTATCATCCTGCCAGTTCGCCCAGTCGGTATTGCACATCCAGTAGTCAGCAAAAGATGCGAAGTCACGGAAATCAATAATACCATCCTCATATAAATCATATTCCATATCAGGGTCTTCGGCCAACCACTGCCCTGTCAGCATTTCAAAGTCGAGCATATTGACATAGCAGTCCTGATTCAAATCTTCCCAAAGATACCCTAATCCGCCGCAGTACATGTCAAATTTTACAAAGTCCCACCGCACCAGATATTTGAACGAATGCGTATCATTTCTATTGGCCCTCATAACCAATGACAATGTGTGTAAATTTTCGTCGCTTATATTTATATCGTTAACTTCAACGGTATATTCGCCATTTCCATTCGGCAAATTGTCATTCGAATCCCATACATCAACATAATCAATCTGCACAACCGCACTGAAATTCTCCGAATCCCACGGGAAAAGCGAATAAGTGCCGCTCAAACCGATGTCAAAAATAATCTTATTGGCATCTGCGAAGTACACTTGTTGAGAAACGCCCATCATATCCCCCTTAACAAAAGTCGAACTCGCCTTGGAAGAAAGAGTCAAAGAATAATCGCCATGGGTTGACCAGACCATATCCACCTTTCCACTGAAATTGCTCGTTGGCATATTTATGTCACACCAATATTGAGGTACATCTGCTGTCGTAACAGGGTCTATCTCACCATCGTTCTCAAAACTGCCGTTCATAACCAAACTAATATCACCATTTGTTGTATTGCTTAACAGCACTACAGCCATCACCGCTGCAATAAAAACTGCCTTTTTTATCATCACCTTCTCCGTTCTCCGAGCATCCGTTACCGGCCGACTATATCCCTATTTTTCAAAATTGAATATATCGTCGTCCGTGCCGTACACACCATCAAAACCCGCGGAAATCAGGATATAGGAATCCGGCCTATATGGCCTGCCGGTCGATATGTCAATCCTTTTATCTCTTGTGATTTCATAGAATTTTTCTGGTTGTTGCGAAGATTCTATAGGATGTGTTGCCGCTGTGTCCCACGGCAACCCCAGCTTGACCAGTTCGTCATTGTCTGTATAATTATAAATATAATCTTTATCATCGCCAATTGCAGGAAGTTCACCATTGGGGTCGTGGACAGTATTCGTTGTATTGGCCCTGTAGTAAAGTATGGGCATACCCACTCCTTTTCCGGTTTCCTGATTCTTAACACGGGTATATACGTCACACAGAACAAATAAGTCCTCCTGGAATGGGTACGTGTCCCCTATCTCTGTCCCATACAATTGCCACATCCTGTAGGCATTGGCGTTTTCGGTCTGAAGGTAGGGCCCTTTTCTGGCTTTTAAATTATCTGCAGGATCCGGGTAAAGAGCAGAGCCTGGTGGACTGTCGTACAATTTATCGGTTCCATTTATCGTACAATCAGCCCGGAAACGTGAGTTCGGGTGGAAGCCCACTAAATCCTGACCCACCATAGCTTCGCAAAGCTTCATTGCTCCACAATAGCTATCGTCCTCCCCATCTAAAGCTTCCGATGGCGGATAACCGCCCCAACCGCTATTACTGCTGAAAAGCTCCAACGCAGATTCGATGCTGTGGAACTGGGCTTGTTGCTTTACTTCCTTTGCGTACCTTTTAACCATACTCAAAGACGGCACAAGCAGACCTATGAGAATTATAATTACACTCATAACGGTCAGCAGTTCTATAATAGTAAATGCCGTTTCTTTAACAGGCTGTTTAGTAATCGGTTCCACTTTATTCTCCTAATTACTCATTTTTTTATCCGACAACTCCTCCGGACAAACTCGTAATAATTTTTATCATCGGCAAAAATATCGACAATACAATGGTCATAACAACGAGACCAAGTGTAATAATCATAATCGGCTCAAGCAGTGACATCAGTGAACCAACCATCACGTCAACCTGCTCATCGAAGTTATCGGCTACCTTCAGAAGCATTTTATCAAGGTCGCCTGTCTCCTCACCTACAGAGACCATGCTGGAGACGATTAAGTCAACGGTTTTAGACTGGCGTAACGGACTTGCGAAAGTATCACCCTGCCTGATTGAATTTTGAACTTTCCCAAGCATATTGGCAAAAACCTCATTTCCTGCTGTCTCCCGTGAAGTGTTAATGGCATCCAAAATCGGCACACCGGCACCAATCAACGTCCCTAAAGTTCTTGTCCACCGGGTGACAGCTACCTTACTGCTAAGTTTGCCCATTACCGGCAGTCTCAACTTTATGGAATCCAGAACGAGTCTGCCAGCACGAAATGTTCTTATAACTCTGAGCAGAAAAACCGCTCCAAAGGGCACTCCAAGCAGAATAGCCCAGCCCCATTGATATGCGATCCAGTGACTTATCCCGAAAACAACGCGTGTCAATCCTGGCAGCTCTGCACCACCTGTCATTTCCTTCAGCACGCCGGTGAAAGTAGGTATCACTTTCCACATCAACAACAAAAGAATAAGAAAAGCTGCACTCAAAACCACAATCGGATAAACCAAAGCACTTCTGACTCGGGATTTTAGTTTTTGGCTTTTCTCCATAAAATCAGCTACACGCGACAATATCAGGTCCAGCACACCACCGGTTTCACCTGCAGCCACCATATTGACAAGAAGCCGGTCAAAACACCGCGGAAATCTACCCAAAGCTTCCGAGAGCGTTGAGCCACCTTCGATGTCATCAGCTACATAACCAATAACTCTCTTGAATGTTCCTGATTTTTGCTGTTCCTGCAGAATGCGTAACGACCTCAAAATAGGTAGCCCTGCATCCTGAAGTGTAGATAGCTGCCTCGCAAACTCGGTTACAAATTTGACTTTAACCTTTCCGCCGGCACCACGTCTAGGTTTCGGCTTTGCAGCAGCTTTTCCAGCAGCTTTTCTACCAGCTCCACGTTCACGCACCTTCGTTGGAAAATAACCTATATTTCGTATCTTACTTATCGCCTCTTTCTGACTCAGTGCTTCTATTTCATCCTTAATCCCTACACCCTGTGAGTCCAGTGCTTCATATTGAAAAATAGGCATTCTAAACACCTCCTTTGGACTTATAATTTGCTATGAGGTATTCCATAGTAATAACTTTCTTATTCCCCCTCCGAAATCGTTTCCTTTACTACTTCCTCTATAGTGGTAATACCATCATAGATGGCAGATAGCCCGTTATCTCGTAACAGTTTCATACCTCCTTTTAGCCCGGCTTCTCGCAGAACACTTGTCGATGCCTGATTCATAATCAACTCACGAATCTCATCAGTGAATAACATAATCTCGAAAATCCCCGTTCGCCCTCTGTAACCGGTGTTATTGCACCTGCTACAGCCACGTCCATAATAGAAATGTTTCCCTTTGACATCCGCTGGGCTAAGCCCCAACTCCATTAGCTGAACATCGGTTGGCTCAAATGGGGTTTTACATCCTTCGCAGATTTTTCTGACCAATCTTTGAGCAACTATACCCTCGAGCGTAGCAGTAATAAGAAACGGTTCGACACCCAAATCCAAAAGTCTCGCTATTGAACTTGGAGCATCGTTCGTGTGCAATGTGGTGAACACTATATGGCCTGTCAGAGACGCCTGGGCTGCGATTT
>CAZDQP010000072.1:0-13250 GCA_964507485.1 uncultured Pirellulales bacterium | reverse complement strand
GGTCTATATGCCTGAACAAAAATTGTATATCGTCGTTGTCTTTATAGAAATTCGCCATAATATTTCCGGCTTTCAGGCCTCCACTGTCTTTTCTTCTTTAATACTCTTTTCTCTGATGGCTTTCATCATTTTTGGTACGACGACATTCAAATCACCGAGTATTTTATAATGTGCAATCTGGAAAATAGGAGCATTTGGGTCATTGTTGATGGCAATAATCTTTTGGCTCTGAGACATCCCCGCCTGATGCTGAATTGCTCCGCTGATTCCCACTGCTATATACAAGCTGGGCCGAACGGTTGTACCTGTCTGACCAACCTGGTGGTCGCTGTCAATAAAGCCAAGGTCAACTGCTGCCCTGGTGGCCGCTGGCGCCGCACCTAAGCAATTCGCCAGATCCCAGATGAGTTTAAAATTATCCTTGCTGCCCACACCTGCTCCACCGGCAACTATCACCCTTGCCGCTTTAAGATTAACCTTCTTCGGTCGTTTGTGCTCCTCAAGAATCTCCAGTGGCAAATCCTGTCGCGAAATCTGCACCTTCTCCTCGATAATTTCACCCTCGCGTACGACGTCGGCTTCCGGCATCGGCATCACGCCCTCACGGACAGTGGCCATCTGCGGCCAGCGGTCGTAATTGATGATAGTGGCGATTATATTCCCGCCAAAAGCCGGTCGTATCTGAAACAATAAATTCTTGTGGAATTGCCCGTTCTGGGTTGTTTGGTGGTCACCGATTTGAAGGTCAGTGCAATCCGCTGTAAGACCTGCCTTTGCAGCACTTGCAACCCGCGGCGCTAAATCCCTGCCGGTAGCAGTAGCTCCGTAAAGCACGATTTGCGGCTGGTACTTGTGTATCAAATCGAACATAACTTTTGCATAACTGTTCGTCTGATAAACTCCGAGCAGAGAATGCTCGGCCAGATATACCTTGTCGGCGCCGTATTGTATCAATTTCGCTGCAACATCCCTGGCGTCGTCACCTAAAACGGCCGCAGCCAGTTCAACCCCCAGAGTATCAGCCAGTCGTCGAGCCCTGCTCATCAATTCAATCGGCGCATCTTCTAAATGCCCGTTATGCTGCTCGGCAAATACCCAAACCTCACCTTTTTTATTCACATCTATCATAATTCATACACGTACTACGCTATTATCTTGTCCTCAATCAATTCATGTATCATATCGAAAATGCCCTGGTCACTCGGCTCAACATCTTTAGTTTCTTTCGCCGCCAAAACCACGCTTTGAATCCGGTGTACCTTTGTAGGTGACCCGCTCCGCCCGCACCAGTTCAAATCGGCGCCGACGAAATCTAAATCCCACTGCTTAATCAGCAAACCTTTCTTTTCAAGCTCACTGCATTTGTGTTCAGTAAGTTTCCGAATATCGGCTTCGGTTGCACCTGAATTTTCAAATTTGATTTTCTGTTCTACCTCGATGGGCGTTCGTGCATTTTTATATTTCATTATCTTTTTCGCCGCGGCGACTCTCGGCTCATTTGCATCGCCGGTAACAGTCAATAGAACAGGCAATTTGGTCCTCACCCGCTGCCAGCCGGCTCCAATATTACGACGGGCCGTTATGGTTCCCTCATCAAGCTCGAGAAGCTCTTCAACATAAGTAATTTGCGGAATGTCCAATTTCTCCGCCAATTGCGGGCCAACCTGAGCAGTATCGCCGTCGATTGCCTGTCTGCCGCATAAAACTATGTCATAATTAATTTTTTTAACCGCGCAGCTGAGGATATAACTGGTCGCCAATGTATCACTCGCGGCACATCGCTGGTCAGTTATCAAAATCGCTTCATCTGCTCCGCGGAAAAGCGACTCCCGAAGAATTACACCTGCCGCAGGTAGCCCCATTGTAATAACTGTTACTTCACCGCCGAACTTGTCTTTAATCTGCAGCGCCATCTCAAGCGCATTAAGGTCTTCCGGATTAAAAATAGCTGGCAAAGCAGAACGATTAACCGTACCGTCATCGTTCATCGCCTTACCTGTAATCCTTTTGGTATCAGGAACTTGTTTTATAAGAACAGCACAATTATAAGCCACTTATTAATTCCTCGAAGGTTACTGTTTCAAAAACGCCTACAGAAACATAATAGTGTAGCGGGATTTGACGCTAAGTCAACCCCAAATCACCTGTACAGCTTATGGTCTGAAATGACACCCTCCCGTCCCGTAAAGAGGAAAAACCGCTAATCCCACAGCCGCGAAAAGTCGATTAAAACAGGAAGATTTATTTTTTTATACATTTTTCTTTGACAAAGGTCCCATATAAAACATAATCAACGTTTTCGAGCGTATATTTGTTGTAAAGCCCAGGATGGTTTATGACAACAAACGAAACAAGCTACGATACATTGTTCGGTAAGATGGCAGTAGAGCAGGGCCTCTGCACGGATGCGGAACTGCGTCGCGCGCTCGAAGAATTGGAATCCCGCCGTAAAATCAATCCCATAATGTTAAAGGACCTTATGATGGACCTGGGCTATATCACTCAGTCCCAGTCAGACAGGTTAAGGAAAAGCATCAAGGAAAGCAAAGCTGTAGCACACCAGATTCCAGGCTATAAGATACTCGGAAAACTCGGTGCCGGAGCAATGGCAGTCGTATACAAGGCACGGCAGCTGTCTCTCAACAGGACGGTTGCAATAAAGGTACTGCCAAAGCGATTCAGTGGAAACCCGGAATACGTGGAACGCTTCTTCAAAGAAGGTCAGGCCGCGGGAAAGCTCAATCATAACAATATCGTTCAGGCTGTTGACGTCGGAGAAGCAGGGGGATACCACTACTTTGTAATGGAATATGTTGAAGGCAAGACTTTGCACGACGATTTGGCCGCAGGTAAGATTTTCAAAGAAGACGATGCACTCGATATAGTCATCCAGGTTGCCCATGCGCTCAATCACGCACATTCGTGCGGTCTCATTCACCGCGATGTTAAGCCAAAGAATATAATGATTAATACCGCAGGCGTAGTCAAGCTTGCTGATATGGGTTTGGCACGCGAAACGACTGACATCGAAGCGGCACAAAGTGAGGCGGGTAAGGCCTACGGAACACCATACTATATCTCGCCGGAACAAATCAGGGGAAAAATCGACATCGATGGCAGGGCAGATATTTATGGACTCGGGGCGACTTTCTACCATATGGTTACCGGCCGTGTCCCGTACATGGCTGACGACCCTTCCGAGGTGATGAGAAAACACCTAAGGGACGAGTTGATTCCGCCTGACCATATAAACACGTCACTAAGCGCCGGCATCTCCGAAGTGATTGAGGTTATGCTGGCCAAGCATAAAGAAGACAGATACAGCAATGTCGAGGAACTGCTCACCGATTTGGAAGCTGTTCGTAACGGCCTGCCGCCGGTCAGAGCTCACAAAAGATTCGACGTCTCAATACTGGGACAGTTGGAAAAGGGAAATGTGCTTGAAAACAAACAGGATATTCAACAGCTACAGGAAGATACAATCACTCGTTACAAAATTGCCGCTCTGGTCCTCGCATCTGTAGCGGCGATATTATTTTTAGCTATCGTTTTCCTTTTAGTATATTAACAAGATTTCCTTTGAATCGTGATTCGCTCTATCGGTCACGGTTCTCTGCCTGCGGGATACAAATTTATGCCCAGAGGAGGCGCACATTTTTCTTCCGAGGAGTTGGCACAGACCCTAAGCCACTACGACATCGGCGTAATCCATCAGGTAAAACCGCTTTCTGCCGGCAACCGCAGAGCACCAAAATTAATCATTACCTCCGAACGTGGAAAGTTCCTGCTGAAACGACGTCCCAGAGGCAAAGACGACATCTACCACGTCGCTTTTGCACACGCAATTCAGACACACCTCACGGATATGGAATTCCCCCTGGCGCCGCTTGTAGCTACATGCGACGAGAAAAACACAATCCTGCACCTGAACAATCACATTTATGAGCTCTTCGAATTTGTAGACGGCTCCCGCTACGACGGCTCAGCCGAAGCTACTACCGACACCGGCCGGCAATTAGCAAACCTGCATCGTTACCTGGCCCACTTCACCCAGAAGTGGAAACCGCCCGGAGGCAGTTTCCACGATTCTTCGACCGTACGAAGGCACCTTAAAACAACAGGCACCGAAAAAGCGGCGGGACGAAACAAAAAATTAAACAGAACTGCGGAAACACTTATGGCCATTTACAACGCTTCAAGCGTTCGTGTAAGCGAGCTCGGATTCGACTCCTGGTCTGAGCAAATCGTCCACGGCGACTGGCACCCCGGAAATATGCTCTTTTCAAACCATCGGCTGACTGCCGTCCTCGACTTTGATTCCGTTAAAATTGCCTCGCCAGTCACCGACCTTGCCAACGGAATGCTTCAATTCTCAATAGTCGCTAACCGCCCCAATCCTGCCGATTGGCCCGATTATTTCGACCAGGCAAAAATCGTTCAGTTCTTAAACGGCTATCGAAAAGTTATCGAGCTTGATGAAAACAAATTAAACTCGCTCCTCGATTTGATGATTGAGACAATGATAGCCGAAGCAATTCTGCCGGTCGTAGCTACCGGCTTTTTCGGAAATCTCTCCGGACTTGAATTTCTGAAAATGATTCAGAGAAAAGCTAAATGGCTTGATAACAACCGCGACAAACTCACTCAGGCAATCAAATCCTGATTGCCTGCCCCCTAAGAAACTTCACTTTATCGCCCGCGTCTTCTCAGAATTACCACCCCCAAACCCAGCAGCAAAACTGTGCATGGCTCAGGAACGACAGTAATGTTGAGCGCGCCTACTGGTTCATCATAACCAACAGCATCATCCCAAAGCGAAACAACGGCCGTACCCACTCCGGAAGACGAATATTCAAAGATGTGTTGTATACCATCCTCGACATCGCTGGGAGACCCGGACTGTGCTGTGGTGAACTCATAACCAGCACCCCAGCCCGGATAAGAATACGCTGTGTGCTCGGCTAGACCTCCCGCGGCTTCAGTTGGCCAATGATTGCCAAAAGAGCCGACGCCTCCGTCTTCCACGATTATATAACCGAGCCAGCCACGACTCGGTTCACCCCCATATATCTGAAAAGTAAGAATTTCATCCACAAGGATTTCAACCGAATCAGGAGCGGGCGAATCGTTGAGATACAAATTAAAATATGCATTGGCCGTTGCGGCCAGCGAAAGAATCACAATAAAAGCAAGTAACTTTTTCATTTTATATTCTCCTTTTATAAATTTCAGTTTATCGTTTACGTATTTTCAAAACAGCCAGCCCGCCCAAACCCAGCAGCAAAACTGTGCACGGCTCAGGAACAACAGTGATGTAAAGCTCATCAGCGGGCCATTCACCATACGAATCATCATAAAGTCCAACATAAGCGGTCCCTGTCACAGATGAACTATAATCGGCGGTGTGCTGCGTACCAGCAACCACATCGGTAGGGGACCCGACACCTGCTGTAGTGAACTCATAACCAGCGCCCCAGCCTGCGTAGCTGTATGCCACATTACTACCTTGACCTCCGGCACAACCGCCATCTGGGTGCGGCGTTATGTTATACGTAACAGCGTTGCTCAACGCGCCAACTCCGCCCTCGTCCATAATGAGGTAACCGAGCCAGTTAGATTGGTCACTCGAATAAATCTGGACTGTAAGGACTTCGTCCACGGCAAGTTCGACCGAACTGGGAGCGGGTGAACCATTGATGTATAATGAAGGAAATGCATTGGCCGTTGAGGCCAGGGAAAGTATAAGTATTAAAGTCAAATACCTCATCTTCTCACATCTCCTCCGAGAATGTGTTCTCCTTATAAATCATTGTTGTACACTCCGCGCTGCTTATTTGCAAAATAACACTTATAGGACTTCCTGTCAAGATTTTTTTTGAAAAAATCCGCAATTGCCCCCGTGATAAGTGGGATTTTAGAGCCCAGAGAGGGTAATTTACATAAGTCCCGCGAAATAAAGACATTGCTGAGTTCTTACTGCCAAAAGGCACCTGAGGACTTTGGGGCAGGAGCAGCTTTTCGCCGAAAGCTGAGCTGTTTTGAATGCCTCGTAGCGCAGCGAAGATTCTCGATTGCCGCTAACTTGCTTCTCTGTAGGGGACTCAATATCATCGCCCCAAAACCAGGCAATAATAGTGCAGATGGTTCTTTGTAATTACATTTGTGGGGTTACAATTTTCTTAGCTGTTATCGTCTCAACAGAAGCTGGAATTAGTAGAGCTTCTTTTGATTTTGTAAAAAACGTAAGCCCCTTATAACTTGTCAGATATTTATACTTGGTCCAGAGTCCACCGGGAGAATGAACAACAAGCGGTTTTTCAGTTTTTGTCAGAATATCAAGAAAATCCTGAGGTTCAACGAAAACAATCGCTCCTATAGCTTTCAACGCCTCCATCGTCGCTAAAACCTGTCCGGCTACGCCACCTGCCACTGCTCCATTAGTCATTTTCTACGCCTCCTAAAGTAACCCCAAAATTGATTCGTGGTATTGTATATCGCTCCGACTGTATAATCAAGAGGCTCTTTCAACGTCTCTTTATCAACATCACCACCCCAAAATCAAGAAAATATTTAGCACCCGCGGCGCTTAAGCGGGGTAAAATCAATCAAATGCGCAGGGGGTTGAACACCTAAAATCCATTTTTTTCAAAAAATTTTTATTCCTTTAATTGCAACGACTTAACTGAAAACTCATCTTCAAAAATCCCAAAATTTTCGCATCAAACGCGCAGGTTCGTCCAATTATAGAAGGGACGTATACGAATACGTAAAAAAGAATATTTAAATACGTATACGAAGACGAAAACGTATACGTATACGTATACGAAAGTGGGGTCGGAAATTGAGCAAGCCCTTTTCACTTAAAGCGGTCTTAGCAGCAAATAACCTCTGCCAAATTCTGAAATCGAAAGACATATCCGACCAAACGTGTTTTTTAACGGCGGGCAGGAAAGCGGGCCGGTGCCGGAAATCGACGATGAAACCGCAAGTAAAATACTGGCTGTTCTCGCAGGAAGAGAGGAGGAAAACGAATAGAATTTTAGGGGGTGGGGGGAAAATTTTTAAAAGATACTTAATTTTTTCTTTAAATTTATAAAAAGTGTATTTAATATAAATATTATTGTTTTAGAGTCGGGAGAATTAAGGTTTTTGGGCCTTTTAATCACATTTTAAAAGGAAGGCAGAAAGCCTATGGAAAACCTAATAACTTTTTTAGGTCTTCTGATAGTGCTTAAAGTACTATCGAAGTAAAACAGGAAAAATCAGCCCGATGTAAAAGTCGGGCTGATTTTTTTGAGGGAAAAATTCCAGAGATTACTGTTTCAGCCGGAGGCCGCAATGAGGAAACCTACAGTAAAAAAACAGTATCCGAGCAGTAGGCTGAAACAGCATAATTTAAGGATTGTGGGATAATAATTTGCGGGTAAAATGGGGAAAACAACTGCGGAGAAAAAGCATCGCGGGGTTATTTGTATGCCATTTTGACAGGGTTTTTATTTCCGATTAAATTTGAAAAGTGCGTTTTTAGCCTGAAAAAGGCAAAAAATTATGAGACGTTCTGGCACGGGATTTGCACATCTAGATTGCTATTGTATGTGGCCGGCAGAAAGGATTGTCGGCGTTGCCTAAACAGGCTTCAAGGAAGTCCAAAAGTTAGACACACCGATTTCCATATCAGGCTGGTTTCCGAAAGATTAGTTTTAGGAAGAATTGTTAATATTTGTAGAAAGGAAACGGTTATGGAAGATATCAAGCTTAAGAAAGGCTTGGAAACTGTGGAACCTTATGTTGTTCGGATATCTACACCCTCTGTGGTAGGTACAGGATTTCTGTTCGCACAGTCACAAGACGGTAGTCTAATTGGTATTGCTACTGCGGCTCACGTGTTAAGCTATGCGCATCTTTGGGAACAACCTTTGCGTATTCAGCACCATAAATCAGGCAAGACACTGATGCTTAGAGTTCCCGACAGAGCAATCTTACTCCAAGAAGAAATGGACACAGGAGCTGTTGTATTTAAGCCGGAGGACATACCTTTTCCTAAATCTGAGCCAGAGTTAAGTCCCGTGGGCAAGTACTTGGCAATTACGGCAGAAATCGGATGGGTAGGTTTTCCCGCTGTATCCCCAAATGATCTTTGTTTTTTCTCGGGTAGAATCAGTGCGTGGATACAGTCACAAGGCGCATATCTTGTCGATGGTGTGGCTATCAATGGTGTTAGCGGTGGTCCTGCATTTTGGCCTGTCACAGATGATAAGGTTCATGTAATAGGGGTAGTTTCTGCCTATGCACCTAGTCGAACAATGGGAGAAACACTTCCGGGCTTATCTATCATACGCGATGTAAGGCAGTTCCAGTCGCTTATCAAGACATTTAGATCGATGGATGAAGCCAAAGAAGAAGAAGCGGAGCCATCACCCTATATTGCACAAACTGAGGAAAAACCCGAGAGAATCGACAAAAAAAGTAATAGCCAACAAACTGCTTAAGATGGGTGATCGGGGAAATTGATTACTAACGAAACTGAGAAAATCAGTATTGGTCGGTAGAAATTGATAGTTTATGTTTGATGTAACTGCTTTGAATATTTTTGCGGATGGTTCTTGCTATTTCTCACATAGAAGAGGCGGGGTCGGAATAAGATTTGTGTTTCCTGACTATATGAATAAAGAAGAACAGGACTTTGCTCCTGAAGGATATATAGGCGCAACTAACAATGAAATGGAACTCAAAGCGTGTATCATGGCGTTAAAATATTTATCGAAGTTTAATGATTTGCAACAAGTGTCAAGAATAATCATAAATACTGATTCGAGTTACGTAGCAAATCATTATAAAACAGCAATCTATTACTGGTCTAAAAATAAATGGTATACAAGTGCAGGAGCACCAGTTCAAAATATAGACCTATGGAAGGAACTTCTAAAAGAAGCTAATAAGGTTCATAAAAGAGTGGATGTTCAATGGGTAGGAAGAAAATCTAACGAACACAGCAGGGCTGTTGATAAACTGGCAAAGCAATCTGCAAAAAGTGCAACAAAGAGACTGCCCG
The DNA here is from genome assembly GCA_964507485.1 of uncultured Pirellulales bacterium. Classification (GTDB taxonomy): domain Bacteria; phylum Planctomycetota; class Phycisphaerae; order Sedimentisphaerales; family Anaerobacaceae; genus CAIYOL01. The sequence continues at coordinate 4,198 of CAZDQP010000072.1, read as the reverse complement.
GATTTGTTGATGTCAGAAGAAAAGTTTCAAGTAAGAGTGTCGAATGCGGTAGTGTGAAAATGCTTGGTCAAAAAATATATATAAGGATAATTACCAGTAAATACCTAAGTTCACCACATAGGATTTGGAGATATAAGTACGAAGTTATGTCTCCTGAAAGCGAGTTTTATAAAAATGTAGACTGGATTTACTATCATGGCCCATTAAGGAAAAGATATTGCTATTTAGTTAGTCTTAATAAAAATAACGGCTATCCTCAAATATCTAAAGTTTTGCACAAAATCGAAATAAAATCAATGATGCCTTTGAGTGAACCATAGAGCTAAATATAAACGCCAATTTTTGCTGTTTCAGCCGGAGGCCGCAACGAGGAAACCTACAGTAAAAAAACAGTATCCGAGCAGTAGGCTGAAACAGCAATTTTTCAATCAACTGCGCAGGGGATAATTTCAAAATAAAACCGTCGACGCTCGTTTAAGCATCGGCGGCATATATTCAACAAGAAAATGATTTTTCAAACTGGGGGTCAAAAAAAACGGCAAAAAACAGCGATTTTTTTTCAAACATCCCCAAAATCCCGTAGTTACCACGATTGATTCAATATGGCTAAAAATCGTAAAATAACATAATAGAATGATAAAAATATTTAATTTTAGACGCTCGGGGGCAGCCGATGCGGAGGGGCTGCCTCTTCTATTTGGAGGATATTACATCAGGGTATAATTGCGGCCGTTTAGGCCCGGGACAGGAAGTCCTAATGGAACTGACATCAGCACAAAGGACAGAAATAGACAAACTCGCCAGCGGCATACAGTGCCCAAAAGACTTCGAATGCTACAAATCGAAGGCCGGGAAGATGTGTAAAACACGTGACTTCGGACTGGAGCGATATCTTGACTGTTTAGAAGATGAACAACACGCCTGTGAATTCTCATTGTCTTTCGGAGCCGGATACTTCTGCACATGCCCCGTCCAGATTTATATTGCAAAGCATTTAAAACAGTAACAGAAGGCAAGCGGTGAACAAATGGAAATGACACAACAACACAAACAAGAAATAGACAAACTCGCCAGCGGAATAAGCTGCACAAAAAACTTTATTTGCTACAAGTCCGGGTCAGGAAAGCTTTGCAAAGCACGTGATTTTGGCGTAGAAGGATATCTCGACTGCCTGGAGAAGGAGGCACAACTCTGCAACTTCTCACTACCCTTCGGAGACGGGTATTTCTGCACATGCCCCATCAGGATTTACATCTCAAAAAATCTGAAGATATAAAACCTTATTTCAGAGAGAAAATAACTCCCGAGAGCACAAGCATATTGGCCGCACCACAGTATTAAGCACAAAATAAAAGAGTAAAACGGCTGCCACCGTTATTTACTCTGCAGTGTTAAGAAAACGCTTAATAGCGCCGTCTGCCTCCGCCGAAGCCACCTCTGCCTCTATCTCTGCCACCACCGCCCCTGCTGCCTCCTCTTCCACCTTGACGGTCCGGCCTTGGACGTGCTTCATTGACTTTGATATTTCGTCCCATCAAATCAGAGTCATTCAACTGCTCGATAGCATTCTGAGCTTCCTGTCTCGACGGCATTTGCACAAATCCAAATCCCCTCGATTCGCCGCTAAATTTATCTTTTATGATATTGGCGGATTCCACCTGTCCAAAGGCCTCAAAGGCCTTGCGTAAATCATCTTCCGTCACCTGAGGCGACAAATTACCTGCATAGATGTTCATATATACTACTTCCTTTCATTCAAATGTGTATCGGAACTTTCAACCTCCAACTGGATAACCTCGCTATCACATCCCTCTGTCTGTTCTGATACTTTCCAATTAAAAGTCCTCAACCGCCGGGCTGAGCTTAAATCTTCTAATACCATATCCCCACAATAAATGCAACTAAAGAAAAAATCATTTTCTCATGAAAAAAAGCCCTGTCATAAGAGAGGGCTTTTTTGTATCAAAAACAGTTAAGCTGTGCAGCGAAAATGCCTGACTGCCGGCATTGCACAATAATGCGACACCGTCTAAATTATCCTTTAGAAAGGAGGTGATCCAGCCGCAGGTTCCCCTACGGCTACCTTTTTACGGCTTAGTCCCGGTCATCAAACCTGCCGTAGTGGCGTCTCCTTGCGTTTGACAACCATGCTTCGGCAGAGTAAACCAAAAAGTTGAGCCCTTATGAAGTTCTGAGTTTATACCAACTTCACCCCCGTGGTCTTCCACAATCTTTTTCACGATGAACAATCCTACTCCGGTACTTTCCACGTCGTCACGAACTTGCAGGGTTTGAAACAACTTGAAAAGCCTGTCAAAATCTTTTTCCGCAATACCAGGACCGTTGTCAGTAACGGTAAACTTCCAGTAATCTTCACACCCTGTGCACCCAACTTTAATTTCACCTTTAGGTTTATCCATATATTTGATTGCGTTGCTCAGCAGGTTTTGAAAAACCTGGGTTATCCGAACGGGATCGCAGACCACTGTGGGCAACTCGTCTGTTACAACAACGGAAATATGGGCCGGTGGTGATAGAGAATCAATAATGTCACCAACGACATTATTTAGGTCCGTACTGCTCTGGTTGGATTTAACCGTATTGAGTCGTGAATATTGTAATATGCCGCTAATCATATCTTTCATACGTTCAACACGACGAACCAGCAAATCCAAATTTTCTTTACCGGATTCATCAAATTTGTCGGCATAGTCCTCCATCAGCCAGTTCGCCAAGTTTTCAATGCCCCGCAGAGGTGCTTTTAAGTCATGAGATACGACATAAGCAAACTGCTGCAGAAGCTCATTGGATTTCCCGAGATCCTTAATCATCTGCTCCTGTTTGACCTTAGCCTCGGCCAGCTGTTCCTCTCGCTGGGCCAGCTTCTCCACCATGGCATTAAACGCATTGGAGAAATCGCCCATAAAATCCACTCTTTGCTTAAAATCTCCTTCAGCGATCCGTTGTGTTTGCCATGTTAAATGTTTTAGTCGAGCATGGAGCTCCTTAAAAGGCCAGGCCAGTACATTTTCCTTGTTGGGGGAAAACTCGCTTAGTTTTCCCTGCGATAGAGACAGAATAAAATGTTGGATATTAGTGAAATTCTCAATCAGATCATTAACAACTTTGGCCAGGTCTTGTTCCTGTTTCAATTCATACCTTGAAACATCGATTTCTACTGGTTTCATGCCTTTAAGCAAACTTTCCAGCGCAATCCCGACATCATACACAATTTGATCTAATTGTGTTTGCATAATTATGTTGTCTTAATAGCTTTGACGTCAAATCGGCATACCCTGTCACCTGTAGCCCAGCAGTCCACTTCCTTTACCTGGAAATCTTCGCCGACGTATGACTTAAGAATCCCTGAGATAAATCCTTCATCATACACACAAACCACCTCATTCAGCATTGGCAAACCCGAACAATCCAGGTCCTCGGCTACTGTCAGTGTCATATCAAGACTCTCAATGTCCAGATCCTCAACACGCAGGATTCCGACCTTCAGGTTCTTCAGAGTTTCCTGCAATTGGGAAACGAATTCGTTCAGGGGCAGGTTTTTATCAAGGACATTTTGACAGAACTGTTCTCCCGCCAGTTTGCCCGACTTAAAAAGAATTTCATTGGCTTTGGAGACATTGAATTCCTGTATCAGGATATCACGCAAGGTGTACTGTAATAACCGATATACCACTACTGGCGCCATAGGCCCCAGATTAGGACGACCGGTTTCTATATCACCCAAATCTGCCCAGGAAAACATACATTGTTCTCTTTCTTCAACAAACATGATCGTTCTCCTTTAATAAACTTTATTGTTCTTTTACAACCCCATAGTCCGATAACTTAAATCTTAAAACCAAAGGACTTTATATTCATATTTGAATGTCGGCTCATGGGAAGGATGACTTGAGTTGGCAGTCGCTCTTTGTATAAGCTTACTCCGCCCCGCTTTTAGGTAGATAATCAGCAGGTTGATAGAGAAGGTAGCGTCCTGAACGGAGAGACCATCGGGTGTGGCTATAAATAAAAAAGCCCCATGGAACACACAGGGCCTTTAAATATCAAGAACAGTTAAGCTATGCAGCGAAAATGCCTGACTGTCGGCATCGCACAATAATACGACACCGTCTAAATTATCCTTTAGAAAGGAGGTGATCCAGCCGCAGGTTCCCCTACGGCTACCTTGTTACGACTT
>CAZDQP010000071.1:0-13286 GCA_964507485.1 uncultured Pirellulales bacterium | reverse complement strand
GCACAACAGAAGCACCATGAGGGATTACTGCCGCTGTTGCCAGGATTTGTATATGTTCCATTTAATGACATTCAAGCATTGGAATCTGCTTTCGATGATGAGGTTGCGGCGGTTATGATTGAGCCAATCCAGGGAGAAGGCGGTATAAATATTGCAACAGAGGAATATTTACAGGCGGTTCGGCGGTTATGTGATGAAAAGGGGGCGGTGATGATATTAGATGAGGTGCAGACGGGGATAGGGCGGACGGGCAAGTGGTTTGCGTACCAGCACTTTGGTGTCGAGCCGGATATTATGACGATGGCAAAGGCGCTGGGAGGCGGTGTGGCGATAGGAGCTATGATGGCCAAGGAGGAAATAGCAGCGTCGTTGGTTCCAGGTAAACATGCATCGACGTTTGGCGGCAATGCTTTAGTCTGTGCGGCAGGAATTGCGGTTATAGAGGCGATTGAGGAAGATAATCTGCTGGAAAATGCTGTGCAGGTTGGCCAATATGCCAAAGAGAAACTCGGACAGTTGAAAAATAAACATTCTATTATAGACCACGTTCGCGGTATTGGTTTGATGATTGGTGTTCAGTTGACATGTTCGGGTGCTGAAATAGTTGACAAATGCCTTGAAAAAGGTCTGAGGATAAACTGTACTCAGGGTAGTGTCCTTCGGTTTATGCCGCCTATGATTGTTGGTAAAGGAGAAATTGACAAAGCGATAGGTATTCTTGACAGTGTTTTGACAGAAAGCGGAAAATGAAAGATTTTCTTTCGATAATTGATTGTTCGGTTGAAGAATTACACGAGTTGCTTAACGAAAGTGCGGAACTAAAGAAGTTGTATAAAGGCGGCGGGCGTGATGTGTGTCTGGCTGGCAAAGTTTTGGCGATGCTTTTTGAGAAGCCGAGTCTGCGGACGCGGATGAGCTTTGACGTTGCGGTGACGGGGCTTGGCGGCAGCGCAATCTATGTTAAGCCTGAAGATATCGGCGGAATCGGTAAGCGTGAGCCGATTAAGGATATGGCGAGGGTTCTAAGCCGGTATGTAAATGGCATAATGGCACGGACGTTTGAGCACAGCGCTGTTGTCGAACTGGCGGAATTCGCAACGGTGCCGGTGATAAACGCGCTGACAGACTGGTCTCATCCCTGCCAGGCTATGGCAGATGTGCTGACGATAAAAGAGCATCTTGGTCGACTTGATGGTGTAAAGGTCGCGTATATCGGTGACGGCAATAATGTGGCGCGGTCGCTGGCGTTTGCGTGTGCCAAGCTGGGGATGAAAATGGTTATTGCTGCGCCGGGTGGGTATGAGCTCGATGCCAAGACAATCGAGACGGCCAATCGGGTATCGGCAGGCAGTGTACAGCAGACAAACGAGCCGAAGCAGGTCGTTGGTGGCGCTGATATTATTTACACTGATACATGGGTGAGTATGGGGCAGGAAGATGAGAAGAAAAAACGCATTAAGGATTTCAAAGGTTTTCAGGTCGATGCAGAGTTGGTGAAACTGGCGGGAGGCGATGTTAAGATTATGCACTGTCTGCCGGCTAAACGCGGTTTTGAAATCAGCGACGAGGTTGTAGAGTTGAAAAATTCGATTATCTTTGACCAATCCGAAAACCGACTGCACTTCCAGCGGGCGCTACTAAAGAAATTAATGGGCTGACTAAATACTGATTTGATGAAACAGAAAATTCTTATTGCGACTACGAATCCGGGAAAAATTTCTGAGCTGAGGGCGATGCTTGATTTCGATGTCGAATGGGTGGGACTTGCGAGTTTTCCAAATATAAACGAGATAATAGAGGATGGTAAAACATTTGCAGAGAACGCCCGCAAGAAAGCTGTTGGCTATGCTAAGGCTGTAGGACTTTGGACACTTGCGGATGATTCGGGGTTAGTAGTTGATGCGATTGGGGGTACACCAGGAGTAAAAAGTGCAAGATTTTCCGGTGCTAAAAGTAAGAACAAGATACTGCTTGACCATAAAAATATGGCCAAAGTGCTGAAACTGCTTGAAGGGACACCAAGGGAAAAAAGGGCGGCGAGATTTGTGTGCTGTTTGTGTTTAGCAAGTCCTGAGAAAGTTTTAATTGAAGCAGAAGGAAGGCTTGAAGGATTCATAGCTGAGAAGGAAATCGGAACTAACGGATTTGGCTATGACCCGATTTTCTTTGTGCCGAAATTGAATAGAACCGTTGCGCAATTGGCCTATGAAGAAAAAAATGCTATTTCGCACCGAGGTAATGCAATTCGGAGATTAAAGCCGTTATTGGAAGAGCTTTTAATGAGAAGCTAAGAAGGGGGAAATTGTTTTTTCTTGACAGTTCTGCAATCTATTTATATTTATCCATTTCTAAATTTTGTTAAGGAACCACCAGCTAATACTCGATAAAAGAGTATTTGGTCACTTAATAAACAAGTTTTATTATGTCAAAATCTAACAATAAGAAATCTTTAGTGATTGTAGAATCTCCTGCGAAGGCGAAGACGATAAATAAGTACCTCGGTTCCGACTTTGAAGTGAAGGCGTCGATGGGGCATGTTCGTGACCTGCCTTCGAAGGGCCTTAACGTTGATATAGAAAATGGTTTTGAGCCGACCTATGAGATAACCGCCGGCAAGAGGCGAACGGTATCGTCTTTGAAAGCAGCGGCAAAAAAGTGCCAGGACCTTTATCTGGCGACGGACCTTGACCGTGAAGGTGAAGCAATCGCCTGGCATTTGGCGCAGATTCTTGGCGTTCCGGAAGAAAGAATTTACCGTGTGATTTTCAATGCTATTACGCAAACAGCGATAAAGCAGGCCTTTGCCTCGCCGGGAAGAATTGATATGGACAAGGTTATGGCACAGCAGACGCGCCGAATCCTTGACCGTATAGTCGGATATAAGATAAGTCCTCTTTTGTGGAAGAAAGTTGCCAGAGGACTTTCTGCAGGACGCGTTCAGTCGGTTGCGGTCAAAATGATTGTTGAAAAGGAGAGAGAAATTCGTGCATTCAAACCGGAGGAATACTGGCTTATTCCGGCAGTTTTTAGTGCCGATTTGCAAAACGACTATCATCAGAAATGGCTGGATTTCATAAGACCAAAGACCGAAGATAATAAGCCCCCTACTGTTGTGGAACAGAACAAATGGTTAATAGAGCATGACGCATTTAGGGCGGAACTTGTCAAAGTCGGTGATGAGAAATTTGCTGCATCCACAGGGGAGGAGGCAAAGAAAATATTCGGTGCCTTAAAGGATGCGATGTTTAAGGTAGCTGCTATCGAGAAGAAGGAATCGGCATCGCATCCACCTGCGCCATTTATAACTTCGACACTGCAGCAAGCCGCTGCAAATCGGTTGGGCTTTACAGCGAAAAGGACGATGCGAGTGGCACAACAGTTATATGAGGGTATCGATTTGGGGTCGCTGGGACATCTCGGTCTTATTACTTATATGAGAACAGACAGCACACATTTATCTGATGAAGCTATACAGGAGGTTCGCAATTATATTGGTAAGCATATCAGTAAAAGTTATCTGCCTGAAAAAGCGAAGGTTTATACTTCAAAGAAAGGCGCGCAGCAGGCACACGAGGCCATCCGCCCCACAGATGTTGATTTCACGCCGTCTGATTTAAAACAGTTTTTAACGACGGAGCAATATAAACTTTATGACCTTGTGTGGCGACGGTTTGTGGCGTGCCAGATGGCGGCGGCAAAATGGGAGCAAACAACTCTTAGTATAGCGGCAAATACATCAGTTGGGGTTTGTTATTATAGAGCTGCGGGTCGGGTTCTTGTCTTTGATGGTTTCAGCAGAGTTTGGGGGACACAATCTAATCAGCAGCATTTACCCGCCTTGAAACAGAATCAGGGTTTGGCGGCGGTGGATATAAAAGCCGAACAACATTTTACCAAGCCCCCTGCTCGATATTCCGAGGCATCGTTGGTAAAGGCACTGGAGAAAGAAGGTATTGGTCGGCCAAGCACCTATGCGGCAATCATTAGCACAATTCAAGAAAGAGATTACGTTGAGCAAACGGAGAAAAAGTTTTACGCTACCGACCTCGGTGAGGTAGTTACCGACAAACTCAACGAGTATTTTCCAAAGGTAATGGATATTGCCTTCACTCGCTATATGGAAGAGCAATTAGACAAAATTGAAGAACAGCACCTTGACTGGCTCGGAGTCTTGAGAGAATTCTACGGTCCATTCAAGCAAAACCTTGAGACAGCAGTGGCAGAGATGAAACATGCCAAGGCAGAGGTTTCGCCCAGCGAGTATAAGTGCCGGGAGTGCGGAGAGCAGATGGTTTACAGGTTCGGCAAAAACGGCAGGTTCCTGAGCTGTTCAGATTATCCGAAATGCAAATTTGCCTGCCCATGCGATAAAGACGGCAAAATGGTCCAAGAAAAGACAAGCAGTCATAAATGCCCTGTTTGCAACCAGCCGATGGTCTATAAACGAGGCCGGTTCGGGCCATTTTTAGGCTGTAGCGATTATCCAAATTGCAAAACGATTCTTAACCTGGATAAAGAAGGCAACATTCTTCCGCCGAAAAAACCGCCTGAGCCAACAGGTGTAAAATGTTACAAATGCGGAGAGGGCGAAATGGTAATCCGAGAAGGCAAAAAAGGGCCTTTCTTAGGGTGCAACAGGTTTCCGAAATGCAGAACTATCATTGGTATCAAGCAATTAGAGAGCCTAAAAAAGCTGCAGGCAGAAGGTCTTTGGCCTCCGAAGACGCCCGAGGAAGCTGACCGAATCCTCGGCAGGAGGAAATCAAAAGCTAAAGAGCCGAACAGCCGTTGAGAATATCTTTTTGTGCATCCAAGCAAACTACGAAATTAAAAATTTGCAAACAAAATCGGTTTTTAGCCGGTATAATAAATACAAGACGAGAATTATGATGTTTGAGAGAGCTTGCTTTGCAGGGATAATGCACAATGACAAAAAAAGAACAAATAAGAGTAGAAACGTTTGAAACTGTTGAGCCGATAGGTAAACGCGTTCTGATTCGTAAAGACCAGGACAAGAAAGAAACCAAGGGCGGAATCAAACTGCCGGACAATATAGAAATCCCTACAATAACCGGCCGAATCGTATCAATTTCCGCCGAGGTTGGAAACTCGCCGGACATACCGCTGCGCCAATATGACAAGGTACTGTTCAATCCAAAAGGTGCCATACCGGTTGATTTCGAGGGCGATAATCGCTTGTTCGTGGTTGATGTTGAAAACGTTGTCGCTGTGTTCAGAAAATCATAGCTACTGCTGTGGATTTTTCCTTAATAGAGAAGATATTAAAAGAGTGTTAAAAAGTTTAATAAAATTAAAGCCGGAAGGTGAATTCCCCTTCCGGCTTTTCTTCCTTTAGCGTTGTTGTGTCAACCGCTAAAGAAGCGGGGGGATAAATTCAATAGTTGCTTCTTTATAAATGTACGGTTAGTGCAAAAGCCAGTTATCCGTAAGAACGGCCAAGTCATCCAAGGTTACGATGCAATCACCATCGAGGTCTGCGTCAGGGCAAAGTTTAAGTATATAGGCTGCTCCGGACTCATCATTACCATAGGCCCCAACAGCGGCATGGCGGCTGATACCGATAGCGACAGAGAAACCAAATTTGCTATTGGCTGCGGCGTCAGGAGCGGTCAGCTTTGTCTTCTGGCTCCAGTTGTTTGGGTCAAGGTCGTTAGGTGCAAATATATATGCAGAGCCGGAGCTGCTGCCGTTATCATCATTGCCATAGGCACCCACAAGAGCATGACCTCCGCTGATGGAAACCGAGGAGCCAAAATAATCCTCGGTGTCCGCATCAGATGCGGTAAGCTTTACGAGTTGGTTCCAGTTGCTTGGATTGAGTTCGTTAGGCGCAAATACATATGCGGCGCCAGCGTCAGAGCCCTTTTCATCATTCCGATAAGCTCCTGCAATCGCATGGTACCCATCGGTAAAAACAGAGACACCAAACCTGTCAAACTCTGCGCCATCTGAGGCGGTCAGCTTGGCTTGCTGTGCCCATTCGAAACCATTATGTTTGAATATATATGCCGAACCGGTGTAGTTCGGGAGACTGCTGTGGGGGTCATCCCCAATCGCTCCTATAATGGCATACTCCCCATTTATGCAGACGGAATATCCGAATCTGTCATCTGCACCGGCATCTAATGCATTCAGTCTGGCCTGCTGGCCCCAATTGTTTATATCGCCTTCGTGACGATAGAATATGTAAGCCGAGCCTGCCTCATTGAGCCAGGCCCCTACGATAGCACAATCACCACTGATAGAAACAGAGTTGCCGAAATAGTCGCCGGTTGCAGCATCCGAGGCGGTCAGCTTTGCCTGCTGAGTCCAGTTTCCGTCATTACATTCGAAAATATAAGCTGAACCGGCGTAACTGTAATCACCAGGGGCGCCAATAATTGCGTGATTAGCGCTGATTGAGACAGAGCTGCCGAAGTGGTCGTCGGCTGCACTGTCGGAAGCGGTCAGCTTGGTTAGCTGAGACCAGTCTCCATCGTTATATTCGAAGATATATGCAGCACCTTGCTGGCCGTCATCTTTGGGTGCGCCAATAATGGCGTAGTTGCCATCGACTGCTGCGGCGAAACCGAACCAGTCACCCTCGTTGCCGTCCGAGGCGGCAACTTTAAGCGGTTCAGAATTGTTGCTGTCCAGCCATTGGTTTGCAAAAATGCCGTAATCTTTGAAGTCTACATCAGAATCGTCGTCGATATCGCCGAGGATTTTAGCATTGTATATAATGACCGGCCCCGGCGGTCGAGGGACATTGTTCAGTTCGTTACCATCAGGCACCACTATGCCGTCCTCGGTGGGCAAATGAGCAATCCTATCTACGACATTCATATCGCTTATAACCTGCCCAAAGACGCAGTATCCCACATTATTTGGGCCTTTCCAATCGAGGTCGTTGCTGTTGTCCACTACGTTTATATAAAATTGAGAAGTAGTAATCGAGTTTGGACCTGGTGTTCTTGCCATTGCTACAGTACTGCGAAGGTTGCTCAGCCCGTTATTGCTTTCGTTAATTATATTTGGTTCGGGTGTCGGCTTGTTCAGGTTCGTATCAAAGCCGCCGCCCTGTATCATGAAGTCCGCAATTACACGGTGAAAAATCAAGCCGTCATAAAAGCCCGATTTTACATATGTAAGGAAGTTTTCCACGGTTATTGGGGCGTTGGTGTCAGAAAGTTCAATTACAATGTCGCCGAAGTTGGTTTCCAATTCGACAACGGGTCCTTCCGCCCAACAGGGCACGACTAAAAACAACCATATAAAGATTGAAATCAGCTTTTTCATTTTAATTCTACTCATCCTGTTTCCTTGTTTAAATTGCTTATCTTAATTATTTTATGTCACCTCTTTGATCTTTGTCTAACCAGTAATAAACCGCCCAGCCCCAATAGTAACACGGTTGCCGGCTCTGGTACCTCTGGAACTGGAAACTCATCGTTGGGTTCTTCTCCTTCTTCGGGAACTGGAACTTCTTCGGGCGTTTCTTCAGATGGTGGTTTCTTCTCCTCTGGCAGTTCCGGCCATTGGAACTTTCTCGGCTTAGTACCGCCCCAGAAATCTGAATTGCTGTAATCACCTCTGCTTTGGCTCAAACCGCCATAACCACCAACTGAATTTTGTAATCCCTCTTTAAGCACAACTTCATATTCAGACCGTTCGAATACGGCAATAACAATTTTAGGCGTATCAAGATATATCACAGTGTTGTTTTTCGATGGGTCAATGACATCACCTATCCAGTAGAGAAAATGATAACCGGGTTTGGGAATTGCGGTCAAAGTGACCTCTGCTTCTAAGTTCAGGTGATGAATTCCTGTTACTGGAATTATTTCGCCGCCATCAGGAGGTGTTTGTTGAAGTAAAAGCACAGTGCTGTCTGCCGGGGTTTGCCATTCTGCAAAAGATTGCGAAGCGTTATCCTGACAATACGCTACCCCGAGCAAACCGTGTAAGAGCAAGCCCGCAAGGGCTAATGTTACACGCTGCCAATTAACGAATGATATTGAACAATTCTGTTTCATCATCCCCCTGTTCTCGTTATGAATTTAATTATGCGAACGAACTCTGCTTCGTTTTGCAAGAAGTATCGTGCTGCCGAGGCCAAGCAATACTAATGTGCAGGGTTCGGGATTAGTTTCGGGAGGAACTGGAAAACTGTTAGTAGTTGTTATCTCATATTTACCTTCAACCCAATTATAAGCACTGCTGAATATCAAAAACCACGAATACTCGCCTTCGACAAAAATACTGCCTGCGAATTCCCAGGTTGCGTATGTCTCATCAATGCTGAAATCTGTCCCGGTCGGTGCTATTCCTTCCTCTGTAAGGAAATAGTCTTCCCATGGGTCTTGGTAGGTCATTGTATTGACGCCGGTTAGTTTATGGTCGTCAAGACCCATTATGGTAAAGAGCTCAATTGCGTCAGTGCTGCCCTCATCGCTGAAAATCTGATAGGCATAAATATATTGACCATCGCCGGGTGGATCAAAACCGGCGCCCAGCCACTCATTCCAATCGCCTCCATATGCTAAGGTATCATAAACAGCAAAATCTACATGCCCCGAAACACCGTCCACGTTGAAGAAATGGCTGCCCTGATAGTGTGAGCTATATGGCAAATCTGCGGATGCATTCTGCGTAACTAATGTCACAATAAGAAGTAAACTTAATAATTTGATTTTTTTCATCTCCGGAACCCCTTATTTTTTGATGTGGTGTTATTCTACTTTGCCCACTTTCTCTATTTTGCCTATTTTAACATAATAAACAGATAAGTTCAAGTAAAAAATGCCGATTTCAGGCAAAAAACACCGTTATCTGTTCCTATTACTTCTAAAAGAATGCCTTTTCCGGGTGAAAATCCAGATACTTGCCGTCCCAAGCAATGCGAATGTTACAGGTTCAGGGACAGAAGTAGGAATTTCTTTAAGGCCGAAATGTTCATATAGTTGCATATCAGGGTCAGTCACAATTACAATCTGACCGCCATAATATCCCGGCTGGAATATATTTTCCCCAAATTCAGCAGGTGGTGACGAAAGTATGCCGTTTCCATCAATATCTACGAAATCCATCTTAATAGGTAAACCATTATAACCTATGTAGGAGTTTTGGTCGAAGCTGACATCCTCAAGCTGGTCACCATCAGGGATGAAACTCGGGTCAAAGCCGGCTTGTGGGTCCAATGCGTCAACTATAAGATGCATGTGGTAATCATACCATTCTGTTCCTGTCTCATTCCCAATATACTCGTCGCGGATAATAATTTTTGGAGTGGCATCGACATCAACTTTCAAAAACTCGACGATAATTGGATAATTGAGTCCATCTTGGGTGAATGGTCGGTTGAAAAGTTTATCAATTTGAATAGTGACCGCATCGTCAGTAACACTATAAATATAAGGCCACGCTACCTGTCCTCCTTCTACCAGATCCGACCTAACAACAATCTCCCAGCCTGAATCCCCTAAAGGCTGAGTAAGAGCATAAACTATGGTGGATGAGCCAAGCACTACATATAACGTTAACAAACAAAGTTTTATTTTAGTTTTCATTTTTAACCTGTCTACAACGAACAAAAACCATCAGTTCCAGCAAAGGTACGCTAATATTTATTCTTCGAACAAATCTTGTCGTACCTTACCCATTCTGAGTTTTCTTCCACCCGTTGTAAGAGAGCTCGTACATCAGCTGCCTACCGCATAAAGCGCGGTAAGACGCCCTTAAAACACATGAAACGCATAAATTTCTGACCCTCTCTCATCCCCCATTTTAGAGGTGTGTTCGTACACAGACTCTAACTCACTACATAAAAAAGTTTATACAAAAACTTTATATACAATCCTTACAAGTGAGTTTTCTCGCGCCCCCAAACTGAAGTTGATGTAATTTAAACATATTGGTTATCGAAAGTCAAGCTTTTTTTTGAAATTTTAACACTGAATAAGCAAGACGATGGTACCTATTAGTGAAAATGTCGCTTAAATAAGCTAAAAAAGGCGATTTTAAGGCAGTGAATTAAAATTAATTTTTTTGAATCGCTTGTACTACTGCTTGTTTGAACGTTTAGCTTTTCCTGTTTGTTTTCCTTACGGGCTTTTCTTGTATAGATCGACTTATGTTGCGTATTGCCTGGCGGAGGCGTTGCTCATTTTCAACAAGGGCTATACGCATATAATTTTCTCCATTTTCTCCGAAAGCTCTACCTGGAGCAATTGCAACCTCGGCATATTCCATAAGGTCCATTGCATAGTCAATACTACCTTTGCCCCTGGAATGTTCTGCAGGAACTTTTGCCCATACGAACATCGTAGCCCGCGGCTTCTGGACCTCCCAGCCGATTCTTTTAAGTCCGTCACAAACAACGTCTCGCCGGGATTTATACCTTTGGTTTTGAGTAATGATATCATTGTTGCACTCTCGAAGCGCAATGATTCCGGCAATCTGGACGGCTTGGAATATACCATAGTCATAGTACCCCTTTATGGTTGCGAGGTAATCGAGCATATTTTTATTCCCTGCGGCGAAGCCGATTCTAAAGCCAGCCATATTGTAGGGTTTGCTCATCGTAATGAACTCGACGCCGACGTCTTTTGCGCCTTTGACAGAGAGGAAGCTCGGTGCTTTGTATCCATCGAAGCAAGTTTCGCCGTATGCGAAATCGTGAATTACAGCTATGCCGAATCGTTTTGCCATATGCACGACCGGCTCGAAGAAACCTTCGTCAACGGTCATTGCAGTCGGGTTGTGTGGGTAGTTTAGAATCAGCAGTTTCGGTTTCGGATAGAGGTGTTCGATTACCTCAGCGACGTTATTGAGGAATTTTTCGTCATTGCCCAGAGGAACAGTTATGACGTTTGCTCCGGCGAGGGCGACGGCGTAATTGTGTATGGGGAAAGCGGGGTCCGGGACGACAGCGGTATCACCGGGGCCTAACATAGATAGGCAAAGATGGCTGAAGCCTTCTTTGGAACCGATGCAGGCGAGGACCTCAGTTTCGGGGTCGAGGTTGACGTTCCAGAGACGGACATATTTTTTTGCGATTTCGCCCCGCAGGTTCCTGATGCCTTTTGAGGCACTGTATCGCTGGTTGCGCGGGTCTCGGGCCGCTTCACATAGTTTATCCACGATGATTTGCGGTGTCGGGTCAGAGGGATTGCCCATTCCGAGGTCTATAATATCTGCGCCCTGCTGGCGCTTGGCCAGTTTCAGAGCATTTATCCGCCCGAACAGGTAGGGCGGCAAACGCGTGATTCTCTGAGCTGGCTCAATTTTAAATTCTGTCATAATCTTTATCTATAAACCGGACAAACGCATTCTTAATACAATCGGACAGTCTACCTCTAAATAATAAATTTTCAAATCATATTTATAGAGTGCAACCGATGGCCTTATGCAGGAGTTGCGGGATTTGTGCTAAAATCTCTTTACCAGGTTAACGCCCATTACCGTATCGTTAGTTGCCGGGACGTAATTGGTGTAAGGCAGCACTTTGAAGCCGGCAATCTCAAGTTGCTTTTGTCTGTCAGCGAAAGTATGTCCGACGACCCAGCCAAGAGCTGCGCCGAATACGACATCGCTGGTCCAGTGGTCACCTGTGTCGAGCATCCTGTATGATATAAGCGATGCAAGTAGGTAAGCGGGAATGCCGACGTTTGGACCGTAGAATTCGTCCAGCATTGAAGCAACCGTGAATGAACTTGACGCGTGTCCACTTGGCCAGGCCCAATCCTTGCCGTTGGGAGTATCATTATGCCTGATTGCTTTCAAACCGAACGTTACTACGTTTGTCACTGATAACGCCGCTATCATTGCTTTTGCGCGCTCCAGATTGAAGTTGTCTTGGTTCTTTTTGCTGTTCGCATACCATAGAGCTGCAAATCCAAGATGTGTCCACGGATGTCCTGCCACATTGAGCCCCTCATCTGTAAAGCCGTGAAAGCTGTGGTGATCTCTGAAATTGTCGGCGACTTTATCATCAACACCGCTGTTGTGCAGTACTACGCTTGCACCGCCGGCCATTAGTAGAATAGCAAGATTATCCGGCCTTAAACAGCTTTCTCTTGAGTCTTCGACAATCCTCTTTGGCCAATTGCCGATGTCGCCTATGACAGCTTCAAGGATGTAATTAGATGTTTCTGACATTCCCTCCAAACCTTCTTTTGGACTGTTGGCAGTCTTATCCGGAACGTTGGCAGTGCTGGTCGTGACAGACTTTGAGGAACTGCTTGCAGGGCTTAAATTGCTTGATTGGTTTGCACAGCCGGTAGCTAAAAACAAGACCGCACAGACGAATGCAAGTCGATATTTATTTCTGCAAAATTCTCTTATTGCTAAAGTACTATGGATCATTGTGTTAACACCCCAAATAGAAACTCGTAAATAGCTGATTTTATAGTATATTACGGCTATTTTGGGAGAGAACTGCAATGATTTTTCAAAAAAGTGCTTGTAAGGTGGGCATTATTTCCACAATGCAGGTTTTGTTATTCCCATTCAATCGTCGCAGGTGGCTTGCTTGATACGTCATACACAACGCGGTTAACACCCCGGACTTCGTTAATAATTCTGCTGGATATTACGCCTAAAACTTCATAGGGAATATGAGAGAAATCAGCGGTCATAAAATCCGGAGTCTCGACCGCTCGAACGGCAATTACATTCTCATAGCTTCGTTCGTCGCCCATAACACCAACGGTTGAGACGGGTAGCAGAACCGTTAACGCCTGTGATATTTTTCTATACAGTCCTGCTGATGTTATTTCTTCTATCAAAATTTCATCGGCGGCACGCAGAATTTTCAGCCTTTGTTGTGTAACTTCACCGATAATTCTGACCGCAAGACCTGGACCGGGGAAAGGATGTCGCCAGACAATATCACCGGGCAGTCCGAGATATTCGCCAACGGCGCGAACATCGTCCTTGAACAAATCTCGCAACGGCTCAATCAGCTCGAAACCGAGTTGCTTTGGAAGAGCGCCAACGTTATGGTGCAGTTTTATGTTAGCAGCGGGACCACCGTCTTTGGAGCCTGATTCGATAACGTCAGGGTAAAGCGTTCCTTGAGCGAGAAACTTGACGTTCGGAATCTTCGATGCCTCGGATTTAAAGGCCTCGATGAATTCAGAACCGATTATCCGCCGTTTCTGCTGGGGGTCTGTCACACCCGCTAACCCTTTGAGGAATTGCTTGGACCAGTCGACAACTCGCAGGTTTATATGAAAATGGTCTCTGAAAGTTGCGATAACGTTTTCACGTTCATTATTTCGAAG
>CAZDQP010000070.1:0-13480 GCA_964507485.1 uncultured Pirellulales bacterium | reverse complement strand
CCAGTTCTATGTTGAACTGCTCTTTAACTCTTACTTTTATATCATCTATCAGTCTTACGACGTCGCGGCTTTTGCACCCCTCCTCTGCGATTATAAAATTTGCATGTTTCTCACTGACGACGGCCCCACCAATCCGCAGTCCTTTTAAGCCAGCCCTGTCAATTAAAGATCCCGCAGAAATACCTCTTGGATTTTTGAATACACAGCCGCAATTCCTCGTATTCAACGGCTGGCTGTTCTTCTTATAAATCCAGATTTCCTTAACTGTACGCATAATTTGTTCAGGGTCGGTACTAGCCAGCTTTAACGTTGCATTTAGAATGAATTGAGCGGTGATATTTGTTCTGCGATAGTCGAACATCAACTCCGGCTTGCTCTTTTCAAAAACATTACCCTGGTTATCCATCAGTGTAACGGTTTCTATTGATGCGCCAATATCTCCGAAGTTACCGCCTGCATTCATTCTCACCGCTCCACCAATCGAACCAGGTATACCTGTTAAAGCCTCAAGGCCCGAGAGTCCTTTTTTCACGCACGTTAAGACCAGCTCACTCAGTTTTGCGCCTGCCCAAGCAGTAATATGTTCACTGTTGAATCTTGCCTGCGCAAACTTTTCTGAATCAAGTTTTATTACAGCCGCCCGCAAGCCATCATCGTTGATAAGCAGATTAGAGCCGAAACCAAGCACATAAATCGGGATTTTATTTTCATTGCACCGCTGGACTACCATCTTGAGTTGTTCAACTGTTTCCGGCCTTATAAAATAATCGGCCGGTCCGCCTAAACCGTACCATGTACTTTTGGCCAGCAGATAATTGGTTTTAACTATTTTCTCCAAGCCACTGAATATATTCATCTGCAACCTTCCAAATATCACCTGCGCCCATAGTAACTACCAAGTCGCCAGCCTTTACTTCTCCTTTTAAATAATTGCAAATCCTGTCGAAGCCATTGATAAATAATGCCTGAGCTCCATTGGCTCGCATCCGTTCGACCAGCATTTGTGCATTAATTTCCTTTTTCTCTTCCTGTGAATCCCTAACGAAATAAATCTCCGGCACAATAGTTATATCGGCAAGCTTAAAGCTTTCCGCAAAATCATCAAGTAAAAACCTTGTTCTACTATATTGATGCGGTTGGAATATACACCAAATGCGTTTGGGTTGGTACCTCTGGCGTATTGCCGCAAGTGATGCCCTGATCTCAGTCGGGTGGTGGGCATAATCGTCAAGTATAGTGATTTGAACGACCTGGCTTTTTAACATTAACCGGCGCTCGACACCGGCAAAACACGGCAGCAATTGTAGTATCCTTTCAGAAGGCAGTCCAATATTAACCGCCATTGCTGTTACAGCCAGAGCATTTAGGATATTGTGTTTACCCGGCAGGGCAATGTTGGTAGCTCCCAACAATTCACCATCGTGATAAATATCAAAAGAATAGAGTCCCTTATTTAATTTGAGGTTTCTGGCATAAAAATTACAACTTTCATCTAGCCCGAAGGTTTCGCATCGCCGCTCATTTGGCAATCGCTGAATTACCTTTGACACATTCCGGTCTAAGCCATTTGCAATCAGTATACCATCGGGTTTTATCCCCTTCGCAAATTCCTCAAATGCCTCAATTATTTCAGATTCACCTTTATAGTAGTCGAGATGGTCGGCCTCTATATTCAGTATACAGGCGATTTTGGGTTTTAAATTAAGAAAGCTCCTGTCATATTCACAGGCTTCAGCTACGAAATATTCACCGTCTGCTATCCCAGATGAGCTATCTAGCTGGCCGATTTTGGCCCCTATGATAAAGTTCGGGTCGACCCCGGCTTTATTAAGCAGATATACCAGCCATCCTCCCGTTGTACTCTTGCCATGAGTTCCGCTTATAGCTATGCCATCGTAAAAATTCATCAATTCACCAAGCATCTGGGCGTATTTATAAATCTTTAAACCTTTTTGCCGGGCAAGCTTCAATTCCGGGTTATTATCTTTTATAGCAGCCGAGATGATTACTGCATCCGTTCCAGGGGTGAGATTTTCCGCACTATGGCCGATTTTTATATCAGCACCCACTCCGCAAAGCTTCTCAGTCACATCGCTCGCCGTCTCGTCAGAACCGCTTACAACGCCGCGGTGCCTAATCAAGAGCTGTGCCAGCCCGCTCATCCCGATACCGCCAGCACCGATGAAATGAAACCGCCTACCTGCTATGGTGGCGCAATTGATATTTGCCTCCTCGCCTGCCCAGGTTGTTTTAGCATTGCTAATTTCTATATTTGACTCGGTCATAAACGCAGGCAGTCTATCACACTCGGCACCCTAAAAAAAGAAAAAAACGGAATGAGGCCGAACTGTTTTCCTACTTCACACAACATACGCTTTTTACCATTGAGCTTCGAAGTACGGACCAATAGGACCTTCGGGCTTTGGCTTTGGGCGGGATTTAAGAATAGCCTCTGCAATGGCCAAATCAGCCTTGTGGGTAATTTTTATATTCGATGAGTCCGTCTCCACTATTGATACTTTTTCTCCGACTGCTTCGACTAACTGCGCATCGTCGCTGATTTTGCTTTTGTCCAGATTCTTAAGATTTTCGTACGCTCTTTTGAGCAGTTCCGCTTTGAACACTTGAGGGGTTTGGGCTTCGTAGAGACCAGCTCTATCAACAGTCCGAATTATCACTTTGTCTCTGGCTTCTTTAAGCGTAGCCACAACAGGACAAGCCAATATAGCTGCTCCGGTTTTGGCAGCTTCTGCAATAACTTCGTCAATCCATGTATCCTTTACACAACACCGAACAGCATCATGGACAGCGATTAGCTCAATATCGTCCTTGATAAGTTCCAAGCTCTTCTGGACAGTATCGAAGCGCTCGGCACCGCCGAAACAGACCGTTGTATTGAAAAACTTCAGGTTTGGACCCCATTTTACATTTACCAGTTCCTCTTCCTCGGGCGAAATAGCTAATAATATTTGTTTTACGTCCTCGCGGTTTGAGAAGATTTCAACACTTCGCAGAAAAACCGCTCTGCCTCCGACATCGACGAACGGTTTCTTTCTTTTTTCGCTGAAACGGTTGCTCGCACCTGCAGCACAAATAATCACACCAACTTTTTTACTCATAGCAAATAATTCCCTGTACGTTATTAAAACTCAATACCACGCCTTACAGACAGACCTTTCTCGAATGGATGCTTGATATTTTTCATCTCTGTCACCAAATCCGCCATCGCTATCAGCTCATCAGTCGCCCCTCTCCCGGTCAGGACAATCTCAACAGATGATTCTCTTTTGTTAATAACATTTTCTACATCCTCCAGTTTGGCAAGACCTTTTGAAAGACAAAATACAATCTCGTCGAGTATCAACACATCGTAAAATCTTTTTTCTGCGGTTTGAGCAAGTCTATCAAGGGCCTGCTTGATAGCAGCTTGGGCATTAGCAACCTGTTTTTTATCATCGAAGGATTTTGTCATATCCCATTCGATATCGAGTGCTTCCACTCTGATTCTCACCGCGCCTAATTGTAGGGCAAACCGCTCACCTACATCAATAGATGCAGGTTTCAGGAATTGATAAATAAGAACTTTGTTTCCCTGACCGGCGGCACGCAGTGCCAGGCCAAATGCAGCGGTAGTTTTGCCTTTTCCATCGCCGGTATAAATCTGAACAAGACCTTTCTCTAACATAGCAGTATATTAAAAAATTAAAGCTGAAAAGTAAAAATTAAAAAATGGACTCTGTGGACTGTAAGACTAACCTTGAAGTGTGACCGAAGTACATCTTGCTGTATTCGGATTACATTTCCGCAGCCATAAACTGCTGTGTTTCGGCTTCGCTATCTGCCTGTTCGCCGGGCTTGAAAGGGAGCGGCGAAGCAAACTGCACTACAATACGTCGAGAAAAATGGTTTATGTCATCAACCCTGTAAATATAGCCTGACCGAGTAAAATTTGCCATATCAAAAGCTTCACCAGGCTGGAACTTGGGAATGCTAAAGCGAGCGGTTAAATGTTGGCCTACATAAGGACAATGCTCATCCTTACGGCAGGTGAAAGCAGCAGCGGCACTGGAAATGTCAACCATCTGGCCTTGTGAAAGCGCTTCGTTAAAGTCCTCGGCGAACCAGACAGGCCAGTGATAACGAAGTCTCTGCTCTCTTCTTCGCTCGTTGTTATTATCCATATAAAAATCCTCCTCGAAAATCATCTATTTTCACCGCTTGCAAATCGACAGATTTGACGGGTGACTTTATTAACGATTAGCAGGGAAAATCACTGCTTAAGAGGGGGTCAATAAGTATATGGCCGATTTCAGTTAGGAATGATGCGATGGCCGGATTGAACTTTTTTCACGGCATTTTTGTTTTTGGCGAATATGTTCCTATAACTAATTGTTGGTTCGAGATAAATGCTGGCAAAAAATATGATTTTATTTAGACTAAAATCGTTGTTTACTTTGTCATAGTAGTAGTGTTCGTTAGTTTCGAAACTAATTACAAAGGCCTTAAATGCTGGAAGATAAGCTGCTTGTCTGGAAACTTAAGCATGGAAATGTGGGTGCGCTGCGGCGTGTCTATGAAAAGTACAAAAATGATTTATTAGCATTGGCTATCGCTCTTTCGAATGATAAAAGCTCGGCCGAAGATGCTGTACATGATGTTTTCGTCTCTTTCGCACAATTCGCGGGAAGACTTCAGTTAAGAAAGAGCCTGAAGAATTACCTGACAACTTGTGTTGCTAATCGTGTGCGTGATTTGAATCGGGCAAAACCTCAACAGGCAATTCAGGTGGATGAAGCAGAGTTTATAGTGGCTGATTCAAACAGGCCGGAGCAGTTGGCTATCTCGGCGGAAGAATCACGACTAATCAGTTATGCAATGACTCAGCTTCCATACGAGCAGCGGGAAACGATAATTTTACACCTGCAGGGTGGAATGACATTTAAGGCAATAGGTAGGTCAATGAATGTTTCGATAAATACAGTTCAGAGTCGGTATCGGTACGGCTTGGATAAGTTGCAGTCAGCATTAGACGGCGAGGTTAAAAAATGAAATCTGCAGATAATATTGAGAAGTTAATTAGAAGATTTTGCATCAAAGAAAAATCATCTGTTAAGACCAGTCCTCAAATGGATAAAAGAATCCTTGATAGTGCTTTGGCGGCTTATGAACAATCCAGAAAACCTTCACCTGCTCTGACTGGAATGAGTGTATGGAGAACAATTATGAAAAGTCCAATCACAAAAGTTGCCGCTGCGGCGGTGATAATTATAGCACTTTATGTAGTATTACAAAGCCCGAATGGTATTGTACCAACAGCTTATGCCTTGCAGGATACAATAGATGCTTATACCTCGATTCGCTCTCTGCATATAAAGAAGCGTTTTACATTCGGTCAGGTAACGCGGACAGATGAAATATGGGTTGAATGTGACAGTTATGGATATATGAACAAGATAAGATATCATATACCTATTGATGGTCCTTTGACTATCGCGGGAGGCTATGACCAGTCAGAAGTCTGGCTTCCAAAACATAATTTGCATCTTGTCGGATACAGTCATCTGGACAGAGCCCTCGGATTTGACGTCTCTCAAGTCGACCCCAAAGGTGCGATCGAAAGACTTTATCAACAGGAGGAACTTGGTGAGATAATTCTGGATGTTAACGAACCTGTGCAAAAAGATAAGCCAATTGTAGTTACCGTGACCTATCCGGCGGGCAGCCTTTCAGAAAACTGGAAAAAGGTGTTTTACATTGATCAGGCAACCAAGCTGGTTAAGAAAATTGAAAAATTTGAATTGAGAAACGGACAGTACCAACACTTCGTCACAAGTGAGTTCTTCGACTATAATCAACAAATCGACCCGGCAATGTTCAACTTCGAAGGGGAAATTCCCGCAGATGCAGCAGTTATCGATATGTCAGATGTCGAGGCAGGCCTGTTACAAGATGATATGACTGATGAAGAAGTAGCCACGGAGATAACACATCAGTTTTTTGAAGCGCTCATTGCGAAAGATTTTGCCAAGGTAGGTCAATTATGGGCGGGAATACCTGATTTTCTGGTTGAACAGATATTTAAGGGTACAAATCAGCTTGAGATAACCTCGATTCAACCAGCTCAGCTGGAAACTAATCCGGATTCAGATGCTTTCTTTTGCTCTTGCAAGATACTGTCAGAATCCGGCGGACATTTTTACGAGCTAAATGCCTATATAGTGGTCAGACAAATAAGTACAGAGCTGGAACCGCGCCGCTGGTCTATCGTCGGGTCATCATTTTGGAGAAGTCCTCCTTCAGGCGGTGTTACAGTGTCAAAAACAGGCGCTCAGCCTGGTGCGGTAACATATTATAATCTCGAGCCGGGCGAGTTTATGAACAAATGGCTCGTTTTAGGCCCGCTGCCTTGTCCGGTTCAGGAAGATATTAATTTCGCCACAGACGAAGAACAAAGAGCGGCTTTCGATATGGACTCTCTTGATTTTCTTAACTTCACCCCAAAGGTAAATATTGGCAATACCGAATATGAATGGGCCTTACTGGAGTCTGAATATGATATGGTAGACCTGACCCAGCTTACCGAGGGAAACAACGACTCCCAAATTGCTTACCTCTGGGCGCAGATCGAGGTGCCTGAGGACAGAGCAGGTACTCTGGGCATCGGTTCGGATGACAGCGTTAAGGTTTGGCTGAATGGCAAGTTGGTGCACGAGAACTGGACCGTTCGTAGCACAGCAATAGACAATGACCGCGTCCCTGTCACTTTCAAAAAGGGAATGAACCAGATTGTGATTAAAGTTCAAAATAACGGCGGTGCCGACTGGGGCTTCTGCTGTAGATTGCTGGACAAGTAGAAGGCAGGATTAATTGGTCTGAAACAAAGAGAAGGCCGGGCTTACTTGAGCTCGGCCTTTTTCATATCTTTTCCACAAAAAGCCCCTAAAATTGGAATAAATTCCGGTTTTATTTATACTAAAGCCGGCTGTAGAATCGTGTTATTAATGACGAACGATCGTTCCTCTTAAGTAACTTATTTGAAGATGATGGAAGATGAACTTCTTAAATTGCAATTTAAGTACGGCAGCAGAAAAGCTTTGCAACGCATATATGAAAAGTATTTGAACTATCTGCTAACGTTGGCAATGGCTTTTTTAAATGATGCTGCTTCGGCTGAGGACGTAGTTCATGATGTTTTTGTCGGCTTTGCCAAATCTGCAGAAGATTTTAAGCTGACCGGGAATCTGAGGAGCTATCTGACAACCTGTGTTGTTAATCGTGCACGTGATAAAGTTCGAGCCAATCATCGCAATTCTGCAAAACTTGATGATGAAGGCTCTGATATAAAAGATTGTCAAGAGCCGGTTCACACAATTATAAGCGACGAAGAATCGCGCATGTTAAATAAGGTAATAGCTCAACTTCCACAACAACAACGAGAAGTGATAATCCTGCATTTAAAAGGCGAAATGAAATTCAGGGAAATAGCTAAACTGCAAAATGTCTCAATCAATACAGTTCAGGGGCGGTATAGATATGGCTTGAATAAATTGAGATCAATTTTAGATGGCGAGATGAAAAAATGAAATCTCAGGATAATACGGAAGAAAAAATAAAAAGACTGAATTTTACTGCAAGTGACGAAATATATGAGCGAATTTTGAGCGATACTTTAAGCGCACAAGAAAAGTTTAAGAAAACAAAATCAGCTTCAGGTAAGCTGAATATTTGGAGAACAATTATGAAAAGTCCAACAACAAAATTAGCCGCTGCTGCGGTGATAATAACAGCGTTAGTTATATGGTTAAAAATCACGGGTCCTGTTATTCCCACGGCATACGCACTACAGGACACGGTTGAAGCTTACAGTTCAGTTCGCTGGCTGCATATTTATGAGTCCGCAACGGTGTGTGAGGAACCCAGGACTTCGGAAATTTGGCTTGAGTGTGATGGGTGGGGAAACGTAAACAAAATAAGATTTCAATCAGACAATGCAGGAGAACCGGTTGGACCGTTGGTTCTTGCAGGAAACTCTGAAAGTTCAGAAGCATGGCTGCCCAGACACAATCTGAGACTTGTTGGATACGGAGACGCGAGTGTCCTTCTCAAGTATGACATATCTGAATTAGACCCCAAATTTCTCTTTGAAAAACTATTAGATAAAGAAAAGCGGGGCGAGGCGATTGTCGATGTCAATAAGCCGACGGAAAAGGCGGAACCTATTGTAGTGACAGTGACTTATCCACAGGGCAGCAAATCTGAAAAATGGAAAAAGGTCTGTTACATAGACCAGGCCACTAAGCTGGCAACCAGGATTGAAAAATTTGAACTAAGGAGCAAGGGTTTTGAACACATCAAAACTCTTGAGTTCTTCGACTACAACCAGCAGATTGACCCGATGATGTTCAATTTAGATGGTGATGTACCGGATGATGCAAAAGTTGTTGATATGGCTGAAGTTGAAGTCGGCCTTTTGCAAAACGAATTAACAGACCGTCAAATCGCTGAGAAATTGACAAGAGAATTCTTTGAGGCGGCTATCGACAAAGATTTTTACAGGGCAGGTCAATTGTATTTGGGAGCGCCTGATTTTCTGGTTGAACAGGCGTTTATGGGAGCCAATCTGCTTGAAATTATTTCGGTCGGACCGGGACATCGAGAACCCGACCCGGATTCGAAAGCAATGAACTGTTCGTGTAAAGTCCTTGCTGAGTTTGAAGGACAATACTATGAAGTCAACGCATGGATGGTCAGGATAATAAATGTTGATAAAGAAACTAACCGCTGGCTTATCTGTGGGATGGCTGTTAGTGTGAATCCTGCCCCGGGTAAAATTACATTATCAGAAAGTACAATGGGCCTTAATGATGTCACATATGATGGCCTTGAACCGGGTGAATTCATGAAAAAATGGCTCGTTCTTGGGCCGCTACCTTACTATGCTCGACGTGATATCAATGTTTTTTCCAAAGAGGGACAGCAATACTCTTTTGACACTGACAGCCTCGATTTTATCAACTTTGCTCCCTCGGTAAATATTGATGGAACTGATTATGAATGGGTTGTCCTGGAATCAGAATATAGTAATGTAGACCTAACTCAGTTGGACGAAGAAAAGAACGACTTTCAAGTTGCTTATCTCTGGGCTCAGATAAACATGCCCGAAGAAACAGAAGGTACATTAGGCATCGGTTCTGATGATGGCGTTAAGGTCTGGCTGAACGGTGAGCTCTTGCATGAGAATTGGCTGTACCGCGGTGTCGTAGCAGATAACGACCGTGTACCCGTTACTTTTAAGAAAGGAAAGAATCAGCTTGTACTGAAAGTCCAAAACGCAATGGGACCCTGGGGGTTCTGCTGCAGATTGCTGGACGAATAGAAGACAAAATAAATTGATATAGAACGAAAAGACGGCCGGGCCGGCTTTTTTTATATACCTGATTTTAATTCCGATACCAAACGAGTGAATTCTTTGCCTCTCTGCTCGAAATTATCGAACACATCATAACTTGCGCAGGCGGGGCTCAGCAAAACAACATCACCGCTTTCAGCGAGTTGTCCGGCTGAATTAACTGCTTCATCCAATGACTTGACAACCTCTATTTTAGTTTTCCGAATAGTTGATGCAATTTTTTCGGCAGTTTGGCCGAGCAAAATGGCTGCTTTTGCTTTTTCAGCTATCTTCCGGCCGAATTCATCAAATGGCAGGTTCTTATCATATCCGCCGGCAATAATAATTATCGGCTGGTCAAACGCCTCTATGGCGTTAACAGCGCTTTGCGGGGTGGTTGCTTTGGAATCGTTGTACCACTTAACGCCTTTTATCTCTGCGACTAATTCAAGCCGATGAGGCAGCCCCTTAAAATTCGGCAGGCGCTTTATTATTTTTTCGTCTTCAATACCGAAATACCTTGCTATGCATAAAGCTCCTGCAAGATTGGAAAGGTTTGCTCGGCCGGGCAGTGGGAAACTCTCGCGTATTTCTTCGCTTATATCGTCAGTTGAAAACTTGATGCAGGTTCTGCCAGCATCTGTCTTGTATTTTTCGAACCATTCGGCAGCGATTTTATCTTCGGCATTGAAGATAGAAACAGCATGGCATTTTTCATCCGGCTCTTGAAATTTGAAGATATTTTCTTTAGCAGCGTAATAGTTGGCAAATGTGCCATAGCGGTCGAGGTGATTCGGCGTAAGATTTGTTAGCAGTGATACGTCCGGTGCCTTTTTAATCTCTGCCAACTGTTCGAGTTGAAAACTTGATAGTTCCAGCACAACTATATCTTTGCGGTTGATTTTGTCTAATATAGTTAATAACGGCTCATTGCCGATATTGCCGCTCAGCCAAACGTTGCCTTTGTTCGCGCTTTTGAGTAGGTGTGCCGCAAGAGCCGTGGTCGTGCTTTTGCCGTTTGACCCTGTTATGCCGATTATCATGGCCGGGCAAAGCTGAAAAAATATGCCGATTTGCGACGTGATAACTTTCCCGCACTGGCGGGCAAGCTGCAGATTCTTATTGTCCGACGGCACTGCGGGATTGACTATAATAACATCAGCTTGTTCGAAATCGGCCGGCTCGTGAGAACCGAGATGATATTCTATTTCAGCAAACTTCTCCAGCTGCCTTATCGAGTTGCCCAGTTTCTCCTCCGAAGCCAGGTCTGTTACAATTACCCTCGCGCCGGTGCCAGCGGCAAATTTGGCGGCATCAACTCCGCCCCCAAATCGCCCCAAACCCATTACCAGCACCTTTTTGTCAGCGAAAAATTGCCTGTCCAGTTTTCTGCCTCTTAAATAAAAGTTACGGTTTCGTAGCGGAATAAATGCATGCAACACCGGGGCTGAGAAGCTGTACCGCCACATTTTCAAATCCTGCATTTATCATACAGCGGGTGAACTCAAACGGCGAATAAAAAGATTCGATACTCCTGCCAAGGTAACGGTATGGTTGATATTCGCCCGAAACGGCCCCGCCAATTACAGGCAGCAGGCTTCTCAGGTATAATCTGTATATACTCCTGACGATGCGGCCCTCGGGAAGGACGAATTCGAGAATAATTACTTTGCCAGCCGGCATCAGAATTCGCAGGATTTCTTTTAATACCGATGGAACGTCAGGCATATTGCGAATACCAAATGCCATGGTGACCGCACCGAAACTATTATCTTCAAATGATGTGTGACGAGCATCGCCCTGAACGAGCACCGCCCGGTTATCAAGACCTGAGTGGTTTAGTTTCTTTTTGCAGGCAGCAAGCATTTTCTTCGAAATATCAAGACCGACAGCTTTTCTTATATCGTTTCTTCTTTGTAATAAAGCAATAAGGACATCTCCTGTACCGGTTGCCAGGTCAACAAGTGATATATTTTCTTGTCCATCCAGACATGCGACAGCCTTGCGCCGCCAGTAGAAGTCTAATCCAAAGGACAGCAGATGATTCAGCATGTCATATGCCGGAACAATCCGCTCGAACATCTCGGCTGAACAATTAGTCTCGCTCGGAACCATTGATGCTGTCTAAAAAATTTCGGCTGCCCTGTTTCACAACTTAGTTTGCATTGCGTTAGCCAGGTCTACTTTCGCGTCGATAACCGCCTGTTCGATGCATCTCTTCCAGTCATCTCCGAACTGCTCTCTGTATTGTGGTTTTTCATAAGCATAGATTATCGAACGTGATGCGTTTATTAATGCTCCGGTTCCGTCGGATTTACAGAACCTGACACAGTCGGCAGCAGAAGCACCCTGTGAGCCGAAGCCGGGCACAAGAAACCATACTTTATCGTATTTTTGGCGTAAAGCGGTGGTAACTTCAGGTGCTGTTCCGCCCACTATCATTCCTACATTGCTGTAACCGCTGCTGCCGATTTGTTCAGGCTTGATTGCGATTTCATTGACAATTTCAGCGATTTTTTCATACATCATTTGGCCGCCGGCATCAGCGAAATCCTGAATCGCTGCTGCCCCGGGATTGCTCGCCCGTACCCAGACGAAAATACCTTTACCCTGTTTGCCAGCCATATCCGCGAAGGGTTCTATGCCCTCTATGCCTGCAAAACCGTTTACAGTAATAGCATCGGGGGCAAGCGTATCCTCCAGACCGGTGAGTTCCGGGTTCTGCAGGTGAGCGGCAGCGTAAAGTTCTGCAGTGTGGCCGATATCGCCGCGTTTCACATCACCAATTATTTCCAGACCTAAATCATCCGCCTCGGAAATCAGCGAGTAGTAACTCTCTACGCCTTCCCAGAGATACTTTTCAAAAAAAGCGATGTTTATTTTCACTGCAGGCGCTATCGGGGCAATAATTCGTATCGTTTGCGTACAAAAATCGAGAATTGCATCCACCGCAGCAGCTGCGTCAAACTCGTCGTTCATACTGCGATGGTTTTTTATGGCGGCAGGAAGCCGGTTGTAAACAGGGTCAAGTCCTACAACCAAAGGTGTTCTTTTACTCTTCACGGCCTCACAGAGACGGTCAGCAAAGTGGTTTGCCATCGGTTAATGCCTTTCTTTTTTATTAAACATAGTTCTTAGTAAACAGCCAAGCTACTATAACTGCCTGGTTTGTTTTTGGCAATTGATTTTGCACAAGAGAGAAAGTATTATCGTGTTTATATTATGAATAATTTACAAAAACAGGCAGGTACACATTTGGAAGCTCATAAAAAAGGTAAATTTAAAAAAAAGGTATATTTGCTATTATTCGTTTTGGCCGTTGTATTGGTTGTAGTAATCGTTATTTCGGCTTTGCTTTTGCACAGGCCGGCCTATTATAAGCCGCTTGACTATTCTGACAGCAAAGAGGTTAGTGTTTATCTGACGAACGAGTTATTACCGGAACTCTATAATGGCGCGCAGCTGCAGGAGCCGTTCGAGCTGGTCGTTACTCAAAAGGGGATAAACGATATTGTCGCCCGTTATAAATGGCCGCAGGAAATCGACAGTATCAAGTTTTCGGCGCCGATGATTTTTTTCGCACCGAAGAGCATAGTCCTTATGGGAACAGTACTTATAAATGGGGCGGAATTTGTCTGCACTATCGTAGCTGAGCCAAATATTGATTCTGAGGGGCTTTTGAACCTGCCGGTGGTGAGCGTTAAGATAGGGGCGCTGGATATTACGCCTGTTGCGGGGGCATTGGCGAGGAGGTTCTGCCAGCGGAAGTTCGAAGATAAAGGTATTAATACAAAGAACTTATGGGTGAAAATGGAAACGGCTATACTGAAGGGAGAGCCGACTGAGGCGGTTTTCCAGGTTGTAGACAAGAAAGTACGGGTGGAAAAAATAACACTTGAGCCTAAAAAACTGACAATTAGGCTGGTTCCGGTTTTCGAGTAGGCGGGTTTTCGGAGTTGAAGACGGGGTGTTAAAATGGGGAAATTGGTAAAAACAGAGAAGAAAAATCGAGAAAAATTTGGGTTCGTTTGGGTTAGAATTGGGTTCGTTTTTGGCAGTTCATTGTTCATAGTTTTTTGTTCGTAGTCACTG
>CAZDQP010000069.1:0-13589 GCA_964507485.1 uncultured Pirellulales bacterium | reverse complement strand
GATAAACTGTCCTTAAAAAGTTTGAGTGCAAGCATGTGTGCCTTAATATCATCTCTGATCTTACCTATGGCACTCTGGTTAGAGGTATACTTAAAGATAACAAGTGCTATCACACCAACTACAGCTGATATAAGCCCGTTGGACAGCCAGCCCGGTAAAACCGCTATAGGTGCAAACAAAACCTTACCCAGCGCGTTTGTAGCAATGTTTACCCAAGTTACAATCTGAGCAAGAAGATTCATCACTCGATATATCCCAATCCACGAAGCTGATCTGCGACTTTTTCATCTGATTTTGAAGTTTCGTATTTGGTGAGTTCCTTCTCAATAATATGGGTGACGAACTCCTCCACACTACTGTATCCTGCAACTTCGGTTGCTTTTTTCATCCGGTCAAAAAGATTCGAATCAATTTTTATCTTGGCCATATAGACACTTTCCTCATTAACAATCGTAATACTTTAATTTATGTCGTAAAGATATTTTTACCCTCCATTGAGGATGGAATTTTCAGCCCAAATTCTGTCAGAATAGACGGTCCCACATCCACCAGGGCGGGGGCATTGGTGCCAATGGGTTTATTGCTAAAGATAACACCCGGTACTTCTGAAACATCGGCGCAGTGGTCCGCACTCCAGGCAGAGTCGTTATCCAACAACACTTCTTTAGTCATATTTCCCAGACAGGTAGCCCACGATGCCCTGTAACCGCGAGCGTAACCGACAATCAGGTCAGGGGCTAACGCTGTGGCTGGACCGAAATATGCTTTGTCTGTGCGATGCACCTTGCGAATAACCCGCCTGCCATTTCTGTCTCTAACTGCTTCAAGGTTGTTTATCAATTCCCGGATAAGTTCTTCTTGCTGCCAGCCGGGTTCGACGATACCTTCCCGTTCGCGCCCTCTGAGATTAAGGTACAAGCCGTTTATGCCCAGTCCGTATGCTTTCGTCAGTGACCAGTCAACATCGCGCAAAATCGATGTGCTCTCAGCTTGTTGAACATAACCGTTTTCTCGCAGCCAAGTGTTGAGGTTGAACTGCCTTTTGAAATTGGCAAAGCCGTGGTCGCTCATCACGATGATGGTCGCCTTGCCACCGTAACGGTTCAGAATGTCTCCAAGGACAGAGTCTAATTTCTGATAAAGCTCGTGAATTTTGTTGAAATACTTTTTGGCATTTGTTGCAGAGCGCGTTGGATGCTTTTCATCGGAATCCCACCAGAACATGTGTGCCTGCAAATCCGTACTGGAAAAGTAAAAAAACAGCAAACCATCGTCATAATTTTCGAGGGCGTATTTCAACAGGTTAAGTCGTTCGGCAAGCACATAATCAGCCTGTATAGCGTATTCAGCATCAGTGAATACCTTATTTGATAATGCCTTATGGTCCTCCTGAAAGCCGGTGGTGTAGAACAATCCTAATCTGTTTGAAATTTCCTTAATGAACTCTGACGGTTCGGTAATCCGAAGAGTCGAATCAGATGGGTCACTATTAATAGGACTGACATACAATCTAAAGTTTGGTGAAACCTCCTGCAGATAGAAACGACATATACCACTAATATGTTCATTTAGGCCGAGCTTGGACATCTCGAAATCCAGTTTGAGCCAACGACTCCATTGTCCTTCGTTAAGCAGTATTCTTTGGTTCTGGATTTCAATAACAGCCGCTTTGGCATCCGTGTCACGATGTATAGAAAAAGCTATGGTTACTGGTTCCGGCTTTATGAGAAGATTGTTTGTGGGACCAATCAATTTTGCATGTGCGGTTTCATTCTCGAAGAATAGCATTGAGCGTTTACCGCCGCCTTCGTCTTTTGTGCGAATCGGCCCATCCTCGGCAAAGTGCTGATAGGTGCCATAGGTACCAAGCATATCGGGAGTGCCCATGCCTGACAAGCATTGGTGATGTCCATATTTTGAGGGACTTGAAGGATAATTGCAAGGCAGGTCGTAGAACACCGAGTATATGCCGGCCTCATCGAGGTAATCCCAGAAAGGTATTCCCTGACGCCGTAGCAGAGTAGCAGGAGGCTTGTGGTTAAAGGGCCAAAAGCAGAGAGGCAGCTTATGCTCTCCAATTTCCCAATGACCTTCACCAGCGACCGTTTCGGTCAAAGAGAAAAATGGGGCGCACTGTTTTTCAGGATGCCGGTGAATAAAATCGAAGATTCCATGGGAACCAGGTCCGGCTCCGTTAATGAAATTGGACCAAGCTACAGGGGTTTGTGGCGGAATGCTGGTGCCCAGCGGTTGGAACCCTCCCAGCTTACGAAGCTTATCGAAATTGGGAAGCTTCCCAGCCTTCATTAACCTCTCGGACAAAAGGGGATCCATACCATCGATGCCAATAACAATCACTCTCTTCTTTCCGCCATAGCTTTTCCCTTTTGTTGCATAGGCTGGCCTTAAACCAAGCCCTGTAGCGAGGGCGGCAGCAGTTATGGTGGACTGCTTCAGAAAGTCTCTTCGATTAATTCTATTACTTTTATCTGTCATTTTATTAAACCTATCCTTATAAAAGGCCGGCATGAGAACTTTAGAGATAACCTAACGACTCCAATTGTTTCCTTTGTTCGGGAGTAAACAATTCGCTCTCGTTCTGTAAAGGGCCTACCTTTCGTTTTGTTTTTATGTAATCGACCAATTTTAATAATAACGCTTCCAATCTTTTATCTTTCTCCCCGTATATGCCCAAAAGGTTGTTTCGCTCATTTGGGTCCTTTGATAGATTATATACTTGTTTCGAGTTTCTTATCTCATCGTGGATAAGTTTATAATTACCCAACATTACCGATCTAAATGCAATAGGTTCTACCTTTGGTCGATGGATTTGTGGGTTGAATGTTTCGCTAAAAATCGGCCCACTTTTTATAGTGCTGTCCAGACTAAGATCCAGCGCCGTACCGTCAAAGTCATCAGGAACATTCAAGTCTAAATATTTACAAACAGTTGGTACTATGTCCATAAGACTGACAGGAGAATTGATAGTTCGGGCCTTGTAACCGGGAAACTTCATGATTAAGGGAACATGTATCAACTCCTCGTATAGGGTTAAAGTATGGCCTATCCAGCCTCTTTCCATAAATTCTTCTCCGTGGTCAGAGGTCACGATAATAATACTGTTGTCGTAGAGATCCCGATTCTTGAGTTCATTCAGCAATTCACCGATATATTCGTCGGTAAAGGTAATTTCCGAATCATATAGCGCAATCAAATATTCAATGTCCTCCTGGGATAATTTATCGCGTATACGCCACAAATCGACAATGGGATGACCATTTTTTACGCGTCCACGATAAAACGGGTAATAGTTATATTTCTCATGAAGTAAATAGTGATAATGAGGGTCAAAATAATGCAGAAATAGAAAGAAGGGGCTATTGTGATTTTGTTGTAAGTAAGAAACTGCTTTATGCGTGACAGAAGGCGACGAAATTCCTCTATGACCGAATATACTTTCCTCATCGTAGTAGTCAAACCCCCTACCAAAGCCCAAACGCGCCAATAATAACGTATGAGATATAATACCATTGGTTTTATAATTACATTGCTTGAGTAGTTCTGAAAACAGGGGGAATGTACCATCCATCGACGTTATCCTATCATATATTCCTAACGTGGAAGGATATTGGCTCGTTAGGATGCTGGCTACAGATGGCAATGTCCATGGTGCTGTAATAATCGCGTTTTTAAACAGTAAGCTCTGATTAGCTAAACGATCAATGTTTGGTGTTGTGTTTCTCTTATAACCGTAACAACCAACATGGTCAAAACGCAATGTGTCTATTACAATAAGTATTATGTTGGGTTTTTCCTTTCGCCGCAGCTTGCCACAGCCGCTAAGCCAAAGACTGGGTGCCAGACAGGCCGCCACGCCACCATAGAGGCCGTATTTCAATACCTTGCGCCGACTCAGAACCCTTGCTGATTTGTGCTCACGTTGCAAATTTGAAACTCCTTATTATCATCATATTTTTCGGTTGCTGCCCTAATTAGCTATCGCTAGTGCTTTACCATCCATATACTTAGGAACATCAACACCGAACATATCCAGCACAGTCGGCCCAATATCCATCAATCTTGGGTGCTTTGCAGTAATGGGCCGATTACAAAAGAGAACGCCCGGAACAAGAGAATGGTCAATGCAATGGTCGCCGCTCCAGGCTTTGGTATTATCGTGGAAGATTTTGTCCGTTACTTGTCCTACCGCTGTCTCCCAGGACGCACGATAGCCACGGTTGTAACCTATAATCAGGTCCGGTGATTCATTCTTATATGGTCCCGTGTAAATCTTCAAAGCGTTGTAAACCTGCTTAACCACGGTCTGTTTTCTGTCCGGATCAGTTAGCTTGCCAAGCCCCTCAACTATCTCATCTCGTAGTTGGGCAGCTTCGACTCCGGGGTCAACAATTCCCTGTGCTTCCCGGCCCTTAAGGTTAAGGAAGATACCAGTTAGCCCGATGGCAAAAGCACGTGTTTGTGACCAGTCAACAGAAGCAAGATGTTTCTGGTCCCTCATGTTGTTTTTGACTTTAAGGTAGCCGTTCTCTTCGAGCCAGCGGTTCAAATCGACGCCGTAACGAAACGTATTAAATCCGTGGTCGGAAATAATCATAAGTATAGTGTCTTTATCATTACATTTGGCCAGCACTTTACCGGCCAGAGCATCCATTCGCTGGTATAGCTCCTCAATGATATTACGTTGTGGCTTTTGCTTTTGTTCCCTATTAGCCGGATGCTGCTCGTCAATATCCCGCCAGAATGTATGCTGAATACGGTCGGTGCCATCGAAGACACAAACGCACAGGCCGTGTCTGACTTTGTCAAGAGAATCAAAAAACATCTTCTCACGCTCTTCATCCATGTGGATGCATTGTTGTATAAAACCATCATCGACAAGAACTTTCTCGTTAAGAGCCCAGCTGTCTTCGGCCAGACCAAGAGTAGCAAAGGAACCCTGGTACTTGGCAAGATAAGTCGAGTAAATAACAGGGTGAGAGATAGGCATAGCCGGTTTTTCCGGGTCGATATTGATTGGAGTAACATACAACTCAAATTCGGGCGAGGTATTTAGTAAAAGAAACTTGCATATACCATGCACCTTCACCCCAGGAGCAGCTTTGAAACCAACTTTTATCCACTCGGTATATTCATCTCTTTTTAGCCTGTAATTTGCATCGTTAATTTTGATATTTGCAGATGTCTCATCTCTGATAGTCACCACAAATGGAATTTTCAAAACCCTGTTGTCTTTGCAAAACGGATTTTCTGGCCCGATAAGTTCTGCTTTTACTGTATTATCTTTGCAGGTGACTTGATAATTTTCTCCGCCGGTACGCTCCCCATCGGATTCGGTTTTGGTTGTATAGAAGGAAAACATTCCCTGAGTGCCACGTAGGTCCGGGACACACATTCCCGATAGCTGTACACCATGGAATTTTTCCGGCGGAAAGGTAATGGGAACACGAATAATATTGCTGAATATACCGTGTTCACCAAGTGTTTTCCAAAACGGCTTACCCTTACGTAAAAGACGAACATCGGCTTTGCCTAGAGGAAATTGATACTTGCCTATGTTGATTTTACGTCTGGGCCCTCTAATATCCACCGAACTGAGCTTCGGCCGGTAGCTTTGCTTGTCACGTGTCAGAAAATCAAATATGTTATGCTTGCCCGGGTTGACTCCAGTCTGGAATGATGACCACGCCACCGGTGACATAGAAGGAACAGTAGTGGCCAGCGGTTTGAAACAGCCCAGTTTGCGAAGCTTCGCCAGATTTGGGAGTTTGCCCTCGGCTAAGAATTTTTCCGCCAGCTTCGGGTCCATACCATCTAAACCCAATATCACGAATTTTTTGACACGGCTCCGGGCAAAAGCATGACGACCGCGGACTGCTCGGATAATATAACGTATAGGCCAGGTGAACAGAGCTAATACAGCTGATAGCAGGGCGGTGAACATCACTAAAAATGAACCCACCACTGCAAAACCTGCTCCGGGCCCAATATAGGCTTGGACCTGGCGGGGGATAGCCAAAACAAAAAAAGCTACAAAAAACAAAAATTTGAGTTTCTTACTCCACTGATTCGCTAACATTTTCTTGTTAACTCGCTACAAAACCTGAAATACAGCATCGGTAACCGATGATGTATTTTTATAATTCACCCCTTTATCAGCTTATATATTTCTGGGTCGATAATTCGCATCGCACGGTACATCGTCTGTCTTTCTTTGCCTTCTTTTATACGAATGTGAGGATTGTAAAACTCCCATACAACTTTGCCTTCTTTCGTTACTTCGAAAACATGCCCTTTGTCGGATTCTGCTATGAGGGTATTACCATTCGGCAACCTTTGATTACTACCTTGGTATCCCGAGTAAAATCTCTCAGGTGGGGTGGCCTTGTACTCCCATACAATTTCCTTTGTTAATGGATTCAACTCAACGATACGTGAGTAATTTGTTCTGGTGCGCCCGTTATCAAAAATCAATACATTACCGTTCTTCAATAGGGTAGGATAATGCTGCTTGCCCAGCTCACCTGGTCCCCAGGTCCAGCCGAGCGTCTCTGTTTTAGCATCTACGATCCCGACAAGGTCCAGCTCCCTAATCGAGATTAGCCAGTCTCCTTTCCTGCAAAAACCTTCAATGTCTCTATCCATGATTTCGATGCTGTTGGCATGGTTAATATCAGCAGGGACTCCTATAGACGTTTTATACCAGGATACCCTCATCCTGAGAATCTTCAGAACATTTTTAGGCTCAAAAATACTTAGCATCGCTCGGAATATCTCGGCAGTCCTGTGTGATAAGAATCGTTCGCTCACCAGACCACGTTCACTCACCAGGTCTTGAAGAGAGATTTGTTTTATTATTTCCAGGTTTGGTGATAAAATCGTAATATAATCCTTAGTTACCGGGATTGGTATCCCGTGCCAGGACATCACCTCCCGCTTTTTCACTATCGTATGTATGTTTTTGTTTTCATCAAGACAGACATCGTGGTGGACTAACATTTTTTTCTTTGCTTTGACATTTGAATCCCAATCCAGCCAAACAAGCATACTGCAGTTCGAGATTACCAGTAAATCTCCATTCTCGCACAGCTCCAAATGATGGTCCCATGGACCGCAGCCCTGTACATCTTTAGCCCATTTATGAACAACATTGCCGTGCATGTCAATCAGGTAGGCTTCCTGCAATGTCTTGGAACCATATAAGTTTACACCCTCAAAAGCCAATTCAGGGTCGTATAGCACCACCCCATTCTCTGACTCTGTACTTTCCTCCACAGAAACCCAGGAAATATATGGTAACGACTTAAGCTTATCAATAGAATCGGCCTCTGTACTTTCCCCTGGTTTTAAATCAATAGAATTTACAAATGACAGTAACGCAATAAACAAAATGAACGCAACGCTACCTATAACTATAGTTTTTGCTTTGCCCTGTTTCATTAAGCTCCAGGCCAAGAACGCTACAAAAACAAATATCGTAGTATTGCTCAGTAAGCTGGTAAATCCAGACGCATGAGGTAAGCAGAACTCATCAATGGTTCCTTTGGCAATGTAAAATAGGAGTATGGAAAAGAAAATAATCGCTGTAAAACGGCTTTTTCCCCCACCATACGTTTTTTTAAAATCCGCCGGCAGCAATTTCCAGGTAAGGTTAATTGCCAGCACTAAAAGCATGAATAGAATCGCTGCAACCAGCATCACGAAGGCCAAAATATGGGCATATGCATGGTTAATGGCAATACTTGTGACATAACCTATAATTGCCAATACTAACAATCCGACAGCAATTTTTTTAAGCATAACGTCTCTTCTTTAACTTGATAATTCCCTGAGGCTTGCCATAGGGTAAAGAACACCATTTTTCTTGTTAAAGTCCTTGATACCCTGCGGTCTTACCGTAGAGTTTTTAATTGGCAAAGACTTTCGCTACATTGTAACATATGCTGAGGCCGAGAACAAGGTTCTATCATAGTTAGTTGCTTATATCGCTGTAGGAGGTGTTTTGCGCGCCAAAGAATTCTGCCAGACAGATAAAATCCACTTAGCTTTAACTGAACTCATCAAGAGTTACAAAGCCGTCAAACAAGTGCTTACAAACAAAATCAGAAAACAGAGCAAATTGACAGCCCCCCTGCCGTCCGATCTCACCGAAATCGTAGTTGTTTGACAGAAATTGCCCGAACGCAGCGCTGAAACAACCCCCACCTATTTAACTTATAGAGGCCAAAAATAGGCCACTAAAATCTTCTTCTATCATATAGTAATAGCTTGCTCAAAAGCAAGATTTGCCTGTGGGTGTGGAATTGCAGCATCTGACTCCCAGCCCCATATGCCATTAAATCACAGACAAAATCACAAGTCAGGACATTGCCAAGGATGGTCTGCTTTTATCTTAACAATAGGTAGAGGTACAAAAATATTGCCAAATATTAACAAACATGTTATACATTTAACAACTGCTGAAAACCAGTATATTGAGAACTTGCTTTTCAGACCAGCCTTTTTGATGATAAATACTGACAGCACTGCCTCCAGAAAATCAAGGGGGTGACTAAATAGATTTATGAAATTGTGAACTTTCTAAGATGTAATCGGCGTTATCTTAATTCTGCAAAATCACGGTTATTATTAAGAAATAAAAAGGGACACAATCAATGCTCATTTTAGGGATATGGGATGGACATGATTCCGGTATTTCACTACTAAAAGGTGACAAGGTTCTTTTTTCAATTAACGAAGAAAGGCTTTCCAGAAGAAAGTTGGAAATAGCATTTCCCGAAAAATCGATAGTATATGCCCTAAAATATTCAGGTGTTAAAAAGGAAGATATAAACGTTATAGCAGTTTCAACATCAGAATTTGCCAAGACGCTATGGAGGGTGTTTCCTTTTCTGAAAGAGAATTATTATTTAATACGCAGAAAGAAGAAAGACTATTCAGCACTGCTTTCTCTCAAAAAGAGCCTGAAATACAAGATAACCGAGCTGCAATTAGACCCGTTATCGAAAATCATAAGCAAGTTCATAATAAATAATAAACTAAAAAAATTAGGCTTTAAGAATTACAAGCTATTGTTTTACGACCATCACCTTTGTCATGCGGCCAGTGCCGCTTTTACGAGCGGTTTCGATAAATCTTTAGTAGTCACAATAGATGGAATCGGAGACAGTCTATCAGGAACCATAAGCAAATTTGAAAACGGGAAGCTGGAGAGATTAAAAACTGTTTCCGGCAAAGATTCCTTCGGGATATTTTTTGAGCATGTTACAAACCTTATGAATATGAGAGAGCTGGAAGATGAAGGCAAGGTCATGGCACTTGCCAATTACGCCTTAAAGATAGAAGACGACAAGAATCCGCTTCTGGACTTTTTTACGATTGAGGGTCTGAATGTCAAAGCTAAATACGGAAGCCTGAAAACATATAAGGAATTAAAAAAGATTTTATGGAAGTTTCCGTCAGAGCAGTTTGCATACATGGCACAAAGAACGCTGGAAATAATGATTACCAAGTTAGTAAAAAATGCCATCAAAAAGACAGATTTGAGAAAAATATGCCTGTGTGGGGGTACGTGTTCAAATATAAAAGTCAACATGCTAATAAAAAACCTGCCTGAAGTAGAAGATGTCTATGTTTTCCCTCATATGGGTGACGGCGGCCTTGCAATGGGCAGTGCCATGCTTACCAATTATGAATTGAATGGAATTTCCAAATACGATTTTAAGAACGTATATTTTGGACCGCAATTTTCAAACGATTACATTAAAACAGCGTTGGAAAAAGGCAAACTGAAAAATGTGAGTTACGAATACGTTGACAACATAGAAAGGAAAACCGCAGAAATCATTCATAAGGGAAATATCGTATTATGGTTCCAGGGGAGAATGGAATATGGACCGAGGGCGCTGGGCAATAGAAGCATACTGGCCCCCGCTCACTCTGAAGAAATAAAAAATGAGCTGAACCTCATACAGAAAAAAAGAGTGTGGTATCAACCTTTTTGCCCATCGATGCTTTTAGATGATGCGAACGAGCTTTTAGAGGATTTAAAGGGCACACCAAATGAATTTATGACAATGGGATATATGGTAAAAAAGGAAAAGCAAAAACTTGTAAAAGGGGTAATAAATATTGATGGTTCCTGCAGACCACAGATTATAACCAATTCCGACTCAAGATATGCAAAACTATTATTGGAGTACAAAAAATTATCCGGCACTGGAGTTTTGCTGAATACGAGTTTTAATTTGCACGGCGAACCTCTTATTTGCTCCCCGGAAGACGCTTTAAGCACCTTCTCCAGAACCCCGGCAAAATACTTAGTGCTGGAAAATTACTTAGTGACAAAAAAGTAAACAGGCAGCAGAAGCCGCTTGTGAAATTTGGGAAATATGGAATTGCCTTATGTAAAGCTATTAAGATATCTTTAGAATCTGGTAAAAAACTAATTCGAACACATGTCACCAAATAAACTACAAGCATTTTTGTCTGCATATTACGTTTACCTGCTTGAACTTAACTTTTTGCTTTTGATAATCGCGTTTGTATTAAACTACAAGTATATCAAAAAAATATTTTCAGAAATACGACGCAGGTCCCTGCTATTTTTGATAATAATTTCAATAGCCGGCATATCTTTAACCTCAGTTATAAATCCCAGAAATCATAGAATATATTATGATGAAGACATCAACTGCAGCATTGGGCAGTGCATAGCACACCATAAAAGAGCAGTGATGTGCAATGAGGGGTATTATGAAAACAATGAATTAACCGTTGTAGCGGAGGAATATAACAAACAGCCTGCGGGCTACCCTTACTTAATCAGCGTCATATTCAGTATATTCGGCACTAATGAACTGTATGCTTTTATTCTCAACAATCTCCTCTTCGGACTGATGGTATTCGTCATATTCTTTATAGTCTATTTATTATTCAACGATGTTTTTGCAGGCCTAATAGCCGGTCTGGTCTATATATTGATTCCCGTGAATCTGCAGTGGTTTAATACCGGTGCCGTAGAACCGTCAACAACCTTTTTTGCAAGTATGGCGGTGCTGGCTTTATTAATATATATAAGAAACAAAAAGCCTGTTAACTTATTCTTATTAACTACCGTCGCAGCTTTTTCTTTCAATTTCAGGCCGGAAAGCTTCTTAATAGCTATCGTGATTGGATTTATTTTTCTGCTAAAAGACATTGGCGTACTCAAGAGAAAAGAGCTGTATATGTTCGGAGCTCTTCTGCTGGTTTTATCAACAGGAATTATAACTCATTTATACGCAATGAGGAATGAAAGCTGGGGAGCTTCGGGGCCAAAGTTCTCCTTAAAATATCTGCCTTTTAATTTTTTTACCAATTCAACTTTCTATCTTGATAACGAGGCATTTCCGTTATTGTTTACTGTATTTGGGATTACAGGATTATTATTTTACAAATACAAGAATTACATAAAAGAAAAGATAATACTATCGAGTTGGCTACTGGTATTCTGGGGAATATTTTTGTTCTTCTATGCCGGCACTTACAAACACGACCTGGGTTTAAGCGCCCGTTTTTCTATCCTTTCGTACGTTCCCATTTCCATTTTTGTCGGCTTAGGATTTTCTTTTGTCAGAAGTCTCTTAAAGAAAAAAGTAAAGCCTATCGAATTAATCCTCGTAGCGCTGATAATATTTAATGTACACACATTTTTACCGTTCATTCGAACGCAATCCAGGGGCGAAAGCGCCGCCTGCAGAGTGGACCATTTCTATGCGATGCAATTTATTAAGCTTTTGCCTGAAAATTCGATAATATTTACACATAATCCAAATATGTTTTTGATACATAAGCGCAGTGCCCTGCAAACCTCAATCGAAACGTACAATCCAGGAGCCATTGAAAGACTTCGCAAAAGATTCAAAGGAGGTGTGTTTGTTCATTATAATTATTGGTCTGGTGTTGATTACAACGAACTGCAAAGATCTT
Source organism: uncultured Pirellulales bacterium (assembly GCA_964507485.1). GTDB lineage: Bacteria > Planctomycetota > Phycisphaerae > Sedimentisphaerales > Anaerobacaceae > CAIYOL01. Next base: position 1,601 of record CAZDQP010000069.1, on the reverse strand, counting down.
TCACAAAATTCATTTTAGACGGATATGAATATGAGATTTTAGAAGAACACTATTTCAATAATTATAAGTACGGGCTGTATAAGCTAACTAATCGAAGAGAATAAATTATAGATTTGCAATGAATCTCCTCCAACGAACAAAAAGCTATTCGATATTTTCAAAAAATATCCTGCTGTCTGCATTTAACAGATTAAAGCACCCGTATAAACTTACATTTGCTATTACAAACAAATGCAACCTCAAGTGTAAAACATGCGATATTTGGAATAGAGAATCTGCTGATGAATTGTCTTTCGAAGAAATAGACAAATTTTTTAAGGCCAACAAGTACTTTAATTGGATAGACCTGACAGGCGGTGAAATATTCTTAAGGAAGGACTTGCGGGACATAACGAAGAGCATAAAAAAGAATGTTAAAAGTCTGGTAATGTTACATTATCCCACAAATGGTTTTTTAACAGAAAGAATCGTCGAGATTACAGGGGAAATAGCATCTCTGGATTTTAACAATTTGGTTTTAACCGTCAGCCTCGATGGAAACGAGGAAACACATAATAACATACGGGGTAATCAGCACTCCTTTCAAAGATGTGTAGAAACATACAAAAAGTTAAAGAAAAACAAACATATCAGGGTGTATTTAGGCTGTACGTTGTCGCCGTTTAACATTGACCGTTTCAGTACTATGTTCACGGAACTAAAAGAACACATACCAGATTTGACGTACGCGGATATACATTTAAATATTTATCATTTTTCTGAAACCCTCTATTCAAACAAACAGTTACCTCTCGATAAAAACAGGATCATTGAACTTATAAACGATTTCATCAAAAAAAAGGGATTTGCTTCTTTAAATCCAATTATTCTAATGGAATACGTATATCTTAAGAACGTTCGAAATTATCTTTTGAACAATAAATCTCCATACAAATGCAAATCGGGGAAGACATCTTGTTTTATAGACCCTGTTGGAAATGTTTATCCCTGTACCGCATTTAATGTTATTCTTGGTAATATAAGAGAAAACGATTACAATCTTCTTAAAATCCTTTCAAATGCTAATGCCGTATCTACCAATGAAAAAATAAACAAGGGGAATTGCCCACATTGTTGGACGCCCTGTGAGGCGTATCAGAATATTCTGAGTAATTTATTTATCAGGAGGAAGATAAATGGCGTTAATCAAAGACTTGTGCATCATAATCCCGACAAAAAATGAGGAGGCAACTGTTGGAGAGATAATAAACAACTGTAAGCAATATACTGATAAAATTATTGTCAGTGATGGCAACTCAACAGATAAGACAAGGGATATTGCAGAAAAACTCAATGTAAAAGTAATTACAGATCCGGGAAAGGGCAAAGGTTCCGGTATAAGAGCTTCTATAGAGCATGTAGCAGATGAAGATATTGTTGTTTTTATTGACGCAGACGGCTCTCATGACCCTGGCGATATACCGAAGCTAGTGAAACCTATCCAGGATGGAAAGGCAGACCATGTCACAGGTTCAAGATTAATTGGCGGCTCAAGCGAACTCCATGGCGGTTTTGATGAATTTATGCGGCTTGCAGGCAGTTCATTTATCACATTTTGTATT
>CAZDQP010000068.1:0-13601 GCA_964507485.1 uncultured Pirellulales bacterium | reverse complement strand
CCACATGACCAATCGTTCCAACATTTACATGTGGTTTTGTCCGCTCAAATACTGCTTTAGCCATCTTAATATAAACCTCCAATGTGCAGAGTTACTATTATATCCTAATTCTCATCCTCAAAAATAAATTCCAAAACCTATGAACTCGAAGCCAAGATTAACCACATCCTGCAGTTAAAGAACAACGCCGGACAAAATGCCTTGGCTGTAAAAATAAGCCCTTTAAAATTGGCCTTTTTTATCTAGCTGCTGATGGGATTTGAACCCATGACCTCGTCCTTACCAAGGAAGCGCTCTACCGACTGAGCTACAGCAGCAATATCGATTTTACCGTTCGACGCAACTCTGAAAGTGACTCAAACAACAAATTAAAGGTGCAAAACACCCTTCTTTCCTGCCTCAACAAATTAAAAATTAACGCAGGAACTAATAAATTCCGTTAACATTTTAGTGCAAAACAAACAAAATATGAAAATAAACGTGAAAGTGCAAACAAAAAAATTCAAAAAAAAGTAAAAAAATTCAAAAACCCTCAAATTATCGACTTTCTGCCAAAATCACATCGAAACAGCCCTTATCACCACAATTGTAAATAAAATAAGTATTCAGCACCGCTATCCCTATGACTTTTCAGCATTTCCGGGTCGGCCAAAACGCTCATTCCATCGCCGCATCTGCTCATTCCACATCGGCCTCTCGTCCGGCGTATTGATACTGGCAAGCGCACTCAAAATAATATCAGCTTCAGCAGTAGCGGACAACTCGCTAAGGTGCTTCTCTATTAAAAGAACAATATCACTATCAGGGCCTAAGTCCTTTTCCAATAAACAATTACCAACTAACTGCGCTGCAGTTTCTACTTTCGGCCATCTCAAATACACCTCCAGCATCTGCGCCAAAATCGCCTCCTTCTCTTCCGGGCTTTCGGCAGATTCCCGCAGCTGCCCTAAACATCTCGCTGCTTGCTCAAACCTGCCGTTCTGGCTGTAAAACTCAGCCAGCTTCTCCCGCACATTTTTCAGCATTTTCGGCTTATTTTCACCAATGGCTTTGCGCTCAACTATCTCAAGAAAAGATATCTTCTGGTCATCAGACAGCTTGTCTTGCGAGCTGATTCGCACAACCCATTTATCCAAAACTTCCGCTCCAGTTGCTTTAAATATAGTAAGCATCGCCCGCCACGCTCGTTCACTCTCACTTGTACCAAGTTTCTCCAACAGCCACGTCAAATCTTCCTCGCTACCAACTTCACCCGCCAGTTCTATAACTCTCTGCCTTATTTTCGCACTGACATCATTGGTAAAACTCCCCTTCAATTTGCCGAGAGCTTTCGTTTTATCTATATTTATCAGTCCCTCAACAGAGGCCTCACGAGCCAAATCTGCTTTATCACCGAGAGCTTCCTCAAATAAGGACTCGAATGCTTTTGCAGCTTCGGCTCTGTAGGTGCTGCGCGCGCCGCACAGACCCGCCATCGCTCCAAGTAGCTCTCCACGCAGAGCGCCATCATCTTCATTCTTTTGCTGCTCATACCTTTCTGCCAACAAACCAAGATATCTGTTAACTTCGCTCGATGCTAATCCATCCTGCTCAAGTAGTTTTTTGATAACCTCCGCACCTTTTTGCGCCTTTTCCGCATCCTCCTCAAGAAGGTACTTTGCCGCCCATTCCAAAGTCTTTTTCCTTATCTCTTTGGGAATACTGAACTCCGAACCGGGCAAAAAGGCATAGTAACACGCCCCGCCCAGCGCAACAAACAACTCCATCTTAACCTCGTCGTCTTGTTCAATTTCGAGTTGCTGCAGCAACCGTTGAGATGAATTCAGCTGCCCCATCAAAGATAAAACCCTCGCAGTCTTCAGACGAACATCTCTGTTCCGGTCCGAAACAAGATTCACCAGTATGGGGCCAAGTTCAACTGGTAATTCTGATTTTGTGCCTACACGCCATTGAGATACTTTATCCAACGCCCATAATCTTACTATCTCTTTGGAATCACCCAAATGCTCAGCCAAAAACCGACCTTTGGCTGCATCATCACTTACCCCATCATATATCTTGTCCAGAGACGATAGGTATAATCCTTGCCACAAGCTCAATTCACTCTCTAATCTCCGCATCTGTGCTTCCTGGCGAATCAACAAATCTCTGAAAAATTCATCCCTGCCTTTACGTATCAGATCACTTCTTATCTGCTCGCGCGCCTCCGCATCCTTACCTATCGGTGTCCCAAGCGAACGCAGCGCCTTCTCCGCCTCAGTAGCCACACGGCTCTCTGTATCATCGAGAAGTTCTATGAGTTTAAATACCGCCTTCATATCTGGTTGAAGACGCAACGCATATATCGCATTCAATCGCGTCTGAACCGGCAGCGTTTTAGTCGTACTCAATTCCTCTAACTGCTTCGCTATTTGCCTGTAATCATAAATCAGTATGGCCTCTGCAGCCAGTTTGGCGCTGTAATCAGTCTCTGTCCTCAGGATATCAAACAGCGGCTGGATAAAGTCCTCCTTGTTACGTACGGGTTTCTGCTCCGTCCTTGCCTGACTCAACGCCTTGCACACTGCCACGCGGGCGGCGATATTTTCAGACTGCTTTAATGCCTCAAGCAATACCTTCCTCGCCAGAGGGTCGTCACTAAACAGCATTACTCCCGCCGCATCAACCCGTATCCTCTCGGTCATGGCCTTGAATAAAGCATCCTTATTGATTTTCAACTGCCTGCTAAGTTCCGCCTCAGTGATTGCCTCATCTATCGGCAACTTCCTGCTCTTATCAGCCTGCTCGCAACCTATCGCCAACAGCAATATAAACAGAAATAATCGTTTTATATCCATTGCAATAACACCAGGCAAAATCCGGCTTTTCAACATAACCATCATAATAATCCCCACATTATGCTTACGTCAATCGCCTATCGGCTTTTTTAGCCGCTTGGGCATAAATTTTACTAAATAACACCCCTTTAAGGTCTGGGATGGAACTTCCTGTGAATTTCCCGAAGTCTTTCCTGGTCAACATGCGTATAAATCTGGGTTGTGGCGATGTCCACATGTCCGAGCATTTCCTGAACGCTCCGCAAATCAGCACCGCCCGCAAGCAAATGTGTCGCAAAACAATGCCTCAAAGTATGAACGGTCAAATTCTTAGGCATACCTGCACGGATAGCGTATTTTTTGGTTAATCGCCAGATTTCAATACGGCTCATAGGACGCCCTGTTCGAGAAAGCAGCAAAAAATCTCCGCTGAACGGCCTGACCAATTTAGGACGCAATTCTCTCAGGTAATCAACTACCGCTCCTATCGCTGCCTTGCCCACCGGAACCACCCGCTCTCTGTTACCTTTACCAATGCAACGCAAATACCCGATATCAGTATTCAAATCGCTCGTCTTCAGACCGGCCAGTTCGCTGGCTCGCACCCCCGTAGCGTAAAGTAATTCCAGCATCGCCCTGTCGCGAAGATAAAACGGCTCATCTCGCCCAACCGCATTAATAATATCAATAACCTGCTTTTTGCTGCAAATAGTTGGCAGTCTCTGCCACAGCTTCGGACCTTCGAGGATTGACGCAAAATCGTCTTCGACAAGACCGGTAAGTTTGCCGAACCGAAGAAACATTCTTATTGCAACAAGGATGCGCTTAATCGAGCTTTCGCTTCTTCGCTCATCCTTCGTGAGGTTTCGCAGGTAATTCTGGATAATATCCGGCCGTATTTGACTCAATCTGCGGATTCTGCCTGATTTGCAATATCCCAGAAACCCCCTCAGGTCCCGACCGTAGGCCAAAATCGTATTACCCGCCAGACCCGCTTCAACAGCCAGGTAATCGAGAAAATCTTTCGCCTCCTTCCCTAAAGGTAAAGACAGTAACCTCTCGCCAACAGCTTGTATCTGTACTGAGGCCACATTACTCCCAAAAACTAAATGTTCTATTAACGTTAATATCGGCCTTATAATGAATTTATCTTTAGAATCCCGCTTCTTTAAGGATTTAAAACCCACCGGAAATATAAAATACTTTTTGCTTGAAATTGTCCATTTTTTGTGGTAGAAAAAAACATATATAACCTCTAAGGAGGGCTAAAAATGAAAAAGCTGATTTTCGCTCTCTTCTGCCTGTCTTTTACTATTCCCTGCCACGCAAGGACTATCACCGTTGACGACGATGGTCCCGCGGATTTCAACAATATCCAGGCCGCTATTAATGATGCAAACGATTACGATGTTGTATTGGTAGCGGATGGACTATACCGTGGAGAGGGTAATCGCAACATAAACGCCGGAGACAGTAACCAGACAGGTATAGTTGTACGCAGTGAAAATGGCCCGGCCAATTGTATTATCGATGGAAATAATGCTCGTTACGGTTTTGTCCTTGACGGACTTGCTTACGGATATTATCTACCAGTCAGTAGTGTGGAGGGTTTTACCATAACCAACTGCACAGAAGCAATAAATATACACCAGGCAGAACCAAATATCAAAAATTGTGTTTTAAAAGGTAATTCAAGCACTGCTTTAGCGTGCTGGGAATGCTCGGGGGAAATTACTGATTGCGTTATCACAAATAATAACGGCAATGGAGTCGATTGCATCTTGGGAGCATACCCGATAATTACCAACTGTATAATCACTAATAACAAAAGCGGCATTTATTGCGATTGGTTGACCCACCCAACAGTAATTAACTGTCTTATAGCCGGCAATAAGACTGATTTGGGCGGCGGAATGTATTGCAATGACGGCAGCCCAACAATAGTAAATTGTATCATCAGCTCCAACAAAGCGTCATCTGATGGAGGTGGAATCTATGTAATTGATGGTAATCCAAAAATTACCAACAGCTCGCTCACCGGCAATGAAGCATACGGCAAAGGCGGTGCGATATACGCGTATGGAAACGACTGCATTTCGGAATTAATAAATTGTACAGTAAGCGGCAATAAAGCCGGCTTGAGAGGTGGTGGGATTGTATGTGATTGTGGAGCTGATTGTAACATCAGGAACTGTATATTTAAGAATAACGCTGGTGATTATGGTGATGATCTGGCCTACGGTGGTACCGCTTGCAAACATCAACCACACTTCTCTGTTGATTTTAGCATCTTACAGTCGACATGGGCTGGCAGCGGCAATTTAGTTGTCGACCCTTGCTTTGCAATCGATGGCTCCTGGGTTGATGTAAACGATATGAATGTCCCTGTCGAACCAAACGACCCAAATGCACTCTGGCTTGATGGAGATTATCATTTAAAGTCTTCCGCCGGTCGGTGGGACCCAAACAACCAAAGCTGGGCTGTCGATGAGGCCAATAGCCCCGGTATCGATGCTGGTGACCCCGATTCGGATTGGACCGCGGAATTATGGCCGCACGGAAAACGTACAAATATGGGAGCCTACGGCGGCACATCACAGGCGAGTATGTCTCTCTCAACAATAGGCAACATCGCCAATCTTAACAATGACCCTTATGATATTGTCGATTTGAATGACCTTGCGATATTTGTGGAAAAATGGCTTTACGAGGAAGTTTTGTTATCTGAGGACCTTGACAGAAATGGAATTGTCAATTTTGTTGATTACGCGGTCTTAGCCAAGTATTGTTTGTATCCCCCTCCTCCAGCTGAGTCGACCATCGAATTTGAAGTAACAATGCCTTGTGGTATGAGACTGTTAGCAACAGAGCAGCAGGCCGACCAGACACGCTTTACCGTCACGGTCGAGGGTAGGTATATTCATTTCGAAGATACGATGGCTGCCAACTGCTGCCCCGAAGGAGGGCTATGGCTGGAAATGACGGTAGTGGATAACCTGATTACAATATACGAACGCGAAGCAGGAGGCGTCTGCTATTGCATCTGCTATTATCCGGTAACAGCAACACTGGGGCCCTTTGAGCCGGGAACATATACTCTCGAGGTGTATGAGGACTTGGGCGGCTTCATCGGAAGTACGATTGTCGAAATAGAATAAAAGCTTGATAAAAATCCCAAAGCTGCCGCTCAAAAAATTCTTGCTTGAGCTTAAAGCTCACCGCATATATAATCACCCGAAATTCCGGAGAACCTGAAATGAATAGTAGAAAGTCCGAAGCCAACTTATACTTTTATGTCCTTATGGCTTGTGCGCTTGCCCTGGCCGGCTGCGAACAACCGCAGCACTATGAAACAGTCAGCCAAATCTGCCCCGCAGGCTTGAACAAACAACAGGCAATCCGGATAGCCGAAGACGTACTCGGTGAAATGCACTTTACCATCGCCAAATCTGATGCAGAGTTCGGCGTTGTAAAAACCAGGCCGCTGGCAGGAGCACAATTCTTCGAATTCTGGCGCAACGACAATGTCGGCTCCTTCAATGCCGCCGAAGCCAACCTGCATACTATCAGAAGGATCGCAGAAGTAGATATTAAACAACAGGGCAAACAGTTATGCATCCGCTGCAATGTAAATACACAAAGACTGCGCCTCCCCGAGAAGGAAATCCGTAGCCGCTCACGGGCATACAATCTGTTTTCGCAAAGTGGCCCTTCGATGCAGACACTAAACCTTAACCCAAGGCAAAAAAAGGGTATGACCTGGGTCGATTTGGGTAATGACGACAATCTATCTGCAGTGATCTTGAAAAAGATTGAAAACAAAATCACTTCGACACAAAAAGGAAAGTCGCTGTGAGAATACTTATCTGCGGCGGTGCCGGTTACATCGGAAGTAATATGACGGCTTTACTCGCCGCCGAAGAACACTACCCGGTCGTCTACGACAACCTCAGCAAAGGCCACAAAGCCGCCGTCGAAAGATGCGAATTCGTCAAAGGCGACCTGGCCGACTACGACCTCCTCGTCGAAACATTAAAAAAATACGAAATCGACGCCGTCTTCCATTTCGCAGCACTGATTGAAGTCGGCGAATCCGTGCAGGCCCCCCTTAAATACTTTCACAATAATGTCTCCTGCACGCAGAACCTATTAAGCGCAATGGAGACAGCAGGCGTCGAAAAATTTGTCTTCAGCAGCAGCGCCGCAGTATACGGAATGCCCCAACAGGTGCCTATTACTGAAAATTCGCCGACCGAGCCTATCAATCCCTATGGCCAGACCAAATTGACAGTCGAAAGAATGTGTCACTACCAAAGCCTGACTGGAAAACTCCGCTACGCGTCCCTGAGATATTTTAATGCCGCAGGCGCCGGAAATAACGCCGCACTTGGCGAAGACCACCGACCCGAATCGCATCTGATTCCGCGAGTCATCAAAACAGCAATGGGAAAACTCAATGAAGTCAAAATCTACGGCACAGACTACCACACCCCCGACGGCACCTGTATCCGAGACTACATACACATCGAGGATTTATGCGGCGCGCATCTGCTGGCTTTGAAAAAATTGGAGAAAAACAACGAGCTAATTTACAACCTCGGCAACGGTAATGGTTACTCAGTTAAAGAAGTAATCGAAACAGTTAAAAAAGTCAGCGGGAAAAACTTTAAAGTAGTGGAAGCAGACCGTCGCCCGGGAGACTCGCCCGTATTAACAGCGGACGCTTCGAAGGCAAAAAAAGAGCTCCTCTGGAAACCGAAATTCCCTGACCTTGAAAAAATAATCGAAACCGCCTGGCTCTGGCACAATAAATTCCCTAATGGATACCCGGAATAATATGGCAAATTTACTTATTGGCATCGACCTCGGCGGAACAAATATCAAAATCGGCTGCTTTGATGCGCATCTAAAGTTATTGAAAAAAACATCAATCACTACTGATGCCGACTCCGGTCCGCAGGCGGTCGTCAAAAATATGCTCGCCGCTATCAGTGAGCTTGTCAATGAAAGCGGTTTCTCTTCCTCCGATATATCCGCCGCCGGCATCGGCACCCCCGGCCCCGCTGATTATAAAGCCGGAATCATAATCAACTCGACAAATATGCCCGCCTTCAAAAATGCCCCCATCAGACAGATGCTTTCGGACGGTTTACATTGCCCAGTCGTCTTCGATAACGACGCCAACGTCGCCTGCTTCGGCGAATTCACCGCCGGTGCCGGCAAAGGCGTAACCGATATGGTCTTCTTCACCCTCGGCACCGGTATCGGCGCTGGCATTGTCTCCGACGGAAAACTCCTCCACGGCTCCGGCGGAAACGCCGCCGAACTCGGCCACACCATAATCTATCCCGGCGGCAGATTATGCAACTGCGGTCAAAAGGGGTGCGTTGAGGCCTACGCCTCGGCCTCAAATACCGCCAAAAGAGCAGCCGAAGCCCTCAATGCAGGAGAAAAATCTTCCCTGAAAAAAGTCCTCGATGAAAATGGCCAAATCACCTGCAAAGACGTTTATGACCACCTCAAGACCGGCGACAAGCTCGCAAAAAAAATCACCGACGAAACTGCAAAGGCCCTCGCTATCCTCTGCATCAACGCCCTCCACGCCACCGAGCCGCAGCGAATCGTCTTCGCAGGCGGTATGATTGCCGCTGGTGACATCTTGTTGAATCGAATAAAAGATTATTTCAGCGAGCAAATTTGGAAATTGAAAAAAGAAACCGTCGAGATTTGTTTTGCCACCCTCGGCGAAGACGCCGGCATCATCGGCGCTGCCGCACTCGCAAAGCAAATGCAGTAAAAATCATTCCGCTCGTTGCCGACTTCCGCACTTTACTTCTTTTCTCGACGCCCCAGAATCCTCGCCGGCAACAACGTATATCGTTCGACAGGCGCAAGTGAAACACCGAGTGTAACCAGCTCTAACGTTAATCGGCAGGTAATCATCGGCTTAGTTGTCCAACACTAATTGCCTTTAGCAATTTAGCTAACAGGATGGCTGGACCCCCAGCCGTCCTTTTTTTGTTTTCTGTCTCCTTCCTCGATTAGCCCTCTCGCTCAAGATTCAGCTAAATAAATCCCTGGACTTTGAACTTCGCTTGTGGTAAAATTTTTTCCGCTTGTAATTTAAGCGAATATAACCTTGTTTTCTTCGAAAGGAGGAGAAAAATGAAGCATTTCCTAATTGTATCATCTGTTATTGTCTGCCTGCTTCTTATCGTTGGCATCGCCGCAAAGACGCAGGCAAAAGACACCGCAAGCCCGCCCGTCAAAGTCAATGTCCTCGACGGCGTTGACGTCAACGACAGTAAAATCAAGGACATCTTCAAAGAAGCAAACAAAATTCTAAAGCAGGCCGACGTCAGCCTGGACCTCGACTCGGACATCGCAACAGATGTCAATGACGAGGGCAACAACGATGGCAATATTCAGGAAGGCGAAGAATCCGCACTCGACGAGGCAGGTCAGGATGAAATCAACGATGAGTTTGGCAACGGTGCGGGGCTAAAAGTCTACTTCACAAACCAGATTCGCGACAACAACAGTATACTTGGCCTTGCACCACACGTTGAAGAAGATGCAAACGGAAACCTCGATGCAAAACCAATTATCTACCTCAAAAACGACCCAACCAAGTCAAATGAGAAAATGGGCAACACCCTGGCCCATGAAGCCTGCACCGTATTCACTCTTGGCGACAAAGATGTTGTCGACAGAACAGGTAAAGTAGGATACTTTCGATATTCTGATGACGACGGCCATGTTCCTTTCGACCCTAACAATCTTATGCACCCGACCGCCGACGGCAATGAACTTACGCCCGCACAGCGATATGAAGTACTTCAAGGTGCTAAAAGACATTGCAAGAAAATCAAGAAGGTCGAAAGGGTCAACAATTTAATCGCCCCCCAGGTCGTTACTGTCTCTCAGATACGAGGCGGATGGGTCGATGATATGAACGATGTAATACCGCCTCTCGAATATGTTGACCTCGGAGCTGGCTTCTTCTTCGCCGAACACCTCTGGAGCAATATGGAAATAAGCATCCTCACAGAAGGCCTCTTCCCTCCGACGCCTATTGATATGCTCTTCACCATAAATATAAACTCCGACGGCGACCCCTGTACAGGTATACCCGTGGGACCAGTTCCGGGTGTCGATAGAATAATAGAAATCAGCGTTGTCAACGAACAGCCCGGCGGAGAGGTTTCTGCATCTATGCAGAATACAATAGCCGGAACTTTCATGCACCTGCCATTCGCCTCCACCCAGCGCATAAAGAAAATCGTCGACCACAATACCGCCCCCTATTCAGAGCCTTATGTTGACGGCGTATATCTGCAGGTCCCGATGGAGCTGCTCGGTGAGGTTAACGATTTTATGCAAGGCCTCGTAACTTCATATGACTATGGCTCAGGTGCCAGTGACGAGGTAATATTTTTCTGGGAAGATACAACAGATACCGACCCTGCTTTGACACTCGTCACGACGCAAATTAATCCCGGTGATTCGATTGAGCTGATTGGAGAAAACTATGCCCCATACAGTGAAATTTCCATTTATGTGGACGATGAGCTTGTCAGCACAACCTTCGCCGATGCAAACGGCGGCTTCATCGATGGACCGCACTTTGACCCCGGCAGCGACCCGTTTGATGGCGGCGTGCCGGCCGACGCTGTCGTCAGGGCAAGGGACGCCGAGGGCGGAAGCGATTATTCCATTCTTGAGATAGTCCCTCACGACGGCGATATAAATGCCGATATCGCTGTCGACTTCTACGACGTCGCTTTGTTAGCTAACAACTGGCTCATCCGGGTTGAATAAAGTCAAGTTCTTGCGATAGTGACGGGGTCCCTGAAGTCCTCGACTTTGGGGACCCCTTTTTTGCTATGCTTGTGCTGCCTCCTTTTTACCCGCCTCAGGCGTGGCTCGGATACCGTTCTACTAATACGCCTTCGGCATATCCGCTATATGTTTCCGACTCGTCTTTTCATCAATCGTTTCCGCCGAGTTTAGGTCCAGCCCCGCCTCTTTCATTCTTCGCACAAGCTCTATCTCGTTCATTCGTCTAAAATCCCCCGGTTTCCAGCCCCATTTACCAGCCCCCGGTCTCAAATCTTAATGCTCAAATCTTAAATCTCAAATCCCTGCTGCCTCTCTATAAAGGGACGAACCTGCGCGTTTGATGCGAAAATTCCCCCTCTTGCAGATGTGCCTTTTTACGCTAAGTGCCTGTAACTAAACGAATAAAAAAAATTTACAAAATCCCCATTTTAGGTCTGTGACTACCTGCGCTTTTGATTGAAAACACCCCTTAACTTCCAGCCATAACGAAAGGTATAGAAATCGCAAATGTGGAAAATTCTGCGTTGGATTGAAGCAATTGATTTGTATTTTGTGAAGTTTGTTATCAATCTTTTCTTTCAACAGGCTGTTGTCTTGTAATAATCATATCTCCCCTACCTGTCGGTATATGAGACACGATTGCTTCTACCCTCCAATTGCTATATTTGCGGACCAATCGCTTTAGCCAATCTTCTCTTTCCCGATGAAGAACTATTCTCTCTGCACTTTTGACTATTGCTTCATTAAACTTCTCAACATATGATTGTTTGACAACACCAAAGCTATCTTTACTGTTACTATATTTCTTTACGTCTTCAAAACTGGGATTCCTCATATCAAGGTCAGGTGCAATCAATAGTGCTATAGATGGTTTAAGTGGTACATATGTTTGAGCTATTTGTTGCTGCATATTTTCATAATACAGAATTGCTGGGTTGTCGCTCGTGATAAATGGAATAACTGTCTTATTGATAAGAACTAGCCAATGTGAACAATAAAATCTATTTGTCGCACCCCCTAAAACCATCATGTTTTGCGCATGAGCATACATCCTATCGACCTGAATTCTTATTCCCTTATTCCGAATTAAATTACGTTCCTCGTCACTTAAGTAATCTGCCTTGTCCAAAGTTGACAACCCTTCTCTATATGCCAACGGCTCGATCAAACCAGCAAGACCTTTTTGCGACAATCGTTTTGCCGTTGGAGTACAAAATCGCAAAAAGGCAATATAGCCAGCTAATTTATATTTTGTGTTCGCATCAAGAATTCCCTCTTCTAATCTGGCAATGTTATTTTCCCAAGGATTTTCAAAAGCAGGTAAGAACTTATCAAGAAGCCTCGGATCGTCAAAGTATACATTTGTATCACCTTCTGTTTCAAAGCATATGGATTTAGGCCTTTTGGGTCTGCCCACAATGACACGAGCATTCTTGTAATAAGGTACTAATTTACCATTAGGCCCAACAAAGAGTCGTAAGTATGTTTGTGATACGTAGTGATCCTTACTCGTCATATTCCATTGCTAAAAAATATATAATCGACTTTTTTACTCTGGTGTTTGGATGCTGAAAAGTTCATTTACTATATCGATTCTTTTTTTATCGTCGTATTTAGTTGTTCTCAAAATTGGAAATGTGCGTTTATACCAAGACTCAACACTTTCTTTTGAATTCTCAAAAACATACTTAAGCGGAGGTGTATTCCCACAACCAAAGGCCCCTTCTATCTTCAAATTTCCTTCAAACGGTGGTCTTAATTCAAGTTCCATTTGACCAATTTCAAGCCAACCACCAGGAGGAAGACGTATATCATCACTACTTACGGAACTGAAACAATTCGTACTTCTGTAAATTCGAAAGTCTCCTTCTGGAGGAATAAATATAAAATGACAGTTAGGACCACCAATTGACAATGCAAGAACACTCACAAACAGATTTTCCGCAATTGTAGCTCCCTCATTGCAAATATGAAATCCGACCCTTATCATTACTCTGCCTTCATCCATATTAACCTGCAGAGGATATATTTTATAATTACCCTTAATCTTAGGTTGTGGTCGTCTTCCAAACATGCCCGCTAATACATCATGTGGAGTTGGCATAAAACTTGATCCTGCTCTGATAAAATACTTACGTGATTGTATTTCTTGATGTGGTGCATGTTCACTTTTGGGAATATACGTCACTACGAAGCCCTTGCCTTCAGAATCAGTCTCCAGAGGATAATTTTGTATGCCGGTGTGAGGTGGAATAGTACAGCCGGATATAGCACCCTCTAGCCAACTCACAAACCTTTTTACGTTTGTAATAGGGTGTTCGTCTTTTGCTACATCTGAACCATCTAAATCTTTGGAGCAGTCAATGCCCCATATAACAACTCCACCTTCAGAATTACCAAATCCAGAAATACACTTAGCAAGATTATTTCTATCGTTTTGATGAAGACGCTGTCCGTCTCCATTGTCTGCGGAACGCTTGAAGTCCAAAAACAATTCTTCCGTTTTACGAATAAGGATAAACTCATCAATAGCAGATTTACCCTCCCTTTTGATTCTCTCAAAAAGCTCTCTTGCCCGTTCCATCTTTTCTCCATTTTCTTTATCAAGATACCATTGAGAAATATAGCAATGCTTCCTCTCCAAAGGTGCAGACCAAATTTTACCCCATTTTCTAATTTTCCGCAATCCTTAATTTCTTCCTGTTTCCGCCTACTGCTCGGATACCTTTTTTATCCATTTTGCCGTTGCGTCCTTCAGTTCGGCAACTTTTCCAATATTACTTCGTCGCTTTACTTCTGCGTAATCCGAATGTGCCTCATTGCGGCCTCAGGAAACAACGGCAAAATTCTTTACGTTTCCTAATTGCCTGTCCTGTGGACCTGTGCCCTAGGTACGGCCTCCGGGCAGTTTACCCTGTGGGCACCAGCAATTAGGGCCTATCG
>CAZDQP010000067.1:0-13755 GCA_964507485.1 uncultured Pirellulales bacterium | reverse complement strand
CACTTGCATGGGGTGCAAGGGGTCGCAGGTTCGAGTCCTGTCGCCCCGATTTTTATCTGCCGTAACCACAGTTTTTAAAAGCACTTACAACACTAAGCTCCCTGCGTTGTCCCCTTATATTCTTAATCCGAATCACCTGACTTTAGAAATATAGGCAGTTGAATTTCTCCGATGTCCTTGTTATGTTAACTCCTGTATTCAGTTGAGGATAAATAAATTGAAGATAGTAGTCGCAATGGATTCGTTCAAGTCTAGCATCAGCGCGGTTAACGCCTGCAGAATTGTAAAAGACACCTTACTGTTGATTAATCCTGAACTTACGATTGTCAGCCTCCCGATGGCCGATGGCGGAGAAGGAACAACAGAGGCAATGATGGCCGCGCGCCAAGGTCGATGGATTGAGATACAAACTATGGGGCCATTGCCGGAAATGCAAATTAATTCAGGATTTGCATTTTTCCCAGATACAAATATTGCTCTGGTAGAAATGGCAAAGGCAAGCGGCCTGGAGTTATTGAGCTCGGAACAAACCAATCCCCTTAAAACAACCACGTTTGGAACCGGACAGCTCATTCGAGAGGCAGCCAAGTATGGTGCTGATAAGATCTTACTGGCGGTCGGAGGAAGCGCCACCGTAGACGGCGGAGTTGGTGCTGCTCAGGCCCTGGGATGGAAATTTCTTGATTCAAAAGGCAAAAAGATTGGTTTTGGCGGCGGACAGTTGGAATACATCGCCCAAATAATCAGACCTGATGATTTGGATTTACCGGAGATTGAAGTGCTCTGTGATGTTGACAATCCGCTTTGCGGCAAAGAAGGAGCTGCCAGAGTATTTGCTCCACAAAAGGGTGCTACTATCGAAATGGTTAAACGGCTCGAATCCTGCTTAAATCACCTTGCAGAAGTTGTTAAAAAGCAATTAGAAGTAGAAATAAGTGAAATCCCGGGAAGCGGTGCAGCGGGAGGATTATCGGCAGGGGCGGTTGCATTTATGGATGCAAAGCTGGTCAGCGGTGTTGAAACGATTATTCGGGAAAATGGTTTAGTAGAGGAAATCGGTGATGCAGATTGGATTATTACAGGTGAGGGGCGATTTGATTCGCAGTCCCTGCGAGGCAAGGTTGTATCCGGTATTACAAAAATCGCTACACAAGATAATGTACGGATTGGAGTTATAGCAGGCAGCGTTGGTTTGTCAGAACAAAAATGGAAGGATTTTGGAATTACAGATGTAATTGGGCTGTCGGACGAAAATATGAACATAGAATATGTGATTGCCAATACGAATAGTTTTTTAACTGAAGCAACGAAGAAATTTGCTCAAGCCCATTTTGAATAAGAGGTTACATATCTCAAAAGCTTTGTGGAAGAGAGAAGGGTGTCATTTCGTAAAACGCGTCGAAAGGGCACAAAGGCGCTGTTATATGAGCAAAGGAGTGAAAAAAGTCTAAAACGGTTAAAAGTTGTATGAAAACAGTTGAAAATTTCGGAAGTTCGCTGCGCTCTTGATTGAAATTCGGTTGCAACCAAGCCGTGGGGAAAAACTGGAAGAAGTTTAAACGGATAAACTTTTTGGTTTGGTTGCTGCCTTTGGATAATATTTGCCGAATACCAGATATTTTGCTACAATTCAGAGTAATTCTTTAATTTGCCTTGTGCGCTGGCAAACAGATATAACCAGAGGGTGAAAGAGATAATGACAACGAATAAAAAAGTGATTCAATCTATGTTTAAAGCTGTTGCTGAAGTTAATCAGATACTACCAAAAGATAGACGATTAGAGGAGTCCTGTGAAACCATTCTCGTCGGCCAATCGGGAAAGCTAGATTCACTTGGTCTTGTAAATCTAATTGTAGCGGTAGAACAGCAAATTCAAGCAGAATTTGGAGTTGCAATAGCTTTAGCCAACGAAGAAGTAATGTCACAAAATAGTAGTAAAATTCAAACGATTGGTAGTCTTGGAGATTACATTACTTCTCTTTTGGAGAAGAAAAACAAATGAATCGGGAACAATACGGATGTTTAGTTATATCCGATTTTACTGCTGATAATTTCTCCGCCTATTTGGATAATAATGAAGATTTTCCAAGAGTTAAAAGTATTAACGCTCCATTTGGCCAAGTAATCCAAGTATTGACAGATAAAAATCTGGATTGCTGGAAAGAAAACCCAGATTTTGCAGTGGTTTGGACTCAACCGGAGGGTACTATTGAGTCTTTTAATCATATAATTAATTATGAAACTGTACCCATAGAAAAAATTTACAAAGAGGTAGACGAGTATTCTTCATTACTACTAAATATCTGCAATAAGGTAAAAGTTGTCTTTGTTCCAACGTGGGTTTTTCCTACTCATCACAGAGGTTTTGGCATTTTAGAGATGAGAATTGGTGTTGGGATATCGAATACACTGATGCGTATGAACATACGACTTTCTGAAAATTTGGAAAAGGTATCAAGCGCTTATTTACTAAATACCCAAAGGTGGATAAATATGGCGGGCAAGAATGCTTTTAACCAAAAGTTGTGGTATATGGCAAAGATTCCTTTTGGGAATGAGGTTTTCATGGAGGCGGTCAGGGATATAAAGTTTGCTCTGCAAGGAATAGTAGGGAATTCCCGCAAATTAATCATTCTTGACTTGGATGATACCTTATGGGGTGGAATTGTTGGAGACGTTGGATGGAACAATATTAGATTGGGCGGGCATGATTATATCGGCGAGGCTTTTGTCGATTTCCAACGTGCGTTAAAATCACTGACTAACCGTGGAATCATATTGGCAATAGTAAGCAAAAATGAGGAATCGACAGCATTAGAGGCGATTAATAATCATCCTGAAATGGTTCTGAGAACGAACGATTTTGCCGGTTGGAAAATAAATTGGCAGGACAAAGCTCAAAATATAGTTGAACTGGTCACAGATTTGAACCTGGGCCTCCAATCAGCAATCTTTATTGATGACAGCCCGCTTGAACGAGCACGGGTCAGAGAAGCATTGCCTGAGGTTTTCGTTCCAGAATGGCCAGAAGATAAGATGTTATACAGAAGTACGCTGCTTAGCCTCGGTTGCTTTGACACTCCGTCAATCAGCAAAGAAGATATTGAAAGACCAAGGATGTACGTATCAGAACGACATCGCAAGGATTTGAAAAGAAAAGTTGGCTCACTGGAGGAGTGGTTGAAGAGTTTAAAGATAAAAGTAAAAGTAGAAGAATTGAATGAAGTCAAACTTCGAAGAACATCTCAATTATTAAATAAAACCAATCAAATGAATCTCACTACGAGACGATTGACAGAATCAGAGTTAGTAAATTGGGTACAACAGAATAATCGCAAACTTTGGGTTTTTCGTGTTTCCGACAAGTTTGGTGATTCTGGGTTAACAGGCATAATAAGTCTTGAGGTTAAAAATAAGACAGGTAAGATAGTGGATTTTGTTTTAAGCTGTAGGGTTATGGGGAGGAAAATAGAGGAAACCATGCTTTACACAGTTATCAAGTATTCGCAATCTATAAACATGGATAAAATATACGCACAATATATTCCTACACCAAAGAATAAGCCTTGTTTAGACTTCTGGATGAGTTCGGAATTCGTTTATGAACAAAAAGACAACGTTTTTACTTGGGCGGTAAAGAATGGATATACTTTGCCGGCTTGCATACAGGTTGATGGATAAGTACAGCAGCAACTATTCTTGATATTGTCGTTAATATCAATACCGCTCACCGAAAACAGTGCGGCAAAGTGGTCAACAAGGAGAGATAATCTATGAGTGGCACTATAAACTGGCCAGATGAGAAAAACTTCGCTTTTACGGTTTTCGATGATACAGACGGTGCAACACTGGAAAATGTTAGGGATGTTTACTCTTTTCTAGCATCTCTTGGTTTTCGAACAACAAAGTCAGTCTGGCCGATTCGTGGAGATAGAAAGCCGATATGCGAGGGAGCTACTTGTGAAGACCCAGACTATCTTGCATGGCTATATAGTCTGAAAGATACTGGTTTTGAGATTGGGTATCACAATTCAACTTTTCATAGTTCGCTTCGGCATGAAACAATAGCAGGATTCACTAAATTTAAAGAACTCTTTGGATATTATCCTAAATCACTTTCGAACCACACAGATTGTCAAGAAAGCATATACTGGGGCGACTACAGATTAACTGGTGCTAACAAATTTATTTATAATATGCTGACCAGATATCGTAATAGCAATTTATTCCGGGGACACATTGAAGAAGATAAATATTTCTGGGGCGACCTTTGCAAACAAAGAGTGAAGTACGTTAGAAATTTTTCATTTGCAGATGTTAACACGCTCAAAATGTGCCCAATTATGCCATATCACGACCCTGAAAGACCATATGTTAACCATTGGTTCGCATCTTCAGAGGGAGCTAATGTCGTGGCATTTAATCGTTGTGTAAGAGAGAAATACCAAGACCAGCTTGAAGAAGAAGGTGGGGCCTGCATTATGTACACACATTTTGCAAGTGGTTTTTGTAGGAATAGCAACATTGATTCAAACTTTAAATTTCTTATGGAAAGACTTAGTAAAAAGAATGGCTGGTTTGTTCCAGTTTCTACATTACTTGATCATCTGTTGAAGCAAAAAGGTCGGCATATTATTACAGCCAAGGAGAGAAAACGACTTGAAAGAAAATGGTTGTCACACAAGATGAGGGTAGGTAGCACATAAAATTTGAAAGATTCTGAGGTGATAGTCGAATTCAAATCGTATACCAAGGACTTTGTAGCCGCTGTAAAGGAGTTTAATGCCCGTCTGAAAGCAAGTGGTGAAGTTTTTACATTTCCTGAATCGACTATATCAAAGTGGCTTCCGAAAATTGATGGTAGAAAAATCTACCAGGAATATTTCTTAGCTGTGCAAAATGATTCCACAGTTAGAGGTGGTTACATTTTAAAGCATCAAACTTTCTCATTTAGCGGCGAAATCATCTCTATAGGAAACTATCAGTTGCCTCTTTCAGAGGGAATAGTGGACAAAAGATATAACATAATAGGTATACAATTATTGATGGATGCTTTGAAAAGGCAACCGTTGCTGTTTTCGCTGGGTATGGGTGGTTACGAAGAGCGACTTCCGAAAATGTTAAAAGCCATGGGGTGGAGTATGTATACCGTTCCTTTCTTTTTTAGAGTGAACAGTCCGTTTAGATTCCTCAGGAACATAAGATTTTTGAGAAAAACGAGAATTAGAAGATTGTTATTGGATTTTCTCGCAGTAACAGGTATAGGTTGGATCATCATCAAATTGTTTCAAGCAGTAATTGCAGGAAAGAGTTTACAGAAGAATTCTGCCTCAGTCGAGGTAGTCGGTGATTTTTCATCCTGGGCAGATGAGTTGTGGAATGTTTGTAAAGGCACGTATTCTATGATGGCAGTGCGTGATATGAATACGCTGAAGATATTATATCCAAGTGATAGTAAAAGATTTATCCGTTTGAAGATATCACAAGACAATAAAGATATTGGTTGGGCTGTTGTTTTGAATACTAAAATGTCTAATCACAAGCAGTTTGGGAATATGCAAGTTGGTTCAATAATAGACTGTCTAGCGCTACCGGAGAATGCGTTTCAAGTCATTTTCTCTGCTGCAAAGTTTTTGGAAAGAGCGGACGTAGATATAATTTTATCAAACCAATCACATGTATCCTGGTGTTTAGCACTTAAACATGCTAAATTTATTAGGGGCCCTTCCAACTTTATTTTTGCGGCATCTAAAAAGCTAACGGAATTACTAACGTCGTTCGATTTACGCAAAACAAATATTCATCTAAACAGAGGGGATGGTGATGGCCCGATACATCTATAGATGTATTTTCAGTAAAGCAAGAACTTTTCAGGGCAAAATAACTTTTGTAATTCTGTTGACCTTACCCCATTTTAGCACCACTATGGAATGGGGTATCCAGCGTTAATTAATCCTGCCTCCACAGGCATGCCTGTGGAAAATTTTTCACTTTCCTGCTTTATAAATTCCTCCGGCATGCTCAAGCGTCAAGAACTAGTTCTCATTTAAGCATTCATCCCTGAACTGCCTATTGAAACTTTCGATATAGGCATTCTTAACTGATTCACCCGGGCGGATAAATGTAAGCTTCACGCCTCGCTGCGAGAAGCAGCAACAGCAAGCCCACAATATAAAGTTGTGGGGGTACAGAGGTTGGGGAAATTGAATTCTGGTTATTGATTTCTTCAGCTTTTAAACAGTAAATAGCAGATGCCGGTTGAATGCAGGTAACTATTAGTAGTAAAATGATGTTGATAATAGTGAGAGGGTTTATAGTTTCGAGCTAAGGGTTTTATGGAAGCACTCTGGTGTATTGACAAACTGATTATTAAGCGACAAATTAAAAAATATAAAAGGCAATATCCGAACGAGGAGATTATATTCGCAGTAATTTCAAAGACGATAAGCAAAGCATTTGAAAAAGAAGTCAAGGCAAGATGGGATTACATAAATGCGATGAGGGCAATCCTGCTGCTTACCAACAAAAATGTTGCAGTAAAAGAACTTAGAATCATTGAGGCAAGAGAGGTTAGAATCAGAATAGAGGAAATCGCATGTGCCGAACTCGATACCTACAATTCGTTATCCGGGAAAGCGATGGTGCTGAAACTTAAGGCAAGAGACGGTTTGAATTATCAGTTCGGCATGAGATATGATGAAAGATTTTTCAAGCAGAACGTTCTGCGATTTGAGCACAGAGAAATGGAGCGCGTAATACCGACCTGGCACAAGCTTACTTATCGCATTCTGATGCCGATTTGGCGGCTGTTTATCATAGGATTAATCATATACTATCTTATCAAGTTATTCCGCTGGATTGGGAGTTGAGAAACATATACTATTTAAATAGAATAAAGCTGATATTTTATGAATCATTCGGAGAATACAAATTATGAACGATACGCGATACAAGTGTCCAAAATGTAACAACGGAGATTATGAGACCGGCGAGTTCAGAGCTACAGGGGGGCTGTTTTCAAAATTTCTTGATATACAAACGAAGAGATTTACCACTGTGACGTGTACGCGATGCAGATATACAGAAATTTATCAAGCCGACAGCAGTATGCTCGGGAATATTTTCGACTTTTTCACCAGCGGCTAAACTTAATCAGGTAATGCTTTCCACTTCATTACGGGCAGCAGGGAGGTAAGGGGGCCAGCAAAAATATTTTAAAATATTTCTTGCAAAGTTAGTTGCAACTAACTATATTAGTATTGGCTTAATAATAAGGTTGAAAGGGCTGTAATGGCAGTTAAAGGCAGTAAATTAAGCGCTTCTTTAGAAGATTATCTCGAAGCGATTTTTAACCTCGCGGGCGAATCGAACGTGGCCCGCAGCAAGGACATAGCCGAATTGCTGGGCGTATCGAGGGCATCTGTTACGGGGGCGCTGCGAGTTCTGAAAACAAAGGGATTAGCCAACTATAAGCCGTATGACTTTGTTACGCTTACGGAGAAGGGGAAAAGAAGCGCAGCGGAAATCGTCAGAAAACACAACATACTCAAGTCGTTTTTTATAAAGGTCCTGGGTATCGACAAAGATATTGCACAGCAGGCGGCGTGTAAGGCCGAACATACGCTCGGGCCAGAGGTCATCGCAAGGTTGCTATCTTTTATCGAGTTCGTTTCCAAGAACAGTCAAAAGGGGCACGATTTAACGGACAAATTCGCGAGATTTTACAAGAACAGCAAGAAAAGAGGAAGAACAGGAAAATAGGATATGACAGAGCAGCAATTGAAGCCGCTGTCGATGGTGAGGAGCGGCGAGAAAGTCAAATTAGTCAGAGTAAATGCGGGGCAGGGTTTGAACAGCCGACTGGCATCTATGGGGCTCGTGCCGAATGTGGAGATAACGGTGGTAAAGAGCGGGCATCCCGGGCCTTTTGTGATAAGCGTTAAGGACACCAAAATGATGTTAGGCAGGGGGGTAGTACACAAGATTATGGTGTTGTAGGCGACTATGAAGAAAATAATCGTAGCGATAGCAGGTAATCCCAACAGCGGCAAGACGAGCATATTCAACATGCTAACTGGCGCTCGTCAGCATGTAGGAAACTACCCGGGAGTTACGGTAGAAAAGAAGGAAGGGCTGTGCAGGTACAAGGGGTACGAGATAACGGTCGTGGACTTGCCGGGGACATACAGCCTGTCGGCTTACTCTATGGAAGAGCTTATCGCCCGAAATTTCATAATCGAGGAGCAACCGGATGTTGTGGTTGACATTGTGGATGCTTCAAATATCGAGCGCAATTTGTACCTGGCAACTCAGCTAATCGAGATGAATGCACCGCTGGTACTGGCGTTCAATATGAGCGATATTGCCGAGCGAAGGGGGCTGATTTTCGATATCGAGCAACTATTCAAGCTTCTGGGGGCGAAAATAGTATCGACCGTCGGCAATAAAGGCAAGGGCAAGATTGAGCTGCTCGAGGCCGTTGTTGAAACTGTCCAGCAGGGCAGGGCGGAACGGACGCACAAGATAAATTACGGGGAAGAGATTGAAGAAGAGGTGGGTAAAATTGAGGCAATTGTTGCTGAAAAAGAAGCGGCACTAGCTGAAAAATACGGTCCGAGATGGCTGGCGATAAAATTGCTGGAGAGGGACAGCGATATAATTTCGAAGATAAGGCACAAAGAAATTCTCGATGCGGCCGATGCGAGTATTGAGCACCTTAAGGATATTTTCGGCGACGAGCCGGAAATAATAACCGCCGACCGGAGGTATGGTTTCATATCAGGCGCCTGCCAAGAAACCATTAAAAGCACGGTCGAGTCCCGCCACAGTAAAAGCGACATTATAGATTCCGTTATAACAAGCCGAGTTCTGGGGTTGCCGATTTTTCTGCTCCTGATGTACTTGGTCTTCCTGCTGACATTTAAGCTCGGTGAATATCCGATGGGGTGGCTGGAGCATTTTTTCGGGTGGGCAGGCAACACAATATCAAGCTTCTGGCCGGCGGGTTCTGAAAACTGGCTGAAATCGCTTTTGGTTGACGGCGTAATAGGCGGCGTCGGCGGAGTGCTTGTGTTCCTGCCTAATATACTACTATTGTTCCTGGCCATCGCGCTTCTTGAAGATTCCGGCTATATGGCCAGAGCGGCGTTTGTTATGGACCGCATAATGCACAAGATTGGCCTACATGGCAAAAGCTTCATACCGATGCTCATCGGATTCGGCTGTTCGATCCCGGCCATTATGGGGACACGTATACTGGAGAACAGACGCAACAGGTTGACAACAATAATGGTAATACCATTGATGAGCTGCGGTGCGCGCTTGACGATTTACGCCCTTATAATACCGGCTTTCTTCACCGAAAGTTTGCGCGGGCCGATGCTCTGGCTTATCTACCTCATCGGAATCGTCCTGGCGATTGTATGCATTAAGATTTTACGACTAACTGTTTTCAGAGGTGAAACCATACCTTTTGTTATGGAGCTTCCTCCCTATCGTATGCCTACTCTGAAATCCGTCTGCATTCATATGTGGCAGAGAGGCTGGACGTATTTGCGAAAGGCGGGCACAATAATCCTTGCCATATCTATCATACTCTGGGCGGCAGGCAGCTACCCGAAGCCAAGCCAAGACTCTCTGGCAGGTTTGGACCCCCAGCAGGCCCAGCAAGCTAAGTTGGCCTATTCGGTCATCGGCAGGATAGGACAGGCAATAGCCCCAGCCCTTAAGCCGCTTGGCTTCGACTGGAAAATCGGGACAGCCCTCATCGGTGCAACCGCCGCCAAGGAAGTATTTGTCGCACAGTTAGGAATCATATACGCGGAAGGCAGCACTGATGAAGATACCGAGACTTTAAGGGAAAAATTACAGGCCAACTACACCCCTTTGACGGGTTTTTGTATTATGCTGTTTTGCTTAATTTACGCACCGTGTGTGGCAACGGTTGTAATGACAAGGCACGAGACAAATTCTTGGGCCTGGGCGTTATTCCAATTCTTCGGGCTAACGGTTTTGGCGTACATCGTAACTTTTATTGTTTATCAAGTCGGCAGTTCAATGATAAATTAGCAGGGAAGGTTAATAACAGTCCCAATCACACAGCCATCCATCCACGAGAGCGGCCAAATCGTCCCAGTCTACGTCCCCATCCGGCTCGCTGTCAGCTCCTGCGCAATAATCGGGAAATTCACAAGCCGTGCTCTGCCAAGACCGCGCAAAGACAGCAAAGTCAGCCAAGTCAACCCAATCATCACCTGTCAAATCGCCCGGCAGGCGCTGCGGAATTGTCGTTAGAACCCATGCAGCGTAAGAGCTTACTCGCACAGCATCGAGATAATCGGGGTCGAGCTGACTCGGATTGTCTCTATTGCGAAACCAGGACTGTCCACCATGGGTCTCTACGGCTCGTGACAGGCCGGCTACCCTCCAAGTGTCTCCGACTTTAATGAACCACCCGCAACCGGAATCATGCTCCGCGGGAGCACCTTCGTAAGCAGTGGACTGACCTTCATTCAGCCCATCGAAATCAGCGATCATTACGTCCGAGGTCAAACTGCCAATAGTACTATCGTTGACAGTATCTTCGACTTTATTGGTGCACAAACGCAACGTGGTATTTGAGGAATTGTCCCATTCATAGCCATAGGTTGTTCCCGAAGTTTGCAGGAGCGCACCTCTGCCGTCACCATATCCGCCAATTACCACTGGCTTGCCGATTTCGCTGGTATTTTCATAGATATCGACAAAGCTTGTCAGATTAGCACCATAAAGGCGGGCCAGCCGAAGATCCGCTGAGCCACAATTCCAAGTCTGGTCAACAGTGTACGTTTCGCCACCAATCTCGACCAATGTACCAGCACCACCACCTGAATGTCGCACCGTTATAACGCAATTCGATGATACAGCCACACAGGAAGCATTAGTTCCCCATCGACCTACAACATTGGGGTCGGGCCTGTCCGTCCAGATAATCAAATTAGGTTCGGCATCGGGATGCAAAATAATGCACGAAGCCGGATTAGTGCAGCAAAATAAAAACACCGCCGCAAGCAATCCGTAGATTAAGTTTTCCTGCGATCTAGAGCGAGACATATCACCCTCTCGAAACAAGATTTAACAAAGGCATTATACAAAAAATTCAGATGTTTTTCAAGTCAGCCCTGCCGTCAGATATTTGACGGTTTACTTTCATAAAGTTTGTAAACACGGCGGGAAACTGCAATTATTTGCTTCATTGAAGGGGTTATTTATTTTGTCTCAGCCACTGGACAAATTTTTTCAAGCCGGTCTGTATGGTCGTATTTGGATTATAGCCAAGCTCATTTACGGCTTTGGTGACATCGGCATATGTGCGTTCAACGTCACCGGGCTGCTTCGGCAGATGTTCTTTAACCGCTTTTTTATCGAGGGCTTTTTCAATCTCAGAGATTAAATCGTTTACTGATATCGGGCGAGATTCGCCGAGGTTATAAAGATGAAATCCATTGCATTTATTCATCGCTGCAACGGTCCCGTTAATTATGTCATCGATGTATGTGAAGTCGCGCATCATAGAGCCATCACCATAAACCGGTATTGGTTTATTCTGCTCGATGAGTCTGGCAAATTTATGTATAGCCAGATCGGGTCTTTGTCGTGGGCCGTAGACGGTGAATAACCGTAGTGTAGTTACGTGGATTCCATAAAGGTGGTGATATGTGTGGCAGACAAGCTCGCCAGCTTTTTTTGTGGCAGCGTAAGGTGAGATTGGTAAATCGACACTGTCATCCTCGGAAAAAGGGATTTTTTTATTGTTGCCGTAGACGCTTGAACTCGAGCCGAAGACGAACTTATTAACCTTATGTTTTTTTGCCGCTTCAAGCAAAACCATTGTTCCATTTACATTTACATCTGCGTAGAGGAGGGGATTTTCAATCGAAGGTCTGACACCAGCTCTGGCAGCAAGGTGTGCAATTATTTCTATATCGCCATCAACGGCTTTATCCATAGCTGCGCTATCACGAATGTCGGCTTCAATAAGCTGGAAATTTTTATTTTTAAGGCAATCCTCAATGTTCTGCCGTTTTATTCGAGGGTCGTAAAAGTCATCGAAATTATCAACGCCGACTACGGTCAAGCCATCATCAAGAAGCCGCTCACATAAATGTGAACCGATAAAACCCGCAGCTCCTGTAATCAATACTTTCATATCGGCCGACCTTATGTTGAATAAATAATGACCACTCCATTTTGCTGTTAATCACGAAACGGAAGCTCTGCCTATGCCGTGATATTCGATTCCCGCATTTTTGACCACATCAGGGTTGTAGAGGTTTCTGCCGTCAAATATAACAGGTTTTTTCAGTCTCGCTTTAATAATTTCGAAGTCCGGATTCCTAAATTCCTGCCAATCGGTAAAAATAACCAATGCATCAGCATTATCAAGAGCATCATATCCATTCCGGAAGGTTTCGATTTTACCATCCAAAGCAGCCACCGCAGCAGACGCCGCTTCAGGGTCATACGCCCTTATCTTCATCCGGGAATCAAGAAACTTTCTTATACAATAAAGGGCCGGAGATTCTCTGACATCGTTGGTTCTTGCCTTAAATGCGAGTCCCCAAACAGCCAGTACAGTTTTGTCTTCCTGACCTGCAAAGAAATCGATAATACGCTGTGCAAATCTTTCCTGCTGATTTATATTTACCTGCTGGACGGACTTTGCTATTTTCATTTCAATACCGTGCTCCGAGCCGGTATGAATCAGCGCGCGAATATCCTTCGGGAAGCAGGCACCGCCAAAACCAACACCCGGGAACAGAAAAGAGCGTCCAATCCTCGAATCGCTGCCGAGGCCTAACCTGACCTGTTCGACGTCCGCACCAACCTTCTCACAAAGCGCCGAGATTTCATTCATAAACGAAATTCTTGTCGCCAGCATAGTATTGGCCGTATATTTAGTCATCTCGGCAGAGAAAGCATCCATAAACAGCATACGGTTGCCTCTTCGCATAAATGGGTTATATAACTGTTTCATTGTTTCTCTAACAGCAGGATTGGATGTTCCAATAATTATCCTGTCGGGTCGCATAAAATCATCAACAGCAGCACCTTCTTTTAAAAATTCGGGATTGCTGACGTAATCGAACGGTGTTTCCGTTTTTGATTTTATAATATTCGTTACTAACCTGCATGTACCCACCGGCACAGTGCTTTTTGTTGCAATAATTCGATAGTCGGTAAGATTTTTACCAATTTCCCCGGCAACTGAAAGGACGGCGGATATATCAGCCGAGCCGTCCGGGGCCGATGGGGTGCCAACCGCGAGAAAAATAACAAGTGAATTGTCTATTCCCTCTTTTAAATCAGTAGTAAATCGCAGTCGGCCGAGTTTTTCGTTACGTTTGACTAATTCAGTCAATCCCGGCTCGTAAATGGGTATCACTCCATTTTTCAAACCATCAATTTTGTCGCTATCCACATCCACACATATAATATTATTTCCGGCGTCCGCCAAACATCCAGAGGTAACCAAACCGACATAACCAATACCGACTACACAAATCTTCATCTTATCAGTTCCTATTATCTCAGTATGTAAATTTCGTCATCGCACGAACAGAGCGCTGAAAAAAACCGAGATTAGTTCGCTCCGTTAAGTTTGCATCCTATTGCCTGCAGCAGAATTATTAACGGGACCATCAATAATCTCTATCATATCAATATCTATCTCGACACTTGTTGCCTGGCCAAGCATATCTATCTGTAAAAGCAAAC
>CAZDQP010000066.1:0-13793 GCA_964507485.1 uncultured Pirellulales bacterium | reverse complement strand
TCACGGAGCTTTTTGGATACATATACCTAAGGCGTAAACTGTCTAAATTAACAGGGATTTTTTGAGCCACAAATGGGGTTGAGTTTTCTGCCGGGGGGGTGGAATTTAGAATCTTCTGAATTCTCAAAAAATGTTCTTGACAACTAAGTACGAGGACATAAACTAGATAATGCGATAGTACTAATTGTATTGCTTTGTTTTCTATAAGAAAAGGAAGCAGTGATAAGGAGAAGAGAGTGAGAGTGTTAGCGGAGTTCTGAAACTATACCTAAGCTTATCTTTCCCACCACTACCGAAGCGTTTGTAGTTAAATTAATAGGATACCTTTTTGTTTATTATTTGGAGGAGAAGAGAACGAGAAAAGTAGTATAGAATAGATGTAAAAATGTTATGTGTTAAGAAGGTTGGGTGAGAGAAACTCGAGGGAGGGCTTCACACACATTTCTACACCAGAAAAAATGCGCATAGAGCATGATTTCTGTAAAGCTGAGTGAGAGAGTTGAGGAGAGGAATTTGATGAAAAGATTAGTAACAATTTGTTTAGCAGCAGTGATGGTCAGCACTACTTCAGCCAACTATATACCGGGGGCGAACGCACCTCCGCCGGTTCTGGACGAGGGCTGGTTTTATGACGAAATTGATGCAGCTTTCGTCGATTCCATTGATTCTCCCTATATTTACAACCTGACAGAGCCTGCTTACTTTCGGATTAGCGATAACTTCGTGGAGGGGGATATCTTTTACGTCTATGACAATTCGTCTCTAATCCTGACCACGAGTATTCCCTTCTCTGGAGTGCCGACCGGTTTGCCGACTAATTATGACGGCTATGACGGGGACTTGACGTGGCAGGATCCTGCATATTCCGGCGGGGAAGTAATATTGGGTGTCGGTGCCCACTATCTTACAGTTCAAGGCGACGGAGGCGGCGGCACACCGGCGGGGTTCTGGACTCAAATAACGACGGTTCCTGAGCCGGCAACGGTTTGCCTGATGGGACTCGGAACTTTGTGCCTGATGAGAAAACGCAGAGGATAGTTCTCTAAATAGAATCGAAGGGCTGTGAATATCTTACAGCCCTTTTTATTTGGGATTTAGCAAATTTTTTACAGGCCTCTGCGATTTCGATTGAAATTTTATTTTGCTCGTCGCAGGGACGGGAAAATACGAGAGCGATTGCATTGATTTTCAACACTTTTAGAAGACGCCGGAGGCGGCGGTGCGGGAAAGTGCGCAAATTATCATTTCGATTTTTAAAGGATTTAGCAAGTGCTGAGGGTGCAGAATGTCTGCGCTGTTAAGATAGACAAAATTCGAAAGGAAGCGAGGCCAATGAAAAAAGTAAAAGCAGGCAGTAATTATGAAATATCAGTATTTAAGTATTAACAATTTTTGAAGGGATTGGAGAATGAAAAGTGCAAGAATATTAACAATTCTGTTTTTGGCTTTCGGCCTAACGTTGTGTTCGGCCGTGGTAACTCAAGCGGAGCCAATGGGAACGGCATTTACGTATCAGGGCCATCTGTATGATGCTAATTATGCGGCAAACGGATTGTATGATTTTACGTTCGGGCTCTATGATGCCAGTGCTAACGTTGCACACAACCAAGTAGGAACTGACGTCAATGTAGCTAATGTAGAGGTAATCGACGGCTATTTTACGGTGGAGCTGGATTTCGGTGACGTGTTCGATGGAGATGCCCGGTGGCTGGAGATTGGTGTTCGGCCGGGCGAGCTTGACGACCCGAATGAATATACGACACTTCTTCCATGGCAGGAAGTAATGCCCACGCCTTATGCGCTGTATGCAGAAAGAGCAGGTGTAGGCAGCGGCAGCGATTCTGACTGGATGGTTGACGGTAATGATATGTATTCAATTCCCTCCGGTAATGTTGGTATCGGAACAGAATTTCCGGGAGCGAAGCTGGAGATTAATGGTCAGGTTAAAATTACTGGCGGCTCACCGGAAGAAGGCAGAGTCTTAACATCCGATGCTTCAGGTCTTGGCAGCTGGCAGACTCCTGCCGCAAGCAACGACTCCGACTGGACCATATCGGGAAACGATATGTATTCTGCTGTGTCCGGCAACGTTGGGATTGGGACGAATAATCCAAAAGGCCCTCTGCATATTTACTGCGGCAACTCAGGTGTTGTGCCTCATGAATTATCAAGATTGATTATCGAAGATGATTTTTATATGGCTCTGCAGTTCATAAGCCCATCGCACACACAGCAGATACTGTTTGGAGATATTGACAACTATGACCAGGGATATATCAGCTATGTACACGCGGATGATTCAATGCGTTTTGGTACCTCAGATTCTTTACGGATGACTATCGCAGCTGACGGCGATGTTGGTATTGGGACGATGAGCCCCGGAGCAAAGCTGGAAGTGAATGGTCAAGTTAAGAT
Source organism: uncultured Pirellulales bacterium (assembly GCA_964507485.1). Lineage (GTDB taxonomy): Bacteria > Planctomycetota > Phycisphaerae > Sedimentisphaerales > Anaerobacaceae > CAIYOL01. Next base: position 11,378 of record CAZDQP010000066.1, on the reverse strand, counting down.
TACCGGCGGCTCACCGGGAGCGGGCAAGATTCTCACATCTGATGCCAGCGGTCTTGGCAGTTGGCAAACTTTTACCGGCGGAGGTGACATCACTGCAGTCATTGCGGGCACAGGTTTGAACGGCGGTGGGACGTCCGGGGACGTTACGCTGGGAGTTGAAGTGCCTTTTAGTCTAAGCTATTCAGGTTCAGGTGGGACTATCTCCGCGTTCAACAGTGGCAGCGGTTCTGCTGTCTACGGGAATTCTCTGGGGTCGGGTGGCACTTCTATATACGGCGCCTCAACTGGCTGGCAGGGCCGGGGGGTTTATGGTTACTCTAGCCAATCAGGTTATGGCGGATATTTTTACGTCGATGGCGTCGATGGAAAGGGTGTTTACGGTTTCGCAAACAGCGACAATGGTTATGGCGGATATTTTGAAATAGATAGCGACAACACCGGCATTGGTGTTTACGGTTCCGCCACCGGCAGCTCAAGCTATGGTGGATATTTTGAGGGAAACGCAAAGGTAACGGGGAATTTGATAGTGGATAGCAGCATAGGTATCGGAGCGAATCCTGAAGAAAAATTAGACGTTAGAGGGAAGATAGAAGTGGACCAGAAAATCCAGGCACACGATTCGGGAGGATTAGAACTGGCAACGGACGAGGGTACAACACGACTTTATATTCGAGATAACGGAAGGGTTTTCATTGGGACTGGGGGTATAGTTCCTAAAGCTCTTCTACATGTCGAAGGCGAGGAGACCAATCACATTGCCTACTTCGAAAATTCTGGAGGTAACGACGCAAACGGCATTGCCATTAAATTGAGAACTCACTCTGATCATATTACAAATCGCACTAACAATTTTATGACCTTCTACAGAGGCGATGATAGTATCGCAGGAAGGATAGAAGGTTTTGACTTTGACAATGGTGACTGGGATAACGACTATCCCGGTTTGCCTAACATTGGCTTCGATATCGATTTGGATGGGGGCTCATTTCCCAGTTGTAGTTTGTCTGGTGGTTCATTACCCTCTCTATACCCGTGGGATGCAGGCTCGTTTCCAACTTTGAGTTGCACCACACCCACTTGGCCAACCGTTGATCTTGACATAGATTTGGGACAAACGAACGAATGGACCGAATTGATTTGTTGGGCTCTGGAAAATGATCTTCAGAATCTGATTTCAGTGGATCCGATATCACTCGCTGTTACAGTCTTTACCATTCCCACTATCCAAGGTTGCAAGGATGGAGGGGTAACTTACGGCTCGAAGGGGGCAGACTATGCAGAATGGCTGCCCAAGCTGGACCCGAATGAAGAGTTTAGTTTCGGCCAGATTGTCGGCGTTCACGGCGGCAAGATAAGCAAAAAAACAAAAGGGGCAGAGCAAATTATGGCCATATCGTTAGCGCCGGTCGTTTTGGGTAATCTTCCTGCAGAAGGAGAACAGGAGAATTACGAGAAGGTAGGCTTTATGGGACAGCTGCCGGTGGCGGTAAGAGGCCGAGTTAAAGTTGGAGATTATATCATTCCATCGGCGCTGGAAGACGGGACCGGCATCGCGGTATCGCCTGAAAAATTGGAAGTTAAGCATTTGAACAAGATATTGGGAAGGGCGTGGTCGGAATCGAAAAACGGCGTTTTCGATTTCATCGATGTTGCCATCGGCATTAAGACCAATGAATGTGTGAAAATTCTTGAAGAACAAGCTGAGGAGTATGCGGCTTTGAAGGCGGAAAATGCTCATTTGAGAGCCGAGCTACAGAGTTTAAACACGAGAGTCTCGCAAATGGTGGCTTCTTTAGAAAAACTTGAGGAGTTTGCGGCGGTGCAGTCTGGGATAAACAGTAAAATGGTGGCGGTTGCGGTGAAGGAGACTCACAATGGAACGAACTAATCCCAAAAAGGTGTTTGACAATCAAGTATTTATCGCATTACCGGCGGTATTACTGCTAACGTCTATGGTAGCGTTTGGGCAGAGCGGCGGGCCTTATGTTCTGGAAAGGCACACAATTGACGGCGGCGGAGTGAGCAGCGGCGGGCAATATTTAGTTAGCGGCACGATAGGTCAGGCGGAGGCGGGTGTGATGAGCGGCGGAGGTTATGAACTGTTGGGCGGATTCTGGTCCGGGGTTCCTTCCTGCATAGTTGATTTATATCACTATGCGAGGTTCGCGGAATACTGGCTCCAATCCGGCCCGGACTTGCCCGCTGATTTGTATGAGGATGATATCGTCGACGAATTTGATTTGGATCTGTTCGTTGATGAATGGCTTTATTATTGTCCGTATGACTGGCAGTTGAGATAAGAGTAGAGATTTTTAAAATGAGGTTTTGGTAGTGCTGCCGTAGGCCGCAACGAGGAAACCTTTAGTGAGTATGCCGAGGGCATACGAGTGAGATAGTATCCAAGTAGAAGGCAGCACAAGCAAATCGACTGTTCATTTCAAGGCAAAAGATATACTCTCTCGCACTTAGTGGTCGGGGTGGCAAAATGAAAGTCAGGAGTGAGTGACAGTTTTTTCTTAAAGCTGGTACTTCAGAGGTGATTCTTTTTTGGTTGCAAAAAAGGCGGATTAGTGTATATTATACAGGATGTAGTAAGAGAACCAGGTTTTATGAAGTATTAAGCAAGCTTTGCATATCTTAACAAGGGCAGTTTAGCCGAATAATAGAAAGAAAAGTGAGTATCATGCGTAAAAAAAGAGGTTTCACATTAATAGAGCTTTTAGTCGTAATCGCCATTATTGCATTATTGATGTCTATATTAATGCCTGCCCTGGCGAAGGTTAAGAAAATAGCATTGGCAATTGCCTGTATGGGGAATTTGAAGCAGTGGGGTGTTGTGTTCCATATATATACAGATATGAACGACGGTTTTTTGCATCAGAGGACGGTTGGTAATCCAACCGGGTACTCAAGAATATGGATATACTACTATGAGAAATGGTATAAGGACCCGATGCTGCGTTATTGTCCGACAGCTACGAACCGCGGGAAAAAGACAGGGCCGTTTGGCACTTGGAACTTCGACCTCGGCACATGGGACCCGGATGATCCGGCCTATGCTAAGAATCCTCCGTACGACGGCAGCTACGGTATGAATCGCTTTGCTCCTGATTTTGTGGGTCAGGGTATGGAAGATGACCCGGCATTATTCAGGCGAGTTGATATAAAAGGTGCAGACAGGGTGCCCTTGCTTGCGGATTGTCAGTATATAGGCTGGTGGCCTAGCGCCAATGGTACTCCACCTGCATACGATGGTGATTTCACCAATGAAATGCAGTGGTGGTGTATAAATCGACACATGGGATATATCAATGTTTGTTTTATGGATGCTTCTGCCAGGAAGGTAGGGCTTAAAGAGCTGTGGACGCTGAAGGGTAGCAACGAGAATTATAATACATGTGGCACGTGGACTGTATGCGGATATGGCGGCGGCCCACAAGGAGTGAAAGCGTGTAAGAAAGCTTTCGATGGTGTAGCACCTTGGATGGCAAAATTCCCTGTATACTAAAAAACCCATAATACAAAAGAGGCAGGCATGAGTGACAGCTTTTTTCTTAAAGCCTGTACTTCGGACGTGTTTATTTTTTGGTTGAAAAAAGGCGGATTAATGTATATTATACAGGATGTAGTAAGAGAACCAGATTTTATGGAACACTAAGCGGGCATTGCGCATCTTAATAAAGGCAATTAAACCTAATGAAAGAAAGGTGAGTATTATGCATAAAAGAAGAGGATTCACGTTAATAGAGCTTTTAGTTGTAATCGCCATTATTGCACTGTTGATGTCAATATTAATGCCGGCGCTGGCAAAGGTCAAGAAAATAGCGTTAGCAATAGCTTGTATGGGGAATATGAAGCAATGGGGAATTGTGTTTTCGTTATATACGAACAACAACAATAATTTTTTCCACAGGAGGGAGATTGGGAACCCTACCGGTTATTCAAGAATGTGGCTGTATGTCTATGAGCCATTGTACAAAGACCCGATGCTGCGTTATTGTCCGACGGCCACTAACCGCGAGAAAAAGACAGGTCCGTTTGGGACGTGGAACTTTGACCTTGGCACGTGGGAACCGGATGAATACGGTTCTAATCCTCCGTACGACGGCAGCTATGGTATGAATCGTTTCATTGCTGATATAGTAGGTCAGGGTCAGGAGAACGACCCGGCGTTTTTCAGGCGAACAGATGTAAGAGGAGCAGATAAAATACCGGTTTTTTCGGACTGTCAATATGGTTTTCTATGGCCCGGTGCCACTAAAGTCCCGCCCGCATATGACGGAGATTTCACCAATGAAATGCAGTGGTGGTGTATCAATCGACACATGGGGTATGTGAACATGCTTTTTTTGGATTTCTCTGTGAGGAAGGTAGGGCTTAAGGAGATATGGACGCTGAAGTGCAGCGGAGACTTTGATACGTGTAACGCATGGACTGTATGTGGATATGGCGGCGGCCCACAAGGAGTGAAAGCATGTAAGAAAGCTTTCGATGGTGTAGCACCCTGGATGGCAAAGTACCCTGTGTATTAAAAGAGACTATAGCATCAAGAGACGGGGCCAACCATTTATGCATCGCAGGTGGGAGGCGAGAAGCGAGTGAACAACTTAGGAGTTTGCTTTTGTTACGAGGTTCAATGTTATTCGCGAAGCATTTGCCTGAGTGCGCGGTAGTTTGTTTTTCCTGTGCCAAGAAGCGGTATCTCATCCAGCTTGATGACTTTGCGAATAGTGTGCAGTCCTGAAAGTCCCGCGGTACGTATTTTGCTGTTTACTGTCTCCAAATCAATATTGAGGGTAGTGAAGAGTATCAGCTCCGGCCTTTGCAGCTCTTTTGCTTCAACGGCCAAGATTGGGTCCTTGTCCCGGTCGCCAGCGAAGTTCTCAATTAGAATATGCTCGATTGCGGGCAAGGAAATCATCTCACCGCCTAACTTGACAAACCTTTTCAGCCGACCGACGAATGTAAGCACTCCGTCGGTATCAACGTTCACTAAATCGCCCGTGTAGTACCAGTTCTTTTTGTTGACGTCCACGAAAGGAGATTTGCCGGTGTAATTGAGGTATCCTTCGAAAACGCTTTCTCCCCTGACCAGCAGTAAACCTGTGCCGGGCTTGTTTATCGGCTTGAGATTATCCGGCGAGACAATCTCAAATTCGAGAGAAGGCAGGACCTTACCAATCGTAAAAGGACGGGGGCGGTTCTGGTCGTTGAGTGATATAATCGGGGAGCACTCTGTAACGCCGTAACCTTCGAGAACGACCGCATCTCTGCACTTTTCCCTTAGGCCGTCATAAACTTTTTGGGGGCATTTCTCCGCACCTGTGACTGCAAGACGAATCGATGAAAGTTGCTTTTTATCGGCGACGTATATAATCCCGCCGAGAAAGGTGGGCGTCCCCAAAAGGATTGTAACTTGGTAGGCATCTATTATTTTTGCCAACTTGTCTGCTTCGGTAGGATTGGGATGATAAACAATCTGTGCGGCGCCGCACAAGGGCAGCAGCATAGTAACCGTAAGACCGAACGAATGAAACGGCGGGAGAAAACCAATTAATTTGTCGTTTTGATAAATCTTAACTACACTTAGAACGTCCCGCATATTGGCGATTAGATTTTTATGAGTAAGAGCGACAGCTTTCGGTGATGTTTCCGAACCACTGGTAAACAAGATTGCCGCGATTTTAGGCACCTTTGCTTTATGAAGTGACGACCAGCTTAAATGTCCCAGGAGCCAGGCCTTTAATTTAGCTGCTTTGCTGATTTTTCCTGCAAGCTTTTCGGCGAATACGAAACGGTTGTTTATTTCTGAAAGGTCAGTCCCTTGCATAGCGATTCTATCAACAAGGGCTTTCGATGTAAGTACATAGCCGACGCCTGCCGTGTCGAGGGCTGATTTGATATTCCGCAATCCTGACGTCCAGTTCACCATTACCGGCGTTTTGCCGGCAAACAATGCGGCTAAATAAAAGATATCCGCGCTAACAGAGGCCGGCAGCATTATACCGATGTGGTTGCCTTCGAATGATTCAATAATCGGCTTGAGTATTATACAAGCAATAGTAATATCACGATATGTTTTCGTTCCGCTGAACTGGTCGGCAGTGACCGGTTTGTTCGGATGCCTGGCAGCCTGTTTTAAAAATATTTTTGCCACTGTGTCGCCGTGCGGCATAGCGACTCTTTTGTGAGTTTTGTCTTTAAACCATCGTACCGGTACAGATTTTAAGGTGTTATGACTTAGGTAAACAAACTCCCCGCACGCTGCCAGAGCGACATCACCAACGGTCTGCATAGCATCGGCATCAGCCTGGCGAAAGCCGAATTCCTGTTCGAGCCAGAGCAGCAAATCCATTCTTGCCAAGCTGTCCATCCCAAGGTCTGCGGCCAAGTAGTCCTCGTCATTTAGTTTTGTAATTGATGTCATATCGGAAATTTTTTTAGCGATAATTTTTCGAGTCGTCTCCGGGACAGAGGAATAATCGGTTTTAAGTATTGCCTTCGAGGGTTCCGGACGAACCTGCGTCCCGTCTTTTTCCCAGATTGTGTAAGGCACGTATGTATTGGCCGCGGCGTTTTCATTGTAGAAGTTTTCCAGAAAACGGTTGAACGTGTTGCGGTCGGCATCTCGCGGTAGATCCTTCGGCTCGTTGAATTCAATCGTGAGCTTGCGGCGCGGCGCGAAAAAAATCCCGCACTTGAGCAATGCCAACAATCCTTTGATGAGCACTTTAATCACCTTCGGCTCTTGTCCGTTTGCCCAACTGAAGCCGCTACCCCAGAGTCCCCGTGTGCGCACAAGCACAATCCGTACATCGGGACATTTTTCGATTATTTTCTCAACGGCGCTATTGGCACCAAGACTCTCGAGATAGCTGTGATATACCCGTCCTGCAGGCCACAGGAGAAGATTGTCACCGGTCTTTAGCCCTTCAATAGTTTCATTTAGTATCTTTTTTATCTCTTTTTTCGCTGTGGGTCCGTATTTGGCGATACTTGGTATTGTGCGGACGCCCCATCTTCTGGCGAAAAATCTTATAAAGGGTCTATCCACCTGGTCCTGGTCACCAAAACCCTTCGGCGTAAATTTGCCGTGCAGATAAGAATAGAGGATAACGGGATCGATGAGAGCTGGGTGGTTCGGCAGAAAGACAATACCTTTTCTTCCAGCGGCGGATATTGAATCCAGCCCGCTTATTTTAATATCATAGCGGAGCGACAATACCCATTTAGTCAGTGTTGTTACAACCGAATCAATCATTACTTTCCATTTTCCCACGCAGGGCTATGAACAACCAAGCTGCAATTGCTGCTGTCATTACGCCTTTAACAGCAAAGCAATTGCTTGGTTTAATATTCCAGTGATTTAAAAAGTAAAATACGTTGCCAGAAAACAAAATAGCTGTAAAATCAGCAAAGCTCGAAGCAGCTATAATCCTGCCCTTTATGTCGGCAGAGGGTCTTACCTGTACGAAACTTGCCAAGGGGATTGAAAATATTCCACCTGCTACACCGAGGAGGCCCAAAGCAGATATGATTGTTGCCTTTCGGATAGAAGCTGGAAGTTGTGGAACAATTGCTACCGTGAACATACAAACGGCTATTATACCTGCTGATGGCCAGAGGACTCTAAACCAATTTTTCCCTTTAGCCAGTTTCGTGCTTAGCAGAGAACCTATTGCGATTCCTGCAAGCTCGACAATAAAAAGTGCGCTTGTCAGCGTGTTGGTCAGACCAAACTGTTCCAGTCCCAATTGATTTATTACTAAAACATTAAGAGAACCTACAAACCAAAAGAATGCCTTTGCTGTTATCGCAATTGTAAGTAAAGAATCTTCTTTAATGTCATAAAGGATTTTGATGGAGTTCAGCGGTCCTGCCCATGGGAATTTTACTTTTGTCGAGGCCGCGGGAAACTTCGGCACTCCAAAGCTCACTATTAATCCAATTGCTGCTATTCCCACAACGACACAGGAGGCTATAACATACGCCAGCTGTACTTTACCGATAAAACCTTTAACGTCTAAAATTATCCCTGCCAGCGCGATTCCCGCTAGGATAGCTCCTGTGCTAATCATCCTGATGACGGCATTTGCAGTTACTACATATTCGGGGGGGTAAAGTTCCGGTATTGTGCCACGAAGTGATGGTCCGAAGAGAGTTGACTGCAATCCCATTATAAATAAGGTTACGATTATCAACTGCCAGTTTAGAAGATAAATGCCGATTGCTGCAAATATCATAGCAATCAATTCCAGAAACTTTGATGCTATTACGATTGAACGTTTCGAGAATCTGTCTGCGCAGAAACCAGCCGGAGCGGCAAATAGTATGAAGGGTAAAGTGAAAACAATCGTAGCCCAGCCCTGAAGATGTGACTTATCGGCGGTGACAGCAATGAGAAGCGCACTTTGCTTAAAAAAGTTGTCATTAAGAACTCCGGCGAAATATGTAGCGGCCATCGCAGCGAATTTAGCCCTTGCTTGTCTAATGCGGCTTTCAATCGACTCATTTAAAGAATCGTTCATGTGGCTGATGTTTTTCCCATATAAGTTTTTAACTGTGGATTTCCCAGATGATACTATATCATTGCTCAGCTGTGAAATCGAGTTTCTTTTTAGTTGCATACTAAAGTTGGTGATATTATCTTTTCGGATGAAGCCATAGCAGCAATTCTGAAAATGATGTAAGGGTTGGTATTATGATAAAGACGGGTTTAAAAGATAAAGTTGTGATAGTAATGGGGGCAAATCACGGTATGGGTGCGGCGATGTCGGTTGCATTTGCGAAAGAAGGTGCTAAGGTTTTTGTTCACTATTACCGCGGGGGTGCGGAAGCTTACGGAGAGATTAGTGAGGAAGAAGCGAACAAGGCAACGGTACCCGGGAGGGCTTATTACTGCAAGATGCAGATGAAGTCAGCAGATGAGGTGACAAAGGCGATAGGTAATTTGGGCGGAGAGTGTTTTGCTCTGGAGTCCAATTTGGCTGAGCCGGGGAATATTCCGATTATTTTTGATAAGGCGGAAGAATCGCTCGGGGCGGTTGATATATTGGTGAATAATGCAGCATACAGCAAATGCGATACATTTATTCCGGAGGAGGAACTGAGGAAACAGCCGGTATTCGTTGGTCAGTTTCCGAAGATGACAATTAGCGCGGAATCTCATAATAAGCACTTCGATGTAAACAGCAGGGGGGTAGCGCTGATGATGGCTGAATTCGCCAAGCGATATATCTCGAGAAAGGCCTCATGGGGACGCGTTATCAATATCAGCAGTGACGGCGCATTCGGGTATTCGGAGGTCGTTTCATATTATGCCAGCAAGTGGGCGGCAGAGAGTTTTTCACGAGCAGCGGCGGTGGAATTGGGCCGGCCATAATTGAAAAGAGGAGTAATAATGACATACTGACGAGTAGAGTAATTCCAAGTTCATAGATAAACATTAAAGAGACGTTTAATAAGGGCTGAGGATGGTGGGCAGGGCTTGTCAGATTTAAAAAGAAGATATCAGCGATAAACAGACCAGCGAGTGCAGCTAATAGAAAAATCAGGACGCCGGTGCCAGTTAGTATGGTCGTTTTTCGTTGTGTAAGCTTTCTCAACCCGATTTTCCGGCCGTGAGAGAGAACTACAAGAATAAATGAGGAGGTAATAATAACACCAGCGGGGAACGCACCACCCGGCAACGCGCTTCCAGAGACCACTACATAAATACCGTAAAGAAATATCAGTCCTCGGAGCCAGGCGGCAACGGTTTTTACAATCAGGGTCATTCCAGTTTTGGTTTTCTTTGCTATATTCATCTGTTGGTGTTCTGTTATGTTAAATAATACCAACCGCATAGAAACGGATAAGATATTATTTACCGCGATTTAGAGATTAGGTTTACTGTTAATGATTTATCTTTTTTGCTGAAAGTTACTTTTTTCTTTATTCCGTTTGCAGATATTAGGTAGTCGCCGAAGAAAGCTTTTGCTTTAAGGGAGCCGGTTTTGTTGGCTTTTGCTTCTATCTGAGTCCACCATTTGTTAAAAACAAGGTCGCGATAGGCTTTGCCGAGGGGGGTTATTGACCAGTCTTTTTTCCAGAGGGCGGCATTTGGTCTCCACATAGCACCGGCCCAAAAGCCCCAAAATACAATAGCTTCGACACTGGGGTGTGCAAAACAAATCGTAAAGAATTTTCTAAGCTCATCGACCTTAGTTTGCTCATCATAATCAAAATCACATTCAGTGATTTTGATGGGGAGATTAAAAGAGGCGAACTGGTCGAGGATTTTCTGCATATCGTCAGCAGGCATAGTCCACTTGTTAAAATAGCCGAAGTGTCCCTGGATGCCGATTCCGTCGATGGGGACTCCATTTTCGAGGAGGTACTTGATTTGCTTGAAATAGACGAGGGCATTATAGCCGCCATCGACGAGTATACCGTAATCATTTGCATAGAGAGTGACATCGGGGTTGCCGAATTTAGCCATATAGGCCATTTCATTGATAATTCCATAGCCGAGGTGTCGCAGAAAAAACTCGCCGTGTACCATTTCATTGTTTAGGTCGAACTCGTCGATGCGGCCTTTAAAGTGTTTTGTCAATCCGACGGCACGGCGGTTTATAGCGGCGCGCAGCCGGTCGTTATCAAGCTCTCTGAGCCAGGGCATAATGTGCTCGTCCATTTCCCAGAATATGCAGTGGCCCCTCATCGGTATGTTCAAATCGCGGCAGATTTCCCATATTCTATCTGCGGCGGCGTAGTCAACGGTGCCGGCCTGCTTTTCGCACTCATACCATTTCAGGGCGTTTTCGTGGACGGCATAGTTGAAGTTTTCGGAGAGAGTTTTGAGGAACATTTCTCTATCTTTGCCAGTAAGCGCGTCTTCGTCCGTCTCAACAAGGCGATTCGTAATCGCAGTGCCGAATTGAAAATCGTGGCGAATCTGGCGGATTTTAATATCCGAGCCGGGTTTGGTTTTTACTATGATGTCACCCATACGAACTTCGGCGATGCGGGCTTCTATTGCAGAGGAAGTGAGTTTTGCTGAAACATCACCCGAAGCAAATGAGACGGCAGTGTCCGGGTCTGAATTGGTTTTTACAAATTTTGCCTTCATAATTTGCGCTCTGTATTTAAACTTGAGTAACGTTTGTGTTCACAACGGCTGATTATCTTTGCTTATGAGCGGGAAAAAGTCAAGGTAAATGCGGGACGAGAAATATAGATTGCCAGGATGAGAGAAACAAGTTAAACTTATCGGGACACCGGTTGTTCTTTGTTTTGAAACAGTAAGGAATAAAAGATGGGCAGGAAACAGTATTGTTTGTTCGTGCTGGTATTTGCGATGTCGGTGAGCTATGGGGCTGAGAAGGTGAGTGTTGTTA
>CAZDQP010000065.1:0-13843 GCA_964507485.1 uncultured Pirellulales bacterium | reverse complement strand
GCGCACAGGACGGTACTGCTCAGGGAGAAGACTGGCAAAGCTGGTCTGCTGCGATGTATCTTTATGCATCTAAATGCGTAGAAGAAAAGAGAACGCTTTTTTTCGAGGAAATCAGGCACAGCGGCAGCGTGGCTGGTAAGTAATTTTGCAGAAAAGAGCGTGGGGTAGCCGATATAAAATTCGTGGTCAGGAGTGAGCGTCTGGGTTGATAAGGGTATTTTTATAGGACAAAGTCATTGAAAGACAAGAAGTCATACGAGGTTGCGGCGGAATGTCTTGGTATTGCCGCGGTACTGGTTCTTTTGTGCAGTTGTTTGAGCTTCGACATAGGTGATTGGCCGAGCAAGTATGTGTGGCCTAATAACGCCCCACCAGCTAACTGGTGCGGGGTGATAGGGGCTTTTTCGGCATATTATCTGCTGTATTATATCGGGCCGGGGGTTTTTGTAATGTTGGTTTCGGCGATAATGCTTTTGGTGGCGAAACTGGCGCATTGGTCCATAGGCCAGGTGGTATTGCGAGCAATCGGGCTGGTGCTGGTAACGGTGGCGGCTTCAAGCAGTTTTTATCTTATCTGGCCTTACAGCGTTTTTAACTTTCCGATGGGCTCCGGCGGCGTTTTGGGTGTCGGGGCGGCGGAGTTTCTGCGAAGTCATTTTGCGTTTCTTGGGACTTTCATAATGGTTACGGCGACATGGGTTGTCGGGGTGGTATTGTTGGCAGACACCTTTGTGGCGGCGATGTTCGGCTGGATACGAATTGCGGTTGGCAGGATGGTCGGTGTGGCGGCACCGGTGTGGTCGGCTGCAAAGCAACATTCGCAAGCACTTAGCGAGATATGGCAGAAGTTAAGCGAGCGGCAAAGAAAGCTTTCAGCAGAGGCCGGGGCGGTGCAGTTCGAGAGCGGCTTTGAGGAAGAAGGCGGAGCCGGGGGCACATCTGTCGCTGCCGGGACTGGAGTACCGAGACAGTTGAGGTTAACGCTGCCGCAGGTACGTCGTCCGGCCAAGGCGTATGTGCCAACAAGCTATGAGGATTATACACTGCCTCCGCTGGAGCTGCTGTGTGAGCCGGAGCATACTTTTGCTTCGGTTCAGGAGAAGATAATCAAGGCCAAAGCGAGCGCATTGGAGAAGCTGCTGACGGAGTTTAATGTTAACGCACATGTGGTAGCAGCGGATACGGGTCCTGTGATAACGATGTTTGAGCTGGAGCTCGCGGCGGGTGTTAAGGTCAGCCAGATAAGCACGCTTTCGAACGATATGGCACGCGCGCTTGGGGTCGGCGCGGTTCGAGTTGTTGCGCCGCTTCCGGGCAAGCATACGATAGGCATTGAGGTGCCGAACAGCGAGAAGGAAAAGGTGCGCATCAAGGACCTGATGCAACTGGCAGGTGACAAGCCGCGCAGAATGGAAATACCACTTTTCCTTGGCAAGGATTCGTCGGGGGAGGCGCTGGTTTCGGATTTGACGACGATGCCGCATTTGCTTATTGCGGGCACAACGGGTTCGGGCAAGAGTGTTTGTATCAACAGCATTATTGGGGGGATATTGCTTACGAAGCGTCCTGACGAGGTGAAGCTGATATTGATAGACCCGAAGATGGTCGAGATGACGGCGTTTAATACCATACCGCATCTGATGAGCCCGATAGTTATCGAGACACAGCGCGCGGTGCAGATACTCGAATGGGCGACAGTGAAGATGGATGAGCGATACGCTCTTTTTGCGGAGGCGAGGGTAAAGAATATTGCAGAGTATAACAGACTCGGCCCGGATGAGATTATCAGCCGCTTCGGGCCGTCCAGCACCGAGGAGGAATCGAAGATTCCGAAGAAGTTGCCTTATATTGTGATAATAATCGACGAGCTTGCGGATTTGATGATGACGGCGGCCAAGGAGATAGAGGCATATATCGTTCGTCTGGCGCAGAAGAGCCGGGCGATAGGCATTCATATTGTATTAGCAACTCAGCGTCCACAGGCGACGGTGGTTACAGGGCTGATAAAGTCGAACATGCCGACGAGGATAGGATTCAGAGTTGCGGCGCGGCTTGACAGCCGAATAGTCCTTGACCAGAACGGTGCGGAGGCGCTGCTTGGTCAGGGTGATATGCTGTTTCTTAAGCCCGGCACGAGCGACTTGGTGCGTGCTCAGGGGACGTTTATGGATGAGGCAGAAATTCAGCGTCTGGTCAGGCATTTGAAGGAGGTGGCTGAGCCACAATTCCATCCTGAGCTTACTCAGCTCGGCCATATAGATACTTCCGAGATGGCCAGAGATGAGTTGTTTGACGACGCGGTCCGGATTATTTTGGAGAGCCGTCGCGGGAGTGTGTCGCTATTGCAGCGCAGACTCAGTATCGGCTACGCGCGAGCTTCGCGGATTATAGAGATGATGGCGGGAGCGGGCATTTTGGGTGAATACAAGGGCAGCCAGGCGAGGGAAGTTCTGATGACGACGAAGGAATATGAGAGGCTGCGGGAGCAAATGGAGGCGGAAGCAGAAAGTTCGGGTGAGGAAGAGGGCTTGTCTGAGCCGAGTTATGTGAGCGAGGGACAGCGGGGCTATGCGGCCGTTGATAATGATGCCGATTGAGAGACAATCCGCTTGAGGAGAAGGGCTTGCCCTGACTAATCCGTTTTGTTGTTTGTTGATAACACATTCCTGAATTACATCTGGTTTGCGCGTAGATTGTGCCGGGCGAGGCGGACACTTTCCTTGTGTGAAAAGTCGTTTTTAGTGTTTAAAAGGGCGTTTTTTGCTAAAAGAAAGAAAAAAGGTTGATTGGTAGTTGTGAATAGGGTATATTTCGCCTTTTGAAAATGCCCTGTCGCACGGGGTAGCAAAGGCCGTGAAAACGGCCTATGGGGTCAGCAGTTTTCACGGCATGGCTGACTCAAGCCTCCGGCAGGGCCAAATCGGGCCGAGAGAAAGATGGTCTCCGTGACATACGATGCTTTGTTATTTGCAGCTAAGAAGGATTATACTTACCCGGTGGTGTAATTGGTAACACATGGGCTTTTGGTGCCTACATTCTAGGTTCGAGTCCTAGCCGGGTAGTTAGGAAAGAATGAGAATTTGAAAATGAAACAGAAGGAGTAATGTCAAAAAAAGTTGCGATAATTCTGGCGGCGGGCGTGAGCAGCAGGATGAAGACGAACACACCAAAGGTTCTGCATGAGGTGTGCGGCCGACCGATGCTTGCGTACGTATTGGACGCCTGTCGAGGGGCTGGTGTTGAAAAGATGTATGTTGTAGTCGGCTTCGGGGCTGAACAGGTGAAGAAGAGGTTTGAGGCCGATGATGATATAGTATGGGTGCTTCAGGACCAGCAGAAAGGCACGGCCCATGCAGTTTTATGCTGCAGGGAATACCTTAATGGTTTTGATGGTCAGACACTGGTACTTTGCGGCGACGGGCCTTTGATTCGGGCCGAGACTCTCAAGAAAATCATAGAGAGTCACGAGTCCAGAAAGGCAGCGGCGACTCTGGCAACTGCAATCCTGGATGACCCGACGGGGTATGGGCGTGTATGCAGGGGCGCGGACGGCAATATAACGGCGATTGTGGAGCATAATGACTGCACAAGTGAGCAATTGGGGATTAACGAAGTGAACCCAAGCTATTACGTGTTCGATAACAAGATTCTTTTCGAGGCAGCAGCACAAGTCAAACCGGATAATGTGAAGAAAGAATACTATCTAACGGACGCTATTTCGATTATCATTTCAGGCGGCCATAAGGTCTCTGCATCTGCTGCTCTTCGGCCTGAGGAGGCGATGAGCGCCAATACCAGCGAGCAGCTTGACCAGATAAACAGGATTATGGAGAAAAAACTCTTAGAAAAACGTTAAAAGGGATGTTAAGGTAAAGGCGGGAAAACAATGCCAATAAATAATAGCTTGAAGGTATTTTCCGGAAGCAGTAATCCTGCATTAACGGCATCTGTCTGCGAGTATCTGGGGATTTCTCTTGGCCGAGCGGAAGTAGACAGATTTCCTGATGGCGAGAAAGTTATCAGGGTGGATGATGATGTTCGCGGGAGGGACTGTTTCGTTGTGCAGTCGACTTGCAAGCCAGTTGACGAGCATTTAATGGAGCTTTTAATCTTTCTTGACTGCCTGCGAAGGGCGAGTGCCAGCCGAATTACTGCAGTTATTCCTTACTTTGGGTATGCGCGGCAGGACAGGAAGGACGAAGGTCGTGTGCCGATAACCGCGAAACTGACGGCCAATCTTATAACTACCGCCGGGGCTAACAGGGTACTGGCGATAGATCTGCATGCACAGCAGCTTCAGGGATTTTTTGATATACCACTTGACCATCTGACCGGTGAACTGGTGCTGAGCAAATATTTCAGGGAGAAAAAAATCAGTAATCTGACGGTAGTTTCACCAGATGTCGGCAATATAAAGACCGCGTCAAGGTATACATCGCATCTGGGCGGGGACCTGGCGATAGTACACAAAAAGCGGGTGAACAGCGGAGAGGTGGAAGCGAGGGAAGTCATAGGTGATGTGAAAGGCAGAAATATTTTGATGTGTGATGACATTATTGCCACGGGCGGGACGGTGTGCAGTGCGGCCAAGCTGATTAGGGAGCGTGGTGCCGAGAAGATATACGTTGGCGCGACCCACGGTGTTTTTGCAGGCAAGGCGCTGGAGTGTCTGAACAAGGCCCCGATTGATGAAGTGGTAGTTACCGATACGATACCAGAGAACGACGATTCCAAGAAGCTGCGTAACATCAAGGTTTTAAGTGTATCTGCGATGTTGGGCGAGGCGATAAAAAGGATTCACAAGAATGAATCGGTAAGCAATTTGTTTGAAGAGTTTTGAGCGTTATAGAAGCGAGGCAAAGTTATTTATGGAAAAGAGTTTGTTATTAAAGGCAGAGATACGAGAACAGACCGGCTCGGCACAAGCGGCGCAAATTCGCAAGGAGGGCCGAATACCTGCAGTAGTGTATGGTCATAAGAAAGAGCCGGTAGCTATTTCGCTGGAGGCGCATACTTTGGTCGAGGGACTGCATCATGGGCACCGGCTGATGGACGTGCAAATCGGCAAAAAGAAGGAGAAGATGATTGTAAAGGACCTGCAATATGACCATCTTGGCAGGGATATTATCCATGTGGACCTGATGAGGGTTGATGTGAGCGAGAAAATCGAGGTATCGGTGCCTATCGAGCTTAAGGGAGTGGCCAAAGGGACGCATGAGGGAGGTGTTATTGAGGAGCACATAGACCATCTGGAAGTTGAGTGCAGAGTAACCGAGATTCCTAAATCTATAATTGTTAATGTGAAAGATATAGATGTTGGTGATACTTTGCATGCCGGTGATATTGAATTGCCCAGCGGGGTGAAGCTGGTAAGCGCGCCAACGACACTTTTAATTACGTGCAGTCTGGTTGCTGCGGCCAAGAGTACCGAAGAGTTAGAGGCGGAAATGCCGGTTGCTCCTGAAGTTATCGGCGAGGTTAAAGAAGAGGCAGAGGAGGCGGAGGAGGAATCTTCGGAAGAGGACAAATAGCGTCTTTAGTGCTGAGACTAAATGGAAGGTCCTGAGATTAAAATGGTTGTCGGCCTGGGGAACCCCGGCAAAAAGTATGTTGAAACGCGTCACAATATTGGTTTTAGGATTATAGATTTGCTGGCTGAGGAATTGAAGGCAGATGTAGGAAAGAAGAAATTCGGCGCGTGCTTCGGAATAAGTGAATTTTCAGATAAGAAACTGATATTACTCAAACCGATGCGTTTTATGAACTGCAGCGGACAGGTTGTTGCAACAGCGGCAGGTTTTTATAAGCTGGCGTTGAATAATTTGCTTGTGCTGCTGGATGATATGTCGCTGCCGGCGGGCAGGATACGTGTGAGGATGAGAGGCTCGGCCGGCGGCCATAAAGGTTTAGCCGACGTTTTAGAGAAACTCGGTACGGAGAACATAAGCCGATTGCGAGTTGGTATAGGTCAAAGTGAAGAAGAGACGGCATATGATTACGTTCTCAGCAAACCGAGCAAGACAGAAAGCGCCTTGTTGGACGAGGCGATAGTCAAAGCGCGGGAGGCCGTGCTTTGCTGGGTTGAAAATGGTATAAGGAAGACAATGAATAAGTTTAATCCGTCGTAGGCCTTATATGAGGCGTAGTCAAGGCGGGAAACAGGAGGTAACTAAGTTTGAAGACTGTTATTAGAAATAAGAAAAGGACACAATCTCGCAAAAGTAAGGTGAAAGGTGAACCAAAGCTATATGAGGGGATGTTTCTTGTTGATTCGGCTGAAGCGACGACAGACTGGGATGGTGTAATTGCAGCCATAAGGAACATATTAGAAAAGGCAGGGGCTGAGATTGTTGTAATAAAGAAATGGGACGACAGAAAGCTTGCTTACACAATAAAAGGTAAGAACAAAGGAACGTATATTCTTTGTTATTTCAAGGCCGAGGGCGGCAGGCTGCGAAGCATTGAAAGAGATGTACAGCTGTCGGAGAGGATTTTACGGGTTTTAATTTTGTGTGCGGAGCATATGCGAGACGAAGACATTAAAGATAAGGTTATTTCCCAAAGTGCGGGTGAGAAAGAGGGCAAGGAGGGCACGGCCTTTGCTCAAGCCGATGAGCGTGAGGAAGATGCCGACCAAACCCTGAAGGCGGAGGATGAATCAGGTGAAACGGAAGGTGGAGAAACAGAAGATTTTGAAGCGAAGACTGAGTGAGGTGTATTATTGACGGACGGTTGGATTATCAGTTATAAAGGGGAGTATTAAAGGTATGGCTAATTTTAACAAAATTTTACTAATGGGCAATCTGACTCGTGACCCGCAGTTGTCATATACTCCAAACCAGACAGCTGTTGTTGATTTCGGACTGGCGGTGAATCGCAGATGGAAGGGCCAGGATGGTGAAAACAGAGAAGAAACCTGTTTTGTAGATTGCCGTGCGTTCGGTCGTTTGGCGGAGAACATAAACAAATATATGACCAAAGGCAGGCCACTATTTGTTGAGGGCAGACTGAGTTTCAACAGTTGGACCGCTCAGGACGGCACGAAACGAAGCAAGCACCGCGTAACCGTGGAGAACTTTCAATTTCTCGGCGGTTCTCCCAGGGCAGCCGGTGGAGCTGAGCAAGAAGTTGGCGGGAAAGTGTCCGGGGCAGAGGAAGGCGGTGAAAATATCGGGACGGATGATATACCGTTTTAATAGACGTGGGGCATATTGGTTTTGTGTTGAGCCTCAGACAAACATATGAGTGTAATTTTAAAAGAAAGGCAAACATACAGGAAGCAAATGAGAACACCAATAAGTAAGAGAGACAATGAAGGAAGAGTTCGCCATGCAGGCGTTCGAGAGCAGACACAATGTCGTTTTTGCAGAAGAGGGGAGAAATATGTTGATTATAAGGACATTGGGACTTTAGAGAGGCTCCTTACGCATCGTGGCAAGATATACTCTCGCAAACGCAGCGGCAATTGTGCCAGTTGTCAAAGAAAGGTTAAAACGGCAATTAAACGTGCCAGGTATATGGCGTTGTTGCCTTATAGTGTTTAATAGCGGCTACTCCGCTGTCCGCCTTAGGCGGAGAGGAAGAACTATATGAAAGTATTGCTTTGTGAGGATGTTAAAGACCTGGGCTGGTTTGGAGATGTAGTTGAAGTCAGCAGAGGTTATGCAAGGAATTATTTACTGCCGCAGGGATTAGCGACTGTGCCAACGGAGGCTAACTTGCGTTCTCTGGCCAAGGAAACGGCCATCCGTGCGGAACAAAGGAAGCTCGAGCAAGAGCGTTTGAAGGAGGCGGCAACGGCAGTGGAAGGAGCGGAAGCAGTTGTTGCAGCGAAAGCGAACGAACAGGGGGTTTTGTTCGGTTCTGTGGGAGCCGGTGAGATAGCAGAGAACCTTCGCGCGCAGGGATTTAAGGTTGCCGATGATATGGTTCAGTTAGCTGAACATATCAAGCAAGTGGGAACACATAAAGCAACGCTGAGATTTGACAAGGATTTGACCGCGACTGTAAACGTAGTTGTTGTCACAGAAGCGGCCGCAGGCGAAGCTGACAAGCCGCAGGATGAAAGTAAGTCAGATGACCAAGGCAAGTAAAGAAAAAGTCATTACAGCTCGAGGGAAGAAAGCTAATTTTGCTGAGGTTGCCAATGTCTCCAGCAGGGGTCAATTATTAGCTACTCGTCACATGCCCGAATCTCTTGCAGCGGAGGCTGCAGTACTTGGCTCGATGATAATCGACCCGAAGTGTATCAGCGATGTTATTGAGCAACTGAAGGCGGAGGCATTTTATCGGATTGAACATCAAATGATATTTAGTGCTTTGATTTCGCTTTATGAGAAGAATAAAGGGGATGCTATTGATGCGGTGCTGCTTCGGGATGAACTTGAGAAGCGTAAGCAGTTAGAGGAAGTCGGCGGGGTGGAATATCTTGCGAAGATTCTGGATTCAGTGCCGTCGGCGGCGAACGTGATGTATTACGCTGGGATTATTAAAGACAAGCAGTTGCTGCGTGAGCTTGTTGGCGCTGCCAGCGAGATTTTGGATGATGCATTTAGCGGAGACGGCGAGCCAAGTGAGCAGCTTGACGAGGCGGAGCGAAAGATTTTTTCCGTTACGGATAAAAATATAAGCGGTTCTGCCGCCGGATTAAAAGATTTGGTTGTACGTGCTTATGAGCTTATAGAAAAACGCAAGGACAGCCAGGTTACGGGCTTATCGACCGGTTACTACTCGCTTGACGAGAAGACCTGTGGTTTACAGAACGGTGAGATGGTAATAATTGCCGGACGACCAAGTATGGGAAAGACAAGCCTGGCGTTAAATATAGCCGAGCATATAGGCGTGATAGAGAAAGTTCCTGTTGCGATATTTTCATTGGAGACGGGCAGGCAGCAAATAGCCGAGAGATTTTTATGCAGCAAGAGTGAAATTGATGCACAAAGGGTTAGAAAGGGCATGCTCGATACCGAACATTATGAGGCACTGGTCAGGGCCTGTGGTGAATTGAGCGAGGCACCGATTTATGTTGATGATACCTCGTCACTAACTCCGTTAGCACTTCGAGCGAAAGCGAGGAGGCTGAAAAGCCAGCGAGATATTCGCTGCATTATGCTGGACTATCTGCAGCTAATGCATTTGGGGACCGGCAGGGTCGAATCCCGTCAGCAGGAAATCACGACAATTTCAAGATACTTGAAGGCCCTGGCGAGAGAATTGAACATACCAGTTGTTGTCCTGAGTCAGTTGAATCGTGCGCCTGAGGGCAGGGAAGGTCATCGACCGAGGATGAGTGATTTGCGTGAGAGCGGCAGTATTGAGCAGGATGCTGACGTTGTAATGCTGCTGCACCGTGAGGATTATTATCATCGCGGCGAAAGAGACTACGAGAACGATAACAGGGCAGAGCTGATAATAGCGAAGCAACGTAACGGCCCGACAGGTAATGTGGAACTTGTATTCAGGGAAAGGTTCACGCGGTTCGAAAATGCCTCTTACGTGTCCGTAGACGGCGAAACGGAAGGCGGGGCGCCATTTTAGGAAAAACGAATTTTTGAAAGGAAACGGAATGAAGAGTTCTTGCAGCTTATTACTTACCCTTTGCTGTGTGCTATTGTTTACGAATACTGTTTTTCCAGCCGACGAAAAATTACCTATCGGCAGCATCGGCACAGCAGGTAACGTCAGCATTAGCCGTGATAAGATTTTATCTGAGGTTCGCAGCAGGGTCGGCCAGCAGTTTGATGAGACCATTGCCGCTGAGGACGCCGAGCGCATAGCTAAGCTGGCCGGAGTTGAATACAGCTATTACAATACCGTCGTTGTTGATGGTAAAATCCAGCTAACTTTTGTTGTTGCCGAGAGGAGCATCGTCAGATCGATTGATTTTAGAGGCAACCGCAAGTTTACGTCCAAAAAGCTGAGGAGCAAGCTGGCCTTTAAGAGAACTGATTATCTCGAACCAGTTATGGCCGAGGCTGGCAGGACAGCAATTGCGGAGTATTACAAGAAGAACGGATTTGCTTTTGCCAAAGTGAGCTTGGACACCAGGGGGCTGTCTGCAGGGAGAGTGATTTATACAATTGATGAAGGGCCAAGGGTCAAGATAGCAGCGGTTGAGTTCAGCGGTAATAGCGCTCTTAAGACCTTGTCGCTTAAAGGGACGGTAAAGACCAAAAAAAGGAAGCTGTTTTTGCTGCCGAGCTATTACAGCGAAGAAGCGGTGTCTAAGGATGTGACAAGGCTGCAAAATATCTATTACAAAAAAGGTTTTATGGATGTCAAAGTGACAGCAAAGCAGGAGTTTACCGAAGACAGGAGCAAAGTCAGAATAACTTTCGTTATTGAAGAGGGGCGCATTTATACTGTTGATAAGATTGTTATCGCAGGTAATGCGCAGATAGAGACGGGGCGGCTTCGTTCAAAACTGAAATTAGAGGAAGGGCAGGTTTATAACAAGCAGCAAGCGACAGCGGACGTTAGCGAGATACTAAAGCTTTACCGCGAAGAGGGATTTATAGATGCCAAGGTTGGACAAGAAGTTAAGTTTATTTCCGATGAAAAGATTAACGTTGAAATTAAGATAGCAGAGGGTGGCCGTTTTCGTATCGGACGTATTAATATAAGTGGTAACGAGAAAACGCAAGATAAGGCGGTACGGCAGGTTCTGAGTGAATATGATTTTGCGCCGGGCCAGTGGTACAATGCAGATATAGCCCGTGGAGACGGTAGCGGCGAACTGGAAAAAGAGGTACGAAGAAGAATGGTGGCCGAGTCGGCAACCATTACTCCTCGCGGCGAGTCGGTCGGCCAGAGGGATGCAGATGTGGGCGTTATCGAAGGTCAGACTGGTATGGTGATGTTAGGGGCAGGGGTATCGAGCGACAGCGGGGCTATAGGCCAGTTGATAGTCGAACAGCGAAATTTCGACATCCGCGATTGGCCAAAGAACTTTAAAGAGTTTATCACAGGACAAGCGTTCAGAGGCGCGGGACAAACTTTTAAGATAGCACTGCAGCCCGGAACAGAAGTAAGTGAATATATGGTTAGTTTTAGCGAGCCGTATTTTCAGAATAAGCCTATTTCGTTTGATTTGGGCGGCTCGAGCTGGATAAGGTGGAGGGAAAGTTACGATGAAAGCAGGCTGAAGGGATATACAGGATTCGAGAAGCGATATAAAAATCGCTGGCGAAGGAGCATCGTCCTTAGAGTTGAGAATGTTAATATCAAGGATATTGATTATGACGCGCCCAGCGAAATCGTTTCTGTTAAAGGTGATAATATGCTTATTGGTGTCACGCTTGGTGCCGGGAGAGACCTCACCGATGACAGGTATAATCCGAGCAAGGGCTATAGTTTTAACTTTGGTTATGAACAAGTTGCCGGTGACCACACTTTCGGGATATTAAGCGGGGCGTACAGACGTTACCAGGTGATTTCTGAGGATTTGGCGGAAAGAAAGACGGTGCTGGCAACCAAACTGCTTGCGGCGACTACAGTAGGCGACGCACCGCCTTTTGAGAAGTTTTATGGCGGAGGCACCGGCACTTTCGGCATCAGAGGATTTGATTACCGAGGCGTTAGTACGCGAGGAGGTGTCGACAAAGACCCGATAGGCAGCGACTGGATACTTATAGCTGGCGCTGAGGCAACAGTGCCTTTATCGAGCGAGACCCTTGCGGCGTTATTTTTCGTTGACAGCGGAATGGTTGATTCGGGTGGTTTCCGCGTATCTTTAGGGACAGGTATACAGATACTAATACCTCAGTGGTTTGGGCCTGTACCAATGAGACTGGAGATTGCGGCGCCGTTGATGAAAGACGAAGACGATGACAAGCAGGTTCTCAGTTTTTCTGTGGGTAGGCTGTTTTGAAAATTCAATAAACCGTCGGAGAGATATATAGAAAGGCTCAAGTTATGAAAGAGAAGAACATTGTTTTAGCTGCGGTGATTTGCGTGATAGCTTTGGTGATAGTCGGTTACGAGCATAACAACATCAAAAGGGGAGATAAGCACATACAAGAGGTTGCTACCGAGCAGAGGAACATTCTTCTTAAAGTTGAAGAGCTCACCGAGGAAATAGAGGGCTTAAAGACAGATTTAAACACTTTTAAGCTTAGCGATAAGGATTATACCAGAGAGATACAGGAAATAATGCAGAAACAGGCTGAGCTTCGGTCCGTGAAGGACGATGTCAAACAGCAGTCTGTACCAAGACATACTAGCGAAGGGCCGAGGATTGCGGTTATCAGCATTCGGAAAATTTTTCAGGAATGCAAGAGAGGCGCCAGCTACAGGGAAGAGGCTATCGCCGAACAGAACAGAATTATTGCGGAACTGGAGAAGCTTTCCAAAGAAATAGAAGCTGAAAGAGAAGGGCTCAAGACGCTGAAAGAAAACAGCGGTGATTATATGACGAGCGCGAAAGGATTATTTGAAAAGCAAGCCAATTATCAGGCCCGACAAGAGTTTTACAAACAACAGATGGAGATGAAAGACCAGTTATGGACAAGGGCGCTCTATCAGGACATTATGCGAATAGCCGGAGAAATTGCTAAAGAAAAAGGGCTGGATTTGGTGTTCAAGGAGGACGAAGTTGATTTTTCCGAACCAGATATCAGCGAGCTGGGAATGGCTATAAGGACGCAGAAGTTATTATATAGCGGAGGCTGTTTAGACATCACCGACGAAGTGATATCTCATCTGGATGCGGGGAAATAGTAGTTGGAAGTCGAGATTAATAATTCAAAGATGAAACCGCCTGTGGCGGATA
Source organism: uncultured Pirellulales bacterium (assembly GCA_964507485.1). Lineage (GTDB taxonomy): Bacteria > Planctomycetota > Phycisphaerae > Sedimentisphaerales > Anaerobacaceae > CAIYOL01. The sequence continues at coordinate 1,074 of CAZDQP010000065.1, read as the reverse complement.
AAAGGATATGTGATGAAATTGACGGTTGCACAATTGGCTGAGCGAATCGGCGCTGAGTTAGTTGGTGACGGCTGTGGACAGGTAATAGCTGTTGGTACGGTAGAGACAGCCGGCGAGAACCACGTTACTTTTCTTAAGAATGACAAGCACATACCTCGACTCAAAAAGTCGAGTGCAGCGGCGGTTATTGTTGGCAGATGTGTTGAGGATTTTTCTAAGCCACAATTGGTCGTTAAAAATGTCGATGCGGCCCTGATAGAGACTTTGAATGTTTTTGCGCCTGAGTTAAAGGCTGTAACCGGGGGAATCGAACCGACAGCTAAGATTGGGCGGGATGTGAAAATCGCCGAGGGGGTCTATGTGGGAGCGGGTGTGGTAATTGACGATGGATCTGAAATCGGCGAAAACAGCATAATTGCCAGCGGAAGTAAAATAGGTGAAAATTCAAAACTCGGAAGAAATTGTCGCCTTGACAGCAATGTTGTTATTTATCACAACTGCACAATCGGCAATAATGTGATTATTCAAGCCAACAGTACCATCGGCTCGACCGGTTTTGGTTATACATTTATCGACGGCAGCCATAGACTCATCCCCCACAACGGCGGAGTATTGATAGAGGACTTTGTGGAGATAGGAGCTAATTGCTGTGTGGACAGAGCGAAGTTCGGCAATACTATAATCGGGGCCGGTACAAAGATAGATAACCTTGTTCACATCGCACATAACGCAGTAATCGGCAAATGCTGCCTTATAGCTGGGCAGGTGGGTATCTCTGGCAGTTGCAAAATCGGTGATGGCGTTGTTTTAGCTGGGCAGGTTGGGCTGGTGGACAATATAGAGATAGGAGAGGGTACTATGATTGGTGCTCAGGCGGGTGTTATGAGCGGAACAGCAGCCGGCTCGAAGTTGCTTGGTTCACCGGCGATGGACATCAGAGATGCAATGAAGGTATTTGGTTTGATGAAGCGTTTGCCGAAGATGGCTGAGTCGCTCAAGCAACTGCATAAGAAGGTAGAAGGACTTGAAGCTGCAAAAGACGATAAAAAGTGAAGCGAGTGTATCCGGTAAAGG
>CAZDQP010000064.1:0-13970 GCA_964507485.1 uncultured Pirellulales bacterium | reverse complement strand
CGGCTATTCACTGCCCAAAACGAACCCAATTCGAACCCAAACGAACCCAAAACAAACCCAATCGAACCCAATTCTCACCCAATGGATATATCACTGTTCCTCGTTTCTCTCCAGTCTGTTCCGCATCTTACACAAAAGAAAAAGCTGTGAGCGGCCGAAACCGCTCACAGCTTCAAAATTCAACAAACCTTATTGCCCCGAAACTTCTTACGGACAATCGGGTGCAGGCCCGTTTTTAATTTGCCAGTTGGCGACATGATACAGGATATCCAAATCATTCGTTGAAACACGATAGTTGTTCTTACCCTGTGGCAGATGATCGAAGTCAGCACAAATCAACGGGACATCCTTACCGCCAACATTTATTGTCAGATGTGCACCATTGGCATCAATTAAATTGGGATAATTTTTATTCCATGCAGCAAACAATACATCAGAGTCATAAGTCGACACCCAATAATTATTCTTACCCTGAGACACGTTATCAGCATCACCGTGGCACTGTCTTGGTTGGATACTGGCACACCAGCACTTCGGCTTACCCACGTTAACCCATTCGGTGGGTTGTGGACCGGTATAGCAGAAATCATTATAGTCTGCTAAGGTCGTAATCGCAAATGCCAAATCCATAGATTCGCCTTCATACTGGTGCCCCAGTGGATATCGCAGCTCCTGCCACGGGCCGTGATTCATTTCGTCACCTATGGCCCAGACAGCATCATCATTCCAGTGATCAATCGATGTCTTCCAGCCAAATCGCTTGTTATCGGTTTCGGAGAATACTCGCGCCTGAACATCGAGCCAGTAAACAATCGGTTCATTTGGAGTGCCCTGCTGGACAAAGGCCTCTACGGGGTCAATGTAAAAATCGTACCTCCAGCAAGTCCAGTCAGCATAGGGCTCATAATTAGGTTCGCAAGGAACGTAATAGCCTTCTGGTATTCCTGATTCCTCCACCGAAGAATTGAAATCCCCGGGCAGGAAATCACGAACCCATAACATTTCACCTGGGATGCTGTAAGTGTAAGGATTACACGGGTCACCAACAGGAATGTCTGAGTGAATACTCAGCGTAAATTCCACATTGTTTGGATCACCTGCAGGTTGTTCATCATGATACCATGAGCTCCAGATGTGGATATCCGTAATGTGACCTGTTGTAGTACAGTTGAAATCATCAGCAAGAATCTGAGGCTGCCATGGTGAAAGACCTGAAGTATCAAGGGTTGCATCCACATCAACACCCATTTCGCTCAAGTCAGGATACTGAACATACTTTACTACAGGCTCATTAGGTTCGTTAGGCTCATTAGCATCGGTCGTAATCGCAAAGGCCATATCGACAGATTCACCTTCGTACTCATGACCCTGTGGATATCGCAGTTCCATCCAATTGAATGGAGGCAGCGGAACATCGGCGTAAACAGCATCATCGTTCCAGTGATCCAGCGAAGTCTTCCAGCCGAACTCACTTCCTGGATAATTGATATCATCTAACATCACATAAACATCAAGCCAGTAAATGACCGGCTGGCAGGGGTCACCTTCCTGCATGAACGCATCTGCAGGATCAATATAAATATCATACTTCCAAACCTGCGTGTCGCCATTAGGATTGACAATCCCGTTCTCTATATCCCACCACCATTCCCATTCTCCTGTAGGAAGGGTATAGAATAAACTCTCGACGAAATCAGCCGGGCCAAAATCCATCTCCCACAGCAATGTATCCGGCTTCGAATAAGTGTTATCCGGGTCTGAACCACCAGGACCACAAGGGTCGTCACTATGTATACTGAGGTGTATCTTCGCAATTGAACCCTTCTCATCGTACTTCCAGGAACCCCAAAGATGAACATCTGTGATCAAACCTGTCGTAGTGCAAAGGAAATCATCCGCTAACGTTCTGTCAGTACCATCCATGCGGTCAACACGAATATCTATACCCGTAGGCGTGAGGTCCGGCTCCTGAATCCACTTTACATTAGCATTAGGTTCCTCTTCACCTGTAATAATCCGGAATGACAAATCAATGGAATTCGGGTGAAACTCATGTTCAATCGGATATCGCAGTTCTTGCCATTGTCCGGCAAGGTCCAGGTAAACCGCATCATCGTTCCAATGATCGGTCGAGGTCTTCCATCCAAATTGGGGATTACATGGATCTGGTAATATATCAACCCAGGCATCAAGCCAGTAAACAACGGGATTGCACGGGTCGCCTTGTTGTACAAATGCATTTGAGTCTATGGATATATCGTACTGCCATATCTGATAATGCTCATATTGTAAAGGCGGCGGGTCACCAACCGTCGGGTCCCAGAACCATTCCGGCTCATCATACTTATAAAGCGTCTCAACAAAATCAGCAGAGGTAAAATCCTGCTGCCATAATAATTGATCCGGCATGGAATACGTATTATTCGGGTCTGAACCACTGGGACCAATAGGATCATCACTATGGATACTCAGGTGAATTCTTTGGATTTGACCTTTAATGTCGCTTTTCCAGGAACCCCAGAGAACAACTTTGTCAATCGTACCAGTTGTAGTGCATAAGAAGTCATCCGCCAGCGTTCGCTGGAATCCGTCGGAAATATCACAGCGAATATCTATACCATTAACTGTCTCATCTGGAAGCTGCTCCCACTTATAAATACTCGTAGTTAACTCCAGCGAAAGTGATGGGTCGCCATACAAAGTGAATTCAACCATATTCATCCACGATGCACCGCTTGCCCAGCCGGTGCCGAAGCTGGATTTGCAGTTGACAAGGGCTGTGCCGATATCATTATTATTCACGCCCATCTCATCGAACATATAGTATCCGTATGAGGCGTTATCACCATATGAGGAACCAAGAGTTGTGTTCCACGAACCTACCGCATACCACGTAACTCTGGTTCCACTGATAGTGCCGATAGCACCTTGCTTGAGCAAGCTATAACCCAGATTGCTGCTGTTTTCGGGATAGGCGTTATAGCACGAAACCTGAACAACAAAAGACGGAGTAGTATCATCAAGAGATGCACAATCAGTATCCGAGATAAGGGTGGTCCATGTCGTTTCAAGATGCGGTGGTTGATTCCCGCATATATTCGCATAGCTGCCATCGCTTGTCCATGTAAATCTTGAAGCGCTTGTCGAGCTGCCATGCGCCCACCACGTTACGAATCCATATTGGTTCTGCCACTCATTGATAAAGTTGGCGTTATTAAGATTCGCGTTGCACGCGGTAAGCGGATACGCCGAACCATCCGCATAAACTCCACTTTTCTCGTAGAGTGTATATGGGCTAAACGACGCTGAAGATGCCAGCGATTTTACTGCTTCTCCCCAGTCGGCTCCAAAAGTACGATAGCTCGAATTCGGATAATCAACCGGGTCACTTGCATCACCGTCACCGTTGTTGTCCTGAGGTCCGAAGTTCGACACCGCCGCAGGTATTAATACCTTGCTTCGATAGCCCAGACCGGTCGACGCGGTATCATAATCAATGCACTTCTGTAAAATAGCGTCGAGGTTAACGTAATTACTATCGTAAACCGGTATTCTCCCCACTTTTAACTCACAATTCTTATCAGCTCCGCCAGCACCATAGTCACCGCTGAATTCGCCATAATAAGTATCCGAGTCAAGGTCCCAGTTACCGCTTAGCTCGGCAAAATACATGTCACTCGGAGCACTCTCGTCGCTCCCCTGGCCTCTTCTTGGCCAGCACATCTTCATTGGTATCGACGTATTGCTGTTGAACGTACTGGGATGCGGGTCACCTATCAGCAAAACATATTGGATTCCATCACCCATGTAATAGCTCACCAGCCATTGCCGGATATTATCGGCACGCTGATCACAGTTACCTCCAGTAACGTAAGCGAAATCACCCTGGGCCGCCCCTTCGATTACCGTTTTAACGGTATAACCAGCGGCTTGCCTGTTAGTAATAAAACTCGCCAATTTTGTACTATTGGCTACAATTGTGCTTGTAGTAATAATCACATAATCTGCCGGGTTAGTGCCAGGCGCTCCAGGTGCCGGGCCTCCGCTTTGAGCGGCAGGAACAGATTGCTGACCATAAAACGTCTCGATATCCTGCGGATTAACAATCATCGACCGCAGCTCGTTTTCTAATTTTTCGCTCTTCGGTATTGCCGGTAAAACTGCTGAATCAAGTCCCACGGCCCTGCTGGCTGGTAACTTCTGAACACTCAGAACCGGCTGTACTGATTCAAGTGTTCGAACCTTCTTTTGCACAGGATTATAGAGAGCAAGCCATACACGCAACTCCACGAGCTTCCACTGCCGGAATTTACTAACCGATACAACCTCCACCGGCCTGCTCGGAAAATATGCATCATTGCTGTATATACTGCTGTCTCTCCGTTAACAATGACTGACTCATCTTTCCCCCCCCAACTAATCACGGGCCCGTCCCCAGCCGTATGTGCCGCTGGTGGTGCTGGCGCAATTTCATACTCGCCGGGCAATTCTTCCCAGTTCTCTGAAGCCAGTCCAGAGCTTACTTTCTCCAAATCCGCATCCGGAGGCACTAAAATGCAAACCTGTTTGTAGGGCAGCATCGGCTCACCCGGATTACCTCCTTGAGGTGAATCTCCTATGTTTATTACTACTTGTTCACCACTAACCTGCTGGACTTCGGCCTGCTCAATACCTCCCATTGGCACAAATATATTGAGTTGATTCGACGGCTGGCTACCGCCGACCAAAACAGCTAAGGTCAGTGAACATACTAAAACTATTGCTACTGCTGTTAATTTGTGTTTCATAATTAAAATCCTCCTGAAAAAAATTGTTTCTTTTGAATTATTGCCGTTTTATACAGAGAAAAAGCTGAATTGAACACGAAAACCGCCATTGTGCCACTCCTCGTTAAATTCAAGTATATATACAATAAAAGTTTAACAGAGCAATTAACCAATTGTCAAGAAAATTATCATACATTTCATACCCTTTATAGCAGTTAAAATCAAGTACCATAACTTCTTTCATAATCGTCAGATACACGAGTTTCCTTGATATTTTCCTTGATTTAGGCCTTCAGTTTTGATACAATAACATAAATCTTTCTAAATCGAGGGTGGTTTTAACTGAGGAGGGTATCAATGCACCCATGGCTTGAAACTATAGGTATTATCTTAGTAGCTCTATTGGGCGTTTTTTTCGGAAAGCTGTTTTCACGTCCTCGCAAGGCCTATTGGATTATTGGCTACTTGCTGTCCCTCTTATTAATTCTGTTTCTGGTAATAGCCAGATATTCTAACTCGCTTGCTTTCGTACCGTTTTGCATCTGGATTACAGCAGGACGGGCCAAATACGTTATTTTTTCATTCGCAGTTACAATGGGCTTAATTACTCCTATGTCACGGCTGCCTTACAAATTCGAGAAGCTCGCAATTTACATACTGATGGCTGTGATTGTTGTTTGGTTTTCAGTTTTGCCTTTCCTTGTCCCCGGTCTAATTAAGGGCCATCTCACAAATCTCACAACACGGCTTGATTCAAACGGTATTTGCTTTCAGACTACAGACTATACCTGTGCACCGGCTGCAGCCGTGACGGCTCTAAGGAAATTGGGACTGCTCGCCCATGAAGGAGAGATAGCCGTACTTGCACATACAAGTCCTGTCGCAGGTACTTTGCCAGGTTGTTTACAATCAGCGCTTCGTAACCGCTACGGTGACAAAGGTCTCAAATGTCAGTACCGCCGCTTCGACTCGGTTGACCAGCTAAAGGATGCCGGCCTCACCTTAGCTGTAGTAAAGAGCGCATTCCTCTCCGACCACTGTGTCGCTGTTCTTGAAGTCTCGGACAGGAAAATTACTATTGCCGACCCCGTCACGGGCAAAATGTCACTCTCACATAAACAGTTTGAGAAAATATGGCGATTTTCCGGAATCGTCCTGAAGCGAGATACAGCACAAAGCCCTGTAAGTTAGATATAACTATTAAGCTTTATTCGATGCGCTTCCTGTAAAGCCGCGTCTCTAACGGCTTCCGATAACTTGTCCAGTCCGAATCACCCGGCTCATTCTCAATTACCGTTTTCACTTGATTTATCTTGGCGTCCAAATCATCAATATAGTTAACCATAAACGCTTCCGCTGTTGCCGGCAGCTTCGGTGAGCCGAATTCGTATTTGCCATGATGAGATAAAATAATATGCCCAAGAGCATCTAAAACTGCCTCATCAATCTTTGTCCCCTTCGCAGACAAAGCAGCTGCCTTTTGATTCAGCAAGAGATAGCTTTTCGCAATATGCCCGACCAACTGTCCAGAATCGGTATATGAAAAAGACATATCATACGAAAGCTCCTCCGTCTTACCTATATCGTGAATAAAAATCGCCGCCAGAACCAAATCCCCTTGAACATCCGGATACATAGGCAGTATCGCAGCGGCAACTCGCAGCATATTATGGGTATGCTCCAACAGCCCTCCCAGGTAACTGTGATGTAATACCGCCGCTGCCGGTGCGGTGCAAAATTTCTTCATCAACTCGGTATCGGCTAAAAATTCCCCCACCAGCGCCTTTAACTGACGATTGTTTATCCCACCCACAATCTCTCTTACTTCCTCGAACATCTGCCTTACATCTTTCTTGGTCCTCGCCAGAAAATCTTCAACACGAACCTTGCTTGCATCTACAATGCTGATGTTATTTACAATAATTTGCAGGTTATTTTGGTAAAGCTCGCTCCTTCCATTAATATGAATAAAACCAGGCTTCGGCAGCGAGTTATAAACTTCCTCCGTCGCCTGCCACATTCGGCCGTTCAGTTGTCCCGTGCGGTCGCAAACAAACATCGCTATATATAAATCTCCTTTGGTTGTGCTTCGCAGAATTGGCTCTTTGACCATATAAATATCATCGATTGTCTGCCCCGGCTCAATTTCATTAATAAATTTATGTGCCATTGTCAGCTCCATTAATTGATAATCTAAATCGATAAACGATTATCAATTATCCACCCTAAATTATCAATAAAAAACCAGAACCTACACTTACAAATACTAAATATAATCTTGCAACTCTGTACGTTTTGGGCTATATAATGAGTTTTTAATTAACGGAATACGAATTATGCGGTTCAGCCGAATGTTAATACCGACAGTCAAGGAAGTACCCGCCGATGCGGAAATAACCAGTCACAAGCTGATGCTCCGTGCCGGCCTGATGCGAAAGCTCGCCAGCGGAACATACACCTATCTGCCCCTTGGCTGGCGCTGCCTACTTAAAGTTATTAATATCGTCCGCGAGGAGATGGACCACTCCGGCGCTCAGGAAATCCTTATGCCCGCTGTCCAGCCGATAGAACTGTGGCAGAAGACCGGCCGCGATATCGATTATGGCGAAACACTCGCAACCTTCACCGACCGCCACGGACGCCAAAACGTCCTCGCCCCAACTGCCGAGGAAGTTGTTACGAGCGTTGCCGCCGGCGAAATAAACTCGTATAAGCAGCTCCCGATGAACATCTACCAAATCAGCTTCAAGTTCCGCGATGAGTTCCGCCCTCGTTTCGGCCCAATTCGCTCCCGCGAATTCATAATGAAAGACTCATACAGCTTCCACGCCGATGAAAAATGCTTGGACAAAGAATACTGGAATATGTATGAGACCTATAAACGCATCTTCAAACGCTGCGGCCTCGATTATGTTATTGTCGAGGCAGAGTCCGGCGAAATGGGCGGCTCCAGCTCGCACCAGTTCACTATCCCCTGCGAATCCGGTGAAGACATAATCGTCTATGCCGAAGACGGCTCCTACGCCGCTAATATCGAAAAAGCTGCCGTTGACCCACTGCCGAAACAAAGCCCGATCGCCGACGCACAAAAACCAGAAGAAGTCCACACACCCAATGTAGGTAGTATCGAAGCCGTTTGCGCTTTTTTGAAAACCCAGCCGAAGGATATGATAAAAACTCTTATTCACGCTGACGGCGACAATGTAATCGTGACATTAATCCGTGGCGACCACGACCTCAATCCGGAAAAACTCACGCAAGTCCTTGGCGGGAACCGCGTTGAACTCGCTGATGAAGCAGCAATTGAGAAAGTCACCGGTGCCAAAGTCGGCTTTGCAGGGCCAATCGGGCTTGCGGGCAAGGTCTTGAAGTTGATTATCGACCACGCTGTCGCCGCTATGGCAGTCGGCGTCACAGGTGCTAATAAAACTGACTACCATATTAAAAACGTTGTCCCCGGCAGAGATTTCCCGCTCGAAGGTGATAATGTAATCATCGCTGACATCCGAAACGCTGTTGAAGGTGACACACACAAAGGAAAGAAACTACTCTTCAAGCACGGCATCGAAGTCGGCCAGGTCTTCAAACTCGGCACAAAATACTCAGCTAAACTCAACGCTAAATTTCTCGACGAAACCGGAAAAGAAAAGCCCTGCCTTATGGGCTGCTACGGCATCGGCATAAACCGTATAGTCGCCTCCGCTATTGAAATTGGTAATGACAATAACGGCATTATTTGGCCTATTAGTATTGCGCCGTTCGAAGTTATAGTTACCAGCGTAAATCAGGATGATAAGGAAGTCGTAGAAACCGGCGAAAAAATATATCAACAATTACTCGATAAGAGAGTTGAAGTCCTGCTCGATGACAGGGACCTTCGAGGCGGAATAAAATTCAAAGACGCTGATTTGCTCGGAATACCCATAAGGATTACCGTCGGCAAGAAGGCACTCGTAAACGGAAACGTCGAGATCAAACTCCGCTCCGGACAAGAAGCACAACCGATTCCAGTCGCCTCCGCCGCCGAAAAAACTATCGATATCGTCAACGAATTAAAACAAAAACTTGAAGCATAAAATTACTGTGCGCTCAAACAATGGAATTAAAAAATGAGAAAATAGAATGGTTTCTAAAGAGCCCCTTCTTCAGTTTATTGTTGTGCTCATATTGTGCGTATCGCGCCATCATTCGTACACACAATGTGTTAACTGAATTCGATTTCTTCGAGCTGCTTCATATTATCTATAATGCAGCAGTTGCCCTTTTCTTCCTCATCAGAACGAAGCCAACGGCCGTCAGTATGAATCCGGTTCACTGGCTTGTCGCTTTGGTCACGTCGTTCTCCGGTTTCTTTTTTATCAGGCAGAATGCTGAACCCTTCCCTGCATTATTTTATGCCGGCAAAACCCTGATCATACTGGCATTTGCTCTGGGATTCGACGGAGCCGTGACTCTCGGAAGAAGTTTCGGGATGTTACCTGCCTTGCGTAAGGTTAAAACAAAATTTGCATATCAGTTCGTTCGGCATCCAATATATCTCGCGTCGATAATGAACAAATTCGGATACGCCCTTTTGAATTTATCAACTTTTAATATAGCATTACTGTTTCTCGTAACACTTCTTTATAACCTAAGATCAGAATACGAAGAACAGATACTGTCACAAAGCGACACATATATCGATTATAGGAAAAAGGTACGTTATCGTTTCCTTCCGGGAATCTATTAACCGATAATCAATTGACAATGTGGGAAACCAAAAACCCTAAACCTGCAAAACTCATAATCGGCATCCTTGCCGCCGATGAAGATTGTCTTAAAGCTGCTCTCGAAGTAGTTCAAACCGTCTTCGGTAAACCCGATTTCCTTAGTGACATCTGGCCGTTCGACCAGACTGATTACTACAGAGACCAAACCGGTGAAAACATCTTAAGGCAGTTCATCAGTATCGAAAAGTTGGTTGACCCTAGCAAGCTCGCCAAAATCAAACTCAAAACCAACAAACTCGAGCGAATTCTCGCCGAACAATCCGCCTCCGACTTGCTAAGACCCGTTAATCTCGACCCGGGAATAATCGAACCCTCAAAACTAATCCTTGCCACAACAAAAAACTACTCGCATCGAATCTACATCGGGAATAAAATATTCGCAGAAGTTACCCTGATTTATGATAAAGGTTCCTGGCGCCCTTTGGATTATACCTATCCCGATTACAAACAGCAGTGTTACCTTAACTTTTTTGACAAAGTTAGAAACCGTTTATTGGAGCAGCTGAAATCGAAGCATTAATCTTATTAGCAGTAATTTTGCTGGCCGCATCGTTTATACTGTCGGTCATCTTAACAGCCATCGCAGGCAAGCTGGCCAAACGCGCCGGATTCGTCGCGCACCCAACCGCTGATAGATATCACACATCAACAGTTCCGCTCGGCGGCGGTATCGCAATCTTTTCTGCTATAACTACTGTAATAATTGTTGCCGTAGCCGCGATAAAATTTCTGCTCGTCCCCGGCCGCTTCTCCTGGCTTGTCGAATCTGTTAATATCAATCCAGCCGATTTCCTGGGAAAAACAAATCAGCTCGTAATTATATTGCTCAGTGCCCTCGTCTTGTTTTTGCTCGGACTCTGGGACGACAAAAAGCACCTCGGCCCGTTTCTAAAGCTCGCCGTCCAGTTCGCAGTCGCAATCACCACCGCTGCCTTTGCAGATGTCAGGGTCGAACTTTTCATTGGAAATAAAATCATTACCTCCGCACTTTCAGCCCTCTGGATAGTCCTGATTATTAACGCCTTTAATTTTCTTGACAATATGGATGGTGCTGCCGCTGGCATAGCCGTCATAGCATCCTCCATTTTATTTACTGCGGCCGCCATAAGCGGCCAGGTCTTTGTAGGTGGTTTGGCTGTCATTTTTATAGGGACATTGTTGGGCTTCTTGGCATTCAATTTTCCTCCCGCCAAAATCTTCGCAGGGGACGCCGGTTCGCTCGTAATTGGTTTCTTTCTGGCGTTGTTGTCTCTGCGCACCACCTATTATCAACAGGCACAAAGCGGCCAATGGTACTCTGTTTTTACCCCCCTCATCGTTATGGCCGTACCGCTCTATGACTTTATCAGTGTAACAGCTTTGCGAATAAAGCAGGGAAAAAGTCCTTTCGTTGGTGACACCCAGCATTTCTCCCATCGATTAAAAAACCGTGGTTTGACTGACACCCAGACGGTTCTTTCTCTATATCTCGCTACGCTCTGTACCGGCCTTGGTGCAACATTTCTCTATCAGGTCAACCTCTCCGGTGCGATTCTAATCTTCGCTCAAACGTTTATGATACTGGCTATTATCGCCATTCTCGAAACTACCTCGGAAAATAAAAAAAATGCCGTTTGATTCGAGCTTGTCAAAAACCAAAGGTCAGGTAATTGTAGAATACATACTGCTTGCTCTCTGTCTTTGCGTGATTGCACTTCGAACGACCTATACTGAAGGCCCGCCTGCGCAATCCTTTACGCCCGCCAATCTAACCGACAATCTCTACACTCTGTCCGTATCAGCCGTTCTTTTTTGCTCGTTTATATTCTGGTTTATATATAACTTTTGTAATAAGAGGTTTTCATACCGCTTCACTACTATAGAAATCGGCCTGTGTCTCTTTTGCATAGCTGCCACAATCGCCGCATTCGCCGCCTCAAACAAACGCGCCGCCATTACTGATATTATATGTTTTATTTCGCCGGTGTTGATGGCTGTTTTACTGGTCCAGATACTGGATTCGCACGCGAAGATAAAGCTGGTTTTAGTCATCATCGCCGCTTTGGGAATCGCCTCCGTCTACCAGTGCGCTGAGCAGTTCTTCGTCAGCAACCAGGTGACAATCGACCAGTACGAGCAGTCCCCTCAAACGCTGCTCGAACCGTTTGGCATACAACCTGGTTCTCTTCAGCAGTTTCTCTTTGAGCATCGCCTTTATTCAAGGGTCGTTCGTGGCTTCTTCACAACCAGCAATTCCGCCGGCTCATTCGCAATATTGACCTCCTTCGCCGCGATTGCACTATTTATTAACGAGCTTAAAATCTACCGACTCAAACACTCTGAAACTCCTTTTCCTCTTATTACCTCTGGTGCTGCCGTAGCTGCAATTGTTTTTGCCCTTATTATTACTCGCAGCAAAGGCGCAATCGCCGCATTCCTGATTGTAGCAGCAATGTTTGTCACCTTCCTTTTTTTTGGTGATTGGCTGAAAGCACACAAAAAAACTCTATTACTTGCTTGTTTATTATTGTTCATCGTTATCGGCTGGGCAACCATCGCTTATGGATTGGCTAATAATCGCCTTCCCGGCGGAAACTCAATGCTCGTCAGGTGGCAGTATTGGTATGCCTCTGCAAAAATGTACGCTGACCATTGGCTGACCGGTGTTGGTCCAGGCAACTTCGCACATTTTTACACACACTACAAGCCCTCCGCCTCAGCAGAGTCTGTTTCAAATCCGCACAATTCTCTGCTTTCTGTCCTGACTCAGTATGGTCCCCTCGGCCTCGTCGGTTTCTTAGCTCTATTCTTTATACCTTTATACAAATTCTTCCCCGGCCGGGCAGCTTTCCCCACGCAACCTAATACTCAATTTACATTCAAAACCCTTGCTGTGATTTATCTAATTGGCATATCAGCAGTCCTGCTGCTTATCAGACCACCAATTATGCCTCTTACCATCGACGTCACCTTCAGCGTGATGATTGATGTGATATTCACATTATATGTTGCACCGGTGATCGCATTTGCTGTCGGTTTCTGGCTTTTCACAACAAGAACTACGACCCACCAACTGCAAAACTCACATATCTCTGCTGCTCTTTTTTGCGCCGTCTTAGGTTTACTTTTACACAATTTGATAGATTATGCCATCTTCGAGCCGCCCGTATTCACTGCTTTCTGCGCGATAGTCGCCTGCCTTGTTGCATTGGATTTCCAGCAGAATCCTCAGCCGGCATTTGTCACAAAACCTCCTCTTCCTGTAAGAATAATATTTATCGCTTCCGGCCTGCTTATGATTTGGGGTTATTTCAATTTTGCTTTGATGCCGGTGGCAAAAACATCCACTCGAAATCTGTACGCGATCCGACAAGAACAAAAGTATGGTGAATACAATCACTCCCTTCTCGATCAGGCAACTAAACAGGACCATCTCGACCCGATGTCACCGAGCTTAAACGGCCGTTTATACTTACAGCACTACAATACCGCAATTAATGAACAGCCGAACTTGCTTAAAAAGGCCGAAGCTTGTTTTTTTATCGCCGTTGCTCGCGATAAGGCGGATTTTAAAAATTATGAAAAACTAAGTGACGTCTACACTTTGCTCGCAAAAAATGCCCCAAAGCAACAGAAATCCGATTTGATGAACAAATCGCTCAAATACCTCTGGTCTGCCATTGAGCGTTATCCCAACTCCAGCGACCTGCGATTCAAGCAGGCCAAAGTTGCCGACTACCTTGAAAAAACCAATATCGCTGTCGCCCAGTATGAAAAGGCAGTCAAGATTGAGGATGCATACCGTAATCAGTTCAGGACAATGTACCCTGACAGAAAAATCTTAAGCCGCCTCGGAGAAGGAAAATACAACAACGCAAAACAGCGAATAAAATCCCTCACCGGCTCTTCACCATAGCAGAACATACGAGCTAAGATAAATCGGTCATCAGCTCATCAGGTATGTCAAAATTGGCGTATGTATTCTGAACATCGTCGTGGTCTTCGAAGTCATTCATTAGTGAAATTACCTTCTCCGCCGTCGCTGCATCGTTAATCGCAACAGTGCTCAACGGAACCATCGAAACTTCAGCAGACTGAATTACAATCTCCTTTTCTTCTAATGCATTCTTTAGCTGCTCATAAGCAGCCGGGTCACAGGTTATCTCGAATAGTTCCCCTGTGTTCTGCATATCCTCTGCACCGGCAGAAAGCGCTATTTCCATAAGCTCATCTTCGCTTATCTCAGCAGTTTTCACGGTAATCAGCCCCTTTTTGTTAAACATCCAGTTGACGCACCCGCTCGTCCCTATCGACCCCCCGCGCTTCTCGAAAATCCTCTTGATTTCAGGTGCAGTTCGATGACGATTGTCCGTTAATGCTTCCACCATTATAGCCGTTCCGCCCGGCCCGTAACCTTCGTAAAGTACTTCCTCAAAATTGACCCCCTCCACTTCAC
>CAZDQP010000063.1:0-14017 GCA_964507485.1 uncultured Pirellulales bacterium | reverse complement strand
TACTCGTATGGCGCTGAACCGTCCTTTTCCCACCTCTCCAGCACGGGCATTAACAATTGCCAGGCAATCTCAACGCTGTCGTACCTGTTAAAAAGTGTCTGGTCGCCGAGCATACAGTCAAGAAGAAGCCTCTGATACGCCTCGGGCATATCAACGAGAAATACGCTTTTATAATTAAAATTCATATTCAGCGTGCTCATACAAAGTTTCGAGCCGGGCCGCTTTGCCTGAAAGCTGAGAGAAATTCCCTCCTCGGGCTGTACCTGAAGAACGAGAACATTTGCAGGCATATCATCAAGACCGACGGAGGCAAACAACGAATGAGGAACCTGTTTGAATGTGATGGCAACTTCGCTGTCTTTGTGGGCAAGTCTCTTGCCTGCCCGCAGATAAAAAGGAACATCCTTCCATCGCCAATTATCTATAAACAGTTTCGCTGCAACGAAAGTTTCAGTCTTGGATTGTGGGTCTATGTCTTGTTCATCTCGATAACCGACAACTTGTTCACCGTTAATCGATCCCGCGCCATACTGACCCCGCACTGTCAAGCTGTCCAACTCATTTGAGTTAAAGGGACGTATCGAACGCAAAAGCTTAATCTTTTCATCACGTATAGGATCTGCCTCAAACGACCCGGGTGGCTCCATCGCAACCAAAGCAAGTATTTGAAGCATGTGATTCTGAAACATATCCCGAAGCGCACCGGCCTTATCATAATAGCCGCCGCGATGCTCAACACCTATTGATTCGGCCATCGTAATCTGAACGTGGTCAATATAATTGCGGTTCCAAACCGGTTCAAAAATAGTGTTTGCAAAACGAAACATCAAAATATTCTGAACCGTCTCTTTACCCAGATAATGGTCGATGCGATATATCTGTGACTCATCAAAACAGTGGCCAATTCTATCGTTTAGTTCGACCGCGCTTTGCAAATCTCTGCCAAACGGCTTCTCAACAACTAATCGGACCTTCTGCTTCAAAGCAGATTCGCTGGCGCAGGACAACACAGACACGCCCAAATGCTCCACTATCGGACTGTATAGAAACGGCGGAACTGAAAGGTAAAAAATATGACAGCCGTCAACCTTGTGTTTGCTGTCAAGGCTTATAAGTCTTGTTTTGATACTCTCATAAAAAGCTGCATCATTGTAATCACCATCCACATAGTAGAGCTTCTTCGTAAAAGCATCCAAATCTTTCACCGATGCATCTGTGGAACTATCCCGTATCGCCTGCTGCGCAATTTCTCGGAAATCTTCGTCTGTAAGTTTCTTTCGACCACAGCCTAACAAATAAAAACTCTCATCGAGTAAATCCCTCGCGAAAATTTGGAAAATACTCACAAGCAGTTTTCTGCGAGATAGATCTCCGGAAACACCAAATACAATCATGGCATTTGATGGGGCTGCCGTTTCAGCACAAATAATATCCTGCTGGTCTAAGGACGGCTTAATTTCTTTCATAACAACTGTCTCTTATAGGCTGAAAAGTTTAATAGTCTTTCAGCAACAGAATTTAATCTTCAAAAGGTTCAAATTCGTCTTTGCCGGCTCCACACTCCGGACAAATCCAGTCGTTCGGCAAATTTTCGAAAGCTGTACCTGCATTCACACCGTTATCGGGGTCGCCCACGGCAGGGTCGTATATATATCCGCAAATAAGACATTTGTATTTTTTCATACCTTTTACTCCTTCCTTCGATTTTGCTCTCGATTCCACTTTGATATACGTTGCAGCGGTTTTAGGTGTCTTGCCGCGTTTTATATCACGATAATAATCATACGTCATTGGTTCCGCGTCCTCATCAAGAGTTTCACAGGCCACAATTTTCGCGATAAATAGCGTATGTGTTACAACATCGATGCTTTCCGTAACTTCAGCCTCGAGAAAAGCTACAGCATTATCCAAAACAATCGGTATGCCTGTTTGGCCTTTTTTGTAATTTACCCTTTTGAACTTATCTATATCTCTGCCGGACTTAAAACCAAAATCTCCGATAAAAGACATTGGCGTCCCTTCAGAGAGAATAGAAACGGTAAATAACCTGCTTTCAGTAATGTATTCGTGAGTTAAACACTGTCTGTTAACACTGATGGCGACCGTCGGTGGTTCAGGTGTCAGCTGAAAAACGGTATTCACTATACAGCCGTTGAACCGGTCCTCCTTCTTAGAGCTGACTATGCACATACCGTAACTTAGCTTGAAAAGCGACTCTAAGTTCAACGCCTGCCTCTCCTTGGACTGATTAAATTTCGATAATCAAACTCTACGAAATTATCCAACTTACTTCACAAGCGCAAGTTGTTTACTCAAAACAGCTATATGACCGAGTTCCTCTTTTATAATGGCCTCGACTTTATCCTTTCCTGCTTTAGCCGGGACCAACTCCTTAAGACCAGAATAAAACACTACTGAATTATTCTCAGCATCGATAGCTATCTTAAGAATTTCCGCTATCGTCTCATTACCGGTTAGTTTTTCCGTCAAACTTTTCTTACCTTCCCATCCATGTCCTTCAGCCATAGCCTGAAGATACATCGCCCCTTCATTATTAGGGTCAAAAATTAATTCTTCCTTCTCTCTGGCACTAAGATCCTTTCTCATTTCCTGAAAAGTCTTTAGATGCTTGTCTTCCATATTCGCTAAATCAAGCAGCATCTGTTTTGTTTTTTCGTCAGCGACATTTTTTGCCGCTTGGCGATAAAACTTGGCACCATCTCTCTCAATATTTTCTGCCATTTCGAAAACTTCATCGGCGTTAAAGGTAATACTCATTTTTGTTCTCCTTCTGTTGCTGGTGGTGTAAAGACCCGCTGTCCCAGTTCACGGTCCAGCATAAACATCCCGCCCGGCGCGTTTCCCATCATTTTCATCTGCTGCACTATTGCATCAGCAGACGACTCTTCCTCAACCTGCTCGTTTACGAACCATTGCAGAAATGTGTTCGTCGCATGGTCTTTCTCTTCTGTAGCCAAATCCACCAGTTTGTTAATCAGACCTGTAACTTTTTGTTCGTGTTCATAAACCGCCTCGAAAACCGCCATCGGCGATTCCCATTTTGTGGGCGGCCCATCTATGGCTTTCAGAGTTACTCTTCCGCCGCGCTCGTTTATGAAGTCATAAATCTTCATCGCGTGGACCATCTCTTCCTGCGTCTGCACCATCATCCAGTTTGCAAACCCGTTTAAATTAAGCGATTTAAAATATGACTCCATCGACAAGTACAGATACGCCGAATACATCTCTGCGTTCACCTGCCCGTTCAGGGCCTCTTCCACCTTTTTGCTTATCATTTCTTAACCTTTCCATAACCCGTGAACATTGCAATGTTCTCTTGCGCTCACAGAATCGGCCTTAACATTAAACGCGGCCTCAGGTGCCGCCCCCGGCTCCAGGAATTGCCTGTACGCCTTGCCGTCCGCAAGCAGTTCAATCCACTCTATATAATGTTTCTCCTCCATAGGATGAGCAACGCTGCCGACCTTCACTTTGTAGCCGCCGTCGATTTTCTCGATTACAGGAACGTGCTTTTCTTTGCCCTCGTCGGCTGTTTTCGCAGCAAGATTTTCCATCGGCTGGCCGCAGCAAACCAATTCGCCCGCACCGCCGTGAAGTACTTCCACAATATAGCCACAGACCTTACATTTGTATACTTCCAGTTTCTTCGCCATAATATTTCCCCTTTATATAAATTGATGTTAAACAATTCCGAGTTCTTTGTGTTTTGCTAATACTTTATCAGCAAGTTTTTCAAGCGCCGCAAAATCCTCATCTTTAGGATAGCCCTTCGCTATTACCGGCTCAAGAACCTCTACCTTCAGATTACTAATTAACCCTGATATTTGTTCAACCATTTTTCCGCCCCAGCCGTAAGAGCCGATAATTGAAGCAAACTTGCTCTTCGGTTTAAGTGCATTCGCCAAGACTGCGGCATATGCGACTTTGGGATGCGCCGCCGTTAAAACCGTCGGAGACCCAAGCACAATAGTGGCTGCATCCACAAGCGACATTGCAAGCTCACCAATATCAGTTACGGTAAGGTTGAATTGCCGAACCTTAATTCCTCTTTCAATCAGGGCGTCCATAAAATGCTCGACCATTTTTCTCGTGCTGTCATGCATCGATATGTACGGCAGCACAATCTCGTTTTTGACATTGTCGCTTACCCAGTCCTTATAAGCATCTATGATAAACTTCGGATTATCATACACAGGACCGTGACTTGAGGCGATTACATCTATTTCGAGGTCTTTTATTTTTTCGAGATTGTTCTTTATCGCCGTCCTGAAAGGCATCATTATCTCGGCGTAATAGCGTTTGGCAGACTCATATACAAGCGACTCGTCCTCGACGAACAAGCTGCTCGTCGCCAGATGCGAGCCGAAGAAATCACACGGGAATAATATCTTGTCCTCTTTCAGGTAAGTCCCCATAGTCTCCGGCCAGTGTACCCATGGGATATAAATAAACTGCAGAGTCTTGTTGCCCAGAGAAAGGGTTTGGCCGTCTTCAACAGTAACGAATTTGTCCTCGCTGATTTGCAATAAATCAGCCAGCATACCTTTGCATTTAGGATTTGCCACCACCTTTGCCTGAGGGTATAGCATCAATATGTCAGGTATGCTGCCGGAATGGTCCTGCTCCCCGTGGTGCGCAACAATATAATCTATTCTGTCAACCCCGGCTTTGACAAGATTGTCTATTAACACGCTGGTTTTAGTTGGGTCAACCGTATCCAAAAGCGCTATTTTCTCGCTGCCCTTGACCAGATAGGCGTTATAGCTCGTCCCGTCCGGCAGGGGAATTAACTCATCAAACAGTCGCCTGTCCCAGTCAATCGCTCCAACTGCATAAATGTCGGGTTTTAGCTCCATCATTTCTCCAGCCCCTTTACTGCATTCAGTACCGACTCATAGTCCGGCTCATTGGTCAGTTCGTCTACAATTTGCATATACCTGATAATGCCATTTCTGTCTACTACGAACACCGCCCGGGCAAGCAGGCGTAATTCCTTTATCAATACCCCGTACGCCTCGCCGAACGATGCATTGCGATAGTCAGAAAGCGTCCGAACATTCTCTACCCCTGCCGCCCCGCACCATCGCTTCTGGGCAAACGGAAGGTCCATACTAATCGTCAGCACCGCAACCTCGCTGCCGAGTTTGCTTGCCTCCTCGTTGAATCTGCGAGTTTCGATGTCGCAAACTGCTGTATCGAGCGACGGCACCGAGCAAATGATAAGCACCTTGTTCTTAAAAGATGATAGCTTCACAGAAGACATATCATTAGCAATAACCTCAAAATCCGGTGCTTGATGGCCGACTTTTACTTCATTCCCCGTTAAAGTCAGGGAATTGCCCTTCATCGTCACTGTTCGTTCACGCCCTTCCATAGTGTTCTCCTCACAACTCGTAAGCAACATTGCAATCACGATAGCATATAAACAAAACGTAGCAACTGAGAATTCTGCATCCGTTCTAATTGACATCTGTTAGCTCTACCAGAAAACCCATGTAATTAATAGTTGACCGCTTCCAGCTCAAAATGCTCCTTCGGATGCGCACACGATGGACATACCTCCGGCGGCTCCGTCCCTTCGTGAACATATCCGCAGTTCCTGCAAACCCATCTCACCGGTTTCTCACGTTTGAAAACACGACCATCATTTATATTCTTCGCCAGTGCAACATACCTGTCCTCATGGCGCTTCTCGGCCACCGCGATATTCCGGAAAACTTCTGCTATCTCCTTGAATCCTTCTTCGTCCGCCACCTTGGCAAACCCCGGATACATCTCGGTGTTCTCGTAATGCTCGCCGGCCGCCGCGGCCTTCAGATTATCTATCGTCTTGCCGATTACGCCCGCCGGAAAAGCAGCTGCTATCTCCACCTCGCCACCTTGCAAGAACTTGAACTCGCGCTTGGCGTGTTCTTTTTCCTGGCTCGCTGTTTCCTCGAATATTGCCGATATCTGTATATAACCTTCCTTCCTCGCCTGGCTGGAAAAATATGTATAGCGGTTCCTCGCCTGAGACTCTCCTGAAAAAGCAGTCAATAAATTCTTTTCTGTTTGGCTTCCTTTAAGCTCCATAGACAACCTCCTGATTACATAAGTAGAATTTGTACGTTCTCAGTTTCCTTTAAAGACCTCCGTTAAACTCTCCTATTGTTAAGCTTTTCTATCTCTTCCTCCACTTCTCTGTACCCCTCAGCATAAAATTTTTCCTCGTCAGGTGCAAGCTCCCTCAGGAGCCTCAAAAATTCTCCCGCGTGAACACGCTCTTCATCAGCTATATCCTTAAGTACTTCTTGCGCCAGTTTATTATCCGTTGACTCGGCAAGCTGCATATATAGCTGGATAGCTTCATACTCAGCAGCAACCATAAATCTTATCGCGCGAATCAGCTCCTCATGCGTAACTTTCCGTTCCTTCGCCAGGCCGGAAAATGGACTCCCGAATTCAGGCATCTTAATCTCCTTTATAATTTGGCGTTCCTACCTTGTCCTTCAGCATTTCAACCCAACCCTTAAGCTACTTTCTTTCACACCCCGAAAAACTTAATCCCAACCGCCTTTATGTTTTCCGGTACTTATACGACAGATACCTAAATACATCGCTTACAACAATATAATTAGCTTTTCGCCACAGCTTTTAGGAACAGCTATATTCTCAAGAAGCTTTTTGCAAAAGTCAATAATTCTTTTGCGCCGTTTCGTCCTCTGTTCTTCACCCGGTCCGAGCCAGTTGATTCCTTCTGTTTATACGAAAAAATACTATATAGTAACTACTCCTATTTGTCAACAATTGTTCTGTCTCTAAAAAAATTCCTTCTTTGCTCAATATTGAAAAAAACCGCAGAATAGCTAAACTCAATCTTATTCAGCGTTCAATCTGAGAGAAAAACTATGTCCAACTTAACCAAACGGCTGGTGAAACCGCTGATTGCGGCCTTGCTCATATCAATTGGGGCCGCAGTTTTGCTCCTGTGGATAAATTACGGAATAAACGGCCAAGGCGAAAAACACCGTCTGGAACAGCCTGCCGAACGGGCGGTGCCCATTACAAGGGATGGACTGCCGAACTTTCATAAAGTCTCTCAGGATTTATACAGAGGAGCCCAGCCGACTGCAGAGGGAATCAAACAGTTAAAGGATATGGGCATTGAAACAATAGTAAACTTGCGGTCTTTTCATTCTGACAGGAATGAAATCGGCAACGTTGAGATAGGATATGAACACATCAGGATGAAGGCATGGCATCCTGAGGAAGAGGACATTGTCAGGTTTCTCAAAATAGTAACTGATAAAGAAAAAACACCCATCTTCGTTCATTGTCAGCACGGAGCGGACAGGACCGGCTTGATGTGTGCGATATATCGGGTGGCCGTTTGCGGCTGGTCGAAAGAAGCCGCGGCCGACGAAATGGTTCATGGCGGTTTCGGGTTTCATCCGATTTGGAAGAATATATCTGATTATCTTATGCGTCTCGATATCGAAAAAGTGGAAGACAAGGCAGATATCCCAAAACTGGACAGCAAAACCGGACAGATTTTGCAGGAAAGGTAAAGTCAGTTATGTTTCAGAAAGTCTTAATTTTGTCCGCCTCCGCAGGGGCAGGCCATGTCAGGGCAGCACAGGCAATGGAAAAGGCCTTTATGCAGTTAAATGCGGCCGGCGAAGTGCGCAACATTGATACGCTCGAGTATACGAATAAAATATTTCAAAAACTTTACTCCAAGGCCTATATTGAGCTGGTGAATAAGGCCCCCGATGTTCTCGGCTGGCTGTACGACCAGTTGGATAAACCTTGGAAGAATGAACGCCGCCGGCTTGCTTTCGACAAGCTCAACACCCGGCCATTTGTTAAAATGCTCAAACAATATCAGCCCGAAATCGTTGTTTGCACTCACTTCTTGCCTGCCGAAATTATTTCTTGGCTCAGAGCCAAAAAACGTCTCAATACGCGCCAAGTCATCGTAATTACAGACTTCGATGTCCACGCTATGTGGCTGTGTCACCATTACGAACATTATTTCGTCGCTCTCGATGAAACGGCTGTTCATCTTGAACAGCTCGGCATACCATCCGACAAAATTACTGTTTCAGGCATCGCCATCGACCCGGTCTTTGCCGAGTTTAAGGATAGCCGCGCTATGCGTCTCAGGCACGACCTCGACCCCTTGCTTCCGACAATTTTGCTCTCCGCTGGAGGCTTCGGCGTCGGACCCGTTGAGCAGATACTGCAGTCGCTGATCAAGATGCGTACGAGGGTTCAGACTGTAGCCGTTTGCGGCCGGAATGAGGGCCTGAAAAATCGTATTCATAAATTCTCCGCCGGCCTCGGGCACGATTGTAACGTCCGCATCATCCCAATTGGATATACTACCGAGATAGATGAGTATATGTCGGCTTCCGACCTGGTGCTCGGCAAGCCCGGCGGACTCACCACTTCAGAGGCATTGGCTAAAGCCCTGCCGTTTGTCATAATAAACCCCATTCGTGGCCAGGAAGAACGAAATTCCGACCATCTTTTGGAGGAGGGGGTCGCAATCCGGTGCAATAATCTTCCTGTTTTGGCTTATAAAATCGATAACCTGCTCGGAGACCCCGTTCGATTGAATAGTATGCGGGCCAATGCCAAACGGCTCGGCAGGCCGCGAGCCGCACTCGATATCGTCGAAAAACTGCTTTCTTTGCGCCAGACTTGGTGACATTAAGCGGCGGTTGCAAAAAAGGCACAAGCTTGTCACATTACTTATATACGCTTGCGACCGTAGCTCAGTAGGATAGAGCGTCGGTTTCCTAAACCGAAGGTCACAAGTTCGAATCTTGTCGGGCGTATTCTAATCAAAGACTTAAAGGAAAAAATTGGTGGGGTGCTCCCCAAAATATAGCCAAATTAATTACTACAAAATCAGATCACAATGAGATTGAAAATTTTATTTCCGAATTTTACAATCAGGATAAAAGTAAAGTTCAGAAATTATTTAATAACTATATGAATAAACCGAAAGCATTAACACACACAATATACTAAATTCTTATTGTTATTAAATCCCAACCCACCACCCCAAATATTCACAGGTAGAACATTTAGTACTTATAGTTTTTTGTCTTTTATGCTTCCATAATTTAATCATCGGTAACCCTTTATATACAACTTGAAGGTTTCAACAGAGCATTAGCTTTACTCAATGTTTGCCATTCGTACAACACCCACTGTGCATTATAGTAATATCTCTTGCTATGTGGTCATTTAAACATATACTGGTTCTGCGCTGAGACGTCTCGGTCTTTCCGACCGTGCTCTGTTTTTCTGGATGTGAGGCTGTGCCGTGGGACTGCCGTGTCTCAAATCATTGCCTTTATACCGCCCGCGGGTGCCGCAGGCCTCGGACCTGTGGCGCTTGCTTGATGGGCACTTCGAAACCTTTCGAGAAGTTTGTATGTAAGAAAAAAACTGTAGTAATTTTTTTCTGAAAAGAGGGGAAAATGTGTTCCAGACGCCGAAGGCATAAAAAATCGAAATCGCATATCAGAAAGGAAATTGAACGACGCGGGCCGCACAAACACTCCCGGTCTGGTAAAGATTTTCCTGCCGGTATCTCAGCGGAAAAATTAAAACAGGAATCCAAAAAAAAGGCTGCATATAAGCGGATTACTGGTCGGCGTTTGTGGCTGTTCCGTATCATTACTCCTATCATTATACCTGTAATCTTCTTCGGGCTGCTTGAGGTTGCGCTGCGAGTGGCCGGTTACGGCTACCCGACGAGCGCGATCATTGAATGTAAAGGTAATAAAACACTCTCTTATTGTTATAATATGAAGTTTACCTGGCGGTTTTTTCATCCTAATATCGCCCGACAGGCCTCGTCATTTGTGTTCCCCGCTAAAAAATCCGAAAACACATATAGAATATTCGTGCTTGGTGCCTCGGCCGCGGCGGGCATTCCGGATGGCGCTTATTGTTTCGGGCGAATCCTGCGAGTGATGCTGGAACATCGGTATCCGCAGGCCGAATTTGAGGTCATTACCGTTGCGATGCCAGCCATAAATTCCCATGTGGTTCTCGAAATGGCAAAAGACTGTGCGCGTCACCAGCCTGATTTATTTGTTATATATCTGGGCAATAACGAGGTTGTCGGGCCCTACGGCACGGGAACCGTCTTTACACCGTTTAGTTCAAACTTATCTATGATTCGTCTGAGTATAGCGCTTAAGGCGACAAAACTGGGCCAGTTGATAACAAACCTGATGCGGCTGACCGGCACAAGTAATGA
This sequence comes from uncultured Pirellulales bacterium, assembly GCA_964507485.1. Lineage (GTDB taxonomy): Bacteria > Planctomycetota > Phycisphaerae > Sedimentisphaerales > Anaerobacaceae > CAIYOL01. Next base: position 3,735 of record CAZDQP010000063.1, on the reverse strand, counting down.
CCTCGATGTCTGGAGCGGAATGGCAACGTATTTGGATAAGCAGGTACGGGCGGACGAACCAAACCTGGAAATTGTTTATAGTCATTTTCAAAGAAACCTGCAGGATATTAGTAAAACCGCCCGCAGGAGCGGTGCGAAAATAATCTTCAGCACGGTCCCCGTCAATCTCAAAGATAACCCGCCGTTTGCTTCCCTGCACCGCTCGGGCCTGTCGGAACCAGGTATGAAAAAGTGGAACGAGCTTTATCAAAAGGGAATTAAATATGAACAGGCCGATGATTTTACCAAAGCGGTTGAATTGTATTTGTCGGCGGGAGAGATAGATGACAGCTTTGCAGACCTTCAGTTTCGCCTGGGTCGTTGCTATTGGCAGACCCGTGAATTTAGTAAGGCCCGTGACAGATTTCTAAGGGCTTGTGAGCTGGACACGCTGAGATTCAGGGCTGATACACGGATCAATGATGTTATCCGGAAAGTGACAGATAGCGGGTCTGCCGAAGGTGTTTATCTGGTTGATTCTGTAAAAGTATATGAAGACAGCAGTCCTCATCGAACACCGGGCGAGGAGCTTTTTTACGAACATGTCCACATAAACTTCAAGGGAGCTTGTTTACTGGCCGATGCGATTGCCAAACAAGTTGAGAATATACTTCCGGAACGTATAGAGCGCTACAGGGTAAAAGACCGGTCGCGGTTAACGGAAAAGCAATGCGAGAAATATTTAGGATACACTGTCTGGGACAGATACAAGATTGCCGAAGAAGTTTTAAGTCATTATATAAAAGAACCGCCATTCACAAATCAGCTTTACCACGGCCTACGTGTCAAACGAATGGAATGGGAATTACGTCAGTTAATGAAGGAATGTGGTTCTGAAAAAGTTCTCGAGGATGTTCAGGACCAGTATCGCTGGGCGATAAACCAGAGCCCTTCAGACTGGAGGCTGCACTGGAAATACGGCTGGTTATTGAAGGACTTGGGCCGCTACGATGCTGCAGTTGAGCAGTATCTTACTGTTCTTAAATTAGTACCACACTATTACCCCGCTTATGCCAAGTTATGTTTTATATTCAGCAGACAGGGAAAACTAAACGCAGCTGTCGAGAATGGTTTGAAAGCGGTAAAAATCTACCCCATTTGTGTCGATGCGTACTATAATATGGGAGTTAGTTACCAGGCTCTGGGCAGTTTTAATAAAGCGATTAAATGTTATTCCAGGGCGGTTGAATTTGCGCCGTATCAGGTGGATGCATATAACAATCTTGGGTTGCTTTTGTTCAAGCAGGGCAAGTACGACAAGGCACTGGAAATATATCATAAGGGTCTGGAACTTGCACCCGACGATTTGAAGTTACATTATAACCTCGGCATTCTGTACGCCTCGCAGGGCCGCAGGTACGAAGCCGAACAAGAGCTGCGAGCCGCTTTGAAGATAGACCCGAATGAAAATGACGTAAGAATGGCCCTTGAAATGTTATTACAATCGACGCCTCCGTAACTAAAATAAAAGCCTGACCTTTTTTAATAACAATTAGCTAATATTATCTGAAAATACTGGCGGACCAAGTCCCCTCCAAGTTTCCAGTTTCAAGTGTCTACCTAAAACAACGTATAAATAAACGGTGCCACACTGCTGCCAGCCAGCACCACAATTAGTCCCAGCAACAGCAGAACAAGCAGGATCGGCAGGAGCCACCATTTTTTGTTGTGCTTGAGAAAGTACCAGAAGTCGGCCAGTATAGAGCTGCGTTGCTGCTGGGCGAGTTGCTCGAAATTCTTTTTTTTGTCTTTTGCCATTGGTCAGTTCCCTTTTCCCTTAGAAGGGACGAAAGTATCGCTCCAGGTTCTGCGGCGATTTATGCTCGATCCAATATGTCCCAGACTTGGTATCCCAGCGGCGCTTCAAGGCATCGCGCCCGATGCAGCGGAACAACAGGCCCACGGGTGTAATCAGACCGAAATAAAATACGGCCATGAATATGAAACTTACGACCATTCCGATGGGCAGGGTAACGGTCACCAAGGTGACGTAGAAAATCCGCGTCAAGCGCAGGGAGATAAATCCACTGAGTCCAATGATCAGGCCGATACCAGCAATCACGGCACACCAGGCAACACCCACATCCCGGAGAACATGCAATACCAGAGCCAAGATTAGGGTGATGACCACACTAATCAAGCGAAATCTGTTCAGCTCTTTGGGGCTCGGATGCCAATTGACGTTTACCAGGGACATAATCGTTAATCCAACTTGAACTGTGATTTATAGGTTTCAACCTCTTGTTGAGTTACCTGAGGCTGATCTTCCTTATACAATACATGATTTTCCAATACCAGTACATCCATGTTGGTGCACATGAAACAGCGGTACGCCTGTTCGGGTGTGCACACAATGGGTTCGCCCCGGATGTTAAAGCTGGTATTGATGACTACGGGACAACCGGTCTTGTGTCTAAAGGCCATTATCAGCTGGTACAGGCGGGGATGACGTTCTTGGTCCACTGTTTGAATACGCGCGGAATAGTCCACGTGGGTTACTGCCGGAATCCGGCTGCGTGTAATCTTTATACGGTCTAATCCCTTCACCGAGCTACTGGATTCATCTATACGTTGTGCCCGCTGGACTGGGGCCACAATCAACATATAGGGACTATCTTGCCCGGGAGAAATATCAAAATATTCCGTTGCATCCTGTCGGAGAACGCACGGGGCAAAGGGTCGAAACGATTCCCGGAATTTAATCTTGAGATTCATCACCCGCTGCATATCCGGGCTACGGGCATCGCCCAGGATACTACGGTTGCCTAGGGCTCGCGGTCCGAATTCCATGGGTCCTTGGAACCAGCCCACAACCTTCTGCTCTGCAATCAGATCTGCTACATGGTCACACAGGGCCTTATCCGTGTCAAAGGTCTTAGAGACCGCGCCCAGAGAGGTCAAATGTGCTGTAATGGTATCGTTTGAGAAAGACGGCCCCAGCAGGGACGCCTGTTGACTGTCCTGAGGATACACCCGGCGTTCATTATCCAGGAGTTGGTACCACACAAACAGGGCGGATCCCAGGGCACCGCCCGCATCACCGGAGGCTGGCTGAATCCAAATCTTTTCAAAGGGACCTTCGCGCAGAATACGACCATTACCCACACAATTCAGGGCTACTCCTCCGGCCAGTACCAGGTACTTCATGCCTGTAACCTTATGCACATGGCGCGCCATGCGTAACATGACCTCTTCGGTTACGACCTGGATAGAGGCGGCAATATCCATCATGTGTTCGGTCAATTGGCTCTCAGGCTTACGTGCTGGTGCCCCGAACAGGGACTCAAAGCGTTTATTAATCATGACATTCTTGTGACCATAGGGGAAATACCGCATATTCAACCGAAAGGAACCGTCCGGTTTGATATCAATTAATTCCTTGAAGATCAGGTCTGCATACCGGGGTGTGCCATAAGGGGCCAAGCCCATGAGCTTGTACTCCCCGGAATTGACACGAAAGCCCGTGTAATAGGTAAAGGCCGAATAGAGCAGGCCCAGGGAATGGGGAAAGTGGATGACCTTATGAAGCTCTACGCGGTTCTCCCTGCCAATACCGTAACTGGCTGTACACCATTCACCTACACCATCGAGTGTCACAATGGCCGCTTCTATAAAGGGACTGGGAAAAAAGGCACTGGCTGCATGCGATTCATGATGCTCTGTATACACATAGCGTCCCTGGTATTGCTTGTCTAG
>CAZDQP010000062.1:0-14273 GCA_964507485.1 uncultured Pirellulales bacterium | reverse complement strand
GCCGGAGGCCGCAACGAAGAAACGAACAGTAGTTCGCTGAAAGCGAACATTAAAAGCAGTATCTGAGCAGAAGGCAGCACGAGCAAGTCAATCATTTATTTAACGGCAACAGATATACTCTCTCGCCCTCGGTAAATCAAAGAAGTGGTGCCAAAGCGGGCTGGCGAGGCAGTCGCAATTGGTGAAAAACAAACTCATCAATTGCTCCGGGGTTTTCGCGCTTGGGGGAATGGAGGTTGCCGCACTACGCTCGCAATGACGCTTCGCAGTCCAGAGCAACCCCGTCATTGTCCCGAAAAAGACACCAGGACGAAGTGACGGGGCTAAATATTTTTGGAATCGCGGTTGGTAATATATGGTGAAAAGAGCGGCAAACCGAAGTAAAAGGCCCGTCTTATTCTCGATAATATTTCTGACGATGGTGATTTTTATCCGGCCTGCTTCTTGCAGAATCTTTTTTGTTCGGAACTTAAGGCAGGCAGAATGTAACAGCTGCAGGATTCCGGCAAGCTGACCCCGAACCGTCGAATGGAGCCTATGGGATTCGAACCCACGACCTCTTGCATGCCATGCAAGCGCTCTCCCAACTGAGCTAAGGCCCCGAAGTATTGAGCAATATTAGCAGAAAAATCCGGCGGAGGCAAACAAAAATCCCGATGTCGTCTGCGACGCAATGACAAAGACCAAAAGGGGTGATTGCCTTGTTAAAGCCGTCAAACTATAATGCCTTCAGAGAACCACTAATGTAAGCGGCTCGTATTAAAGCAGTTAGAAAGGTGGAATGAAAGGCTTTGATTAAAAGGCAGAGAATATTCATAACGGGGCGAGTGCAAGGGGTCGGATTTCGTCCGGCCGTGTACAGAATAGCCAGCCAATTAGGGCTTACGGGCTTTGTCTATAACGACACGAAGGGCGTAACAATCGAATTACAGGGGGCGAAAGAAAGAATAGCTGAATTTTCGGGTCGGCTGCAGAGAAACGACAAGCCGCCATTGGCGGAAATAAAATCGTATAAAACGGCGGATATAGTGACGGTCGATGGGGAGGAGAGATTCACAATCAAAGCGAGCGAGTCGGAAGGGGCCGCCCTGTCGCAGGTAACCGGCGATATTGCGGTGTGCGAAGACTGCCTTGCGGAGATGGGTGAGAAGGAAGATTTCCGTTACAGGTATCCGTTTATAAACTGCACAAACTGCGGGCCGAGGTATTCGATAGTGAAGACAATACCTTACGACAGGTGCAACACGACGATGTCGGTCTTCGAGATGTGCGGCAAATGCGCGGCTCAATACAGGGACATAACTGACCGTCGTTTTCATGCACAGCCGGTCGCCTGCGGTAAGTGCGGGCCGAAAATATGGCTGACCGACGCAAACGGCAAAACAATAGAAACAGGGGCCGACAAAGTAATCGCGGAGACGGCACGTTTACTTTCGGGCGGAAAGATTGCGGCGATAAAAGGGATCGGGGGATTTCATTTATCCGTCAATGCACTCGATGATAAGGCGGTGAGGAGACTGCGAGAACGTAAAAGAAGGGACCATAAGCCCTTTGCAATGATGGCGGGCTCGGTCCAAAGCATAAAAGAGTACGCAATCGTGAGCGAAGCAGCAGAGAGATTGTTAAAAATCCCTCAAAGCCCGATTGTATTGCTGCCCAAAAAAGAAAATTCAAAAATAGCAGCATCGGTTGCAGAGGGGGTCAATACTTTCGGGTTTATGGCCTGCTATGCTCCACTTCATTACTTACTTTTTGCCGAGGGTATCAAAGTATTAGTGATGACAAGCGGTAATATTTCCGATGAGCCGCTGATTTGCAAAAACGAGGAGGCGATGGAGAAGCTCGGCGGGGTTGCGGATGTTTTCCTGATGCACGACAGGGAGATTTACCGGCAGGTTGACGATTCAATTGTTCATTTTGTGGACGAACAGCCGGTCCTTATAAGAAGGGCCAGAGGATATGTGCCGACACCTGTCTTTATAGAAGAAAAGTGCGGGGGAGACGTATTTGCGGCGGGAGCTGATATGAAAAATACTTTCTGCTTCGTAAAACAAAATCAGCTTATATGCAGCGAGCACATCGGCGAACTCGAAGACGCAAAGGTATATCATCACTACATCGATTCAATCGAGCATTTGCGGAAGCTGTTCGAAGTCGAGCCGAAAATTGCCGTGTGCGACCTCCACCCGGGTTACTTATCGACGCGGTACGCACTTTCTCTGTCGGGATTAAAAGTTTTTCAGGTTCAACATCACTGGGCGCACATCGCGTCGGTTTTGGCCGAACACGGGCTCGAAGGACCGGTCATAGGCATCGAGTGTGACGGCACGGGCTACGGGACGGACGGGGCGATTTGGGGGTGCGAGTGCATGATAGCATCGCTGGATAATTTTGAACGATTCGGCCATTTGGCTTATTATCCTCTGGCGGGCGGTGACAAGGCAAGTAAAGAAGCTATAAGGCCACTGATGGGACTGCTGAAAACAACCTATGGGGACGGTTCTGAATTAAAGAAATTCGAGTGGATGCTCGAGCGCATTGAGCCAGATTCAAATAAGCGGCAAATTATATTAGAGCAAATTGAAAAACAAATAAACATGGTAAGAACCTCAAGTTTAGGTCGAGTTTTTGATGCGGTTGCTGCTATGGTCGGGCTGGGGAGCTATAACAACTTCGAAGCACAACTTCCGATGGCTCTCGAAGCGATTGCAGGAAACGGCATCGAAGAACATTATGAGTTCGAGCTTGTTAAGAAAGCTGATGAACCGCTTCATCTTGACATTCGTAAAATGATAAAGCAGATAATCGCTGATATTCATACAAAAATCAGCAACGGCGTCATATCGGCGAAATTCCATAATACCATTGCAGCCGCCCTGCTAGAGATGGCCGAAGCAGCGAGAGCAGGTAAAAAATTAGACACAGTTGTGCTGAGCGGCGGGGTGTTCTGTAATCGGTATTTAACGAATCGACTGGTTAAGCTCTTGAAAGAAAATGGTTTTTACGTATTATTTAACCGAGAGTTTCCGTCTAATGACGGCGGAATATCCATCGGCCAAGCGGCGATTGCCGTCCGCATGACGAATCGAGGCGGGTGATTATATTAACCAATCACGGCCCACGAAAGGTGAGATACGAAATATGTGTTTAGCAATACCAGCAAGAATAATTGAGCTGAAAGGAGATAACGCAGTTGTTGATGCGATGGGCAACCAGTACCGGGCCAAGACCACCCTACTGCCGGAAGCCAATGAGGGAGATTTGGTGCTGGTGCACGCCGGCTTTGCTATATCACTTGTCGATGAAGAAGAGGCAAAAAAGACGTGGCAGCTTATCGCGGAAATCAACGAATTCGACGAGACACGAAATAAAATTTCGGGGTGAATTTAGATTTTATGCTTGAGAGAATATATAAAGCGCAAAGCACGATGAAAGCTGCGTGTGAAACGCTGGGTCGGCAAATCAATATAATGGAGGTTTGCGGCACCCATACAGTCTCTATTTTTCGCTGCGGTCTAAGGTCGACGCTGCCGGAGAAGATAAAACTTTTATCCGGGCCGGGCTGCCCGGTATGTGTTACCGACCAGAGCTATATTGATGCTGTTTTAGCATTGTCGGAGCGCGATGACTGCCTAATTGCCACTTACGGAGATATGATTCGCGTTCCCGGCAAGGGCGGGTCGCTCGAAACAAAACAATCAAGCGCGAATGTGAAGATAGTTCTGAGCAGCGCAGACGCCCTTCAACTGGCGAAAGATAATCCAGAAAAAGAAATTGTGTTCGTTGCTGTGGGTTTCGAAACTACAGCTCCGGCCACGGCAGTAGCTGTGAAAGAAGCGGAGGCAGAAGGTATTGATAATTTCTGTATTTTGAGCGGGCACAAACTGGTAGTACCCGCAATGCGGGCCTTAGTTTCTGAAAAAAACCACAAGATAGACGGTTTTCTCTGTCCAGGGCATGTAAGCGTGATAATCGGCTACGGCGCTTTTGCAGAGGTTGTGGAAGATTTCGGGCGTCCCTGCGTGGTAGCAGGCTTTGAGCCGATGCAAATAATCGAAGGACTCAGCGAAATTTGTCGCCAACTTTCCAAGGGTAAAGCTGAACTGAAATCGATATACCGCGCGGTTGTAACGGAGCATGGCAACAGCACCGCACAAGAAATCATCGCTGAGTGCTTCGAGACAGCGAACGGTTACTGGCGAGGACTGGGAAAAATTGAGAAAAGCACACTTAAACTAAAAGACAAATACAGCCGATTCGACGCTTTCAAACGTTTCAATATTGCTGAAACAACAGGCGGTGAAAGGAACGGCTGTCGATGCGGCGAAGTACTATGCGGGCTAATAGAACCACCGGATTGTAAATTGTTCGCGACAAGCTGCGAGCCGCAGACACCTATTGGGCCGTGTATGGTAAGCTCCGAGGGAGCGTGTGCAGCGTGGTTTAAGTACGGCCGAAAGAAAAAGACGCAATGAAAAAGAGAGGCGACAGAATCCTACTTGCACACGGCGGCGGGGGCCAATTAAGCGATGAATTAATCCGACATTATATTTTGCCAAGACTCAAAAATGATGCGCTTGCTGAACTTGCGGATTCGGCAAAACTGAATCTTAATTCGAGTTCGGTATGTTTCACGACGGACAGCTATGTTGTTAAGCCGTTGTTTTTTAACGGCGGCGACATCGGTAAACTCGCCGTTTGCGGGACCATAAACGATTTGGCGGTCGCAGGAGCGGTTCCCACCGCCCTATCTCTGTCATTTATAATCGAAGAAGGTCTCGAATTTGAAATTCTGGAGAAGATTCTGGCCAGCATCAGTAAAACAGCCCGCCAAAACAATGTCGATATTGTTACCGGCGATATCAAGACGGTTGAAACCGGCGCAGCCGACAAAATTTTCATCAATACAGCGGGGATTGGAACGCGGTTAGCCGGCGTTGATTTAGGTCTAACGAGAATCTCAGGGGGGGATAAAATTATAATCAACGGGACGATAGGCGACCATGGTATGACTATCATATCACAGCGGGAAGGCATCAAATTTCAATCGAAGCTGAAGAGCGACTGCGCAAGCATAGCTAAACTGGCGCAACAACTGCTGGAGGGCAGCAATGGTATAAAATTTATGCGTGACCCGACCCGCGGGGGATTAGCGGCAACACTTAACGAAATCTGCCGAGGAAGCGGTCTGAGTGTTGAAATTAACGAGGCCGATATACCAATTAATTCAACGGTACAGGCGGCGGCTGATATGCTGGGTTTCGATGTACTCAATATCGCTAATGAAGGTAAACTCGTGGCAGTTGTCCCAGCAAAGTCGGCTGATGATTGTCTGCGTATATGCAAGAAGAACAAGCTCGGTAAAAAGGCAAGCATAATCGGGGAGATTACAGAGGCCAGTGACATACCTACAGTAGAGATGATAACTAAAATCGGCGGAAGAAGAATCGTACAAATGCCATACGGGCGCGAGCTGCCGAGGATATGCTGATGCATGAGACAATGGTTGCAGAAAGTCTGCTTACAACAATTTCCGCAGAGAGTGCGAAACAGAACGCAAAGCCGGTTTTTGCAAAAATCAGCTGCGGGATGCTTAACGCTATTAACGATGAGATACTCAGCTTCGCCTTCGAAGCCATTGCCAAAGGCACACCGTGCGAAGGTATGCAACTGGAAATAGAACATAAGCCAATACAAGGCAAGTGCAGGAAATGTGATGTAATCTTTAACTTTGAGATTTGTCAGCCGAGATGTCCAAAGTGCGAAAGCAATGAGTTCGAGTTACTGCCTGATGCACCACTGATACTCGAAGAGATAGAATTTGAAACGGAGTAACGAAATGAAAAAAAGAATCGACGTCGGCAAGAAAATACTTATCGCAAACGAAGAGTACGCCCTCAGAAACAGTCAAATTTTATCCGAGCAGAAAAAGCTGTGCCTTAATATGATATCATCGCCGGGCTCGGGTAAGACAACGATTTTAGTCAGAACAATAAACGAACTGAAAGGCCAAATCAAAATCGGCGTTATTGAGGGAGACATTCAAACAGATTTAGACGCCGAAAGAATCAGGGCAACCGAAGCGCCAGTGGTTCAAATAGAGACCGGCGGTTCGTGCCACTTATCAGCAGCCCAAGTAAGCGGCGCATTAGATAATCTGCCCATCAGTAATTTGGGTTTGATATTTATAGAGAATGTTGGGAATCTGGTTTGTCCATCAGCTTTTGAACTGGGCGAGTCGGGTAAAATAGCAATACTTTCTGTTGCAGAGGGCGATGACAAGCCAGCGAAATATCCGGCTATATTCGCAAAATCGAAAGCTCTGCTAATAAACAAGATTGACCTGCTGGATGCAGGAGCACAGGTTGATTTCGATATCGAACGGGCGAAAGCCGACGCCCGCAAATTGAACAAGGACATTGTAATCTTCCCGGTATCAGCCAAGAGCGGCCAAGGAATGGCCGAATGGTACAACTGGCTCAAAGATTCGGTAAAAAATATACAAAGCGATTGATTAACTATCAGAAGCGGAATGATAGAGGCCATGCTTTCGAATATATTCAGCAACGGACGGCGCAACCATACCGGCCACATCACGGCCGGTAGCCAACCTGTTTCGGATTTCAGTACTGCTGATATTAATCAGAGGCGTTTTGATAACATTTCGCTGAAGTTTTTTAACACGTTCAGCTCCCCACACATCCTCAAATTCTGTGAAATCCGGAGGCCTGCAACCGGCCCTGAACATCGCACACAAAATGCAGGTGTCAATCAGTTCTACAATTCCATACCAACGTGATAATTCATAAATACTATCAGCACCTATGAGCCAGTAAAATAAAGTACCACCGTCGTAGTCGGCCTGAAAGTGTCTTACAGTTTCCAAAGTGTAGCTAGGGTTTGGTTTTCTCAATTCATAGTCGTCCAGATGGAACTTATCGTTGTGGGCAATAGCAAGAGCTATCATAGCCAATCTGTCATCATCATCCGCTTCGGGGAAGGAATCCTTGAGAGGCGAGCGCTTCGCAGGAATGAAGATAACTTTCTCTGCACCAATATGCTCAGCAGCGGCGGCAGCAACAGTTGTATGCCCCAGATGAACAGGGTCGAATGTGCCACCAAACAATGCAATTTTTTTCTTTGTCACAAGAAACTAACAGCCAAATTGTGGATTGTTGAAAAAATATTACAAAAAATTTGAAAAAACTTTTACCGACAAAACCATTACCAAACAGCTCAAATCCCTAAAAAGCAACACAGCCTTTATCTAAATTACTATATCCTGCCACTTCTAAAAATATAAACGGTTGACAAAGATGCAAGCCACCGCTTCCACAATCAAACAGGTTAAAAACCGTTAAATAAGCCAAAATAAACGGGTTTAATACAGATAATAACAAAAAACATTTTCTCTCTCTGAACAAAAGATTTAGTTTCGCACTGAGTTCAAACGAAAACTTTCATCACGACGAAAGCAAATTTTACTTTAGCACTGAAGAGTATGATAAACGATGCAAGAAGTTATGTAAAACACAGACAGTAAAAATTTTATGAAGAATTTTTAAACATCTGGACGATAAAAAATGTAAGATGACGATTAGCTCTGTGTTTGAAAAATTTTTCAAATTAACTTAGTTTCATATTCATGTTATGAAGCTAACCCAAATGTGAAGGGATTTAATTAGCCAAAAGGAGGTGATTAAATAATGGCAAAGAAGAAAGCTAAGAAAAAGAAAGCAACAAAGAAGAAAAAAGCTAAGAAGAAAAAGAAATAACGTAACAATCCAACATCAAAAATCCAACACTGTGATAAGTTACGTAAAAATGGAGGGTTCTCATTCAAGGAGAACCCTCCATTTGATTTATGTATCAAGTCATTTTCCAAGCTGACAATCACCCTAAATATAACCGCCCCATAAACTCAAAACAATACCGCTGATTGTGTTCTTGCAATCAGCCTTAGATTTCTTATACTGTTGATTTGATTAATCGCTGAAACTGAGATGCTTTTTTTAACAACATTATGGACCACTTTAACTATAAAGAAGGTAAACTTTTTGCTGAGGACTCAGACGTCGGAAGAATAGCCGCCGAGGTCGGCACACCAGTCTATATTTACAGTAAGGCCACCTTCACAGACCATTTGCAGAAGATCCAAAATGCATTTGGCCAGCTTGATACGACCGTGTGCTATTCTGTCAAGGCCTGCGGCAATATCAATATACTCAGGTTTATGAATGAGGCGGGCAGCGGGTTCGATATTGTCAGCGGAGGCGAGCTGTATCGCGTTCTACAGGCAGGAGGCGAGCCGTCGAAAATCGTCTATGCCGGCGTTGGTAAAACCGACAAAGAAATAATCGAAGGGCTCAGGGCAGGCATCGGCTATTTCAATATCGAATCGGAAGCCGAGATGGAAAACCTGATTCGTCTGGCAACGCAAGAGGGGAAACAAACCAAAGCTGCGCTAAGAGTGAATCCCGACGTTGACCCCAAGACACACAGATATACTACCACCGGCAAAAAAGAAACCAAGTTCGGCGTTGACATCGAACGTGCACGAAAAGTTTTTGCCGATTACGGTAAAAATGAGGCGGTTAAGCTCTGCGCAATCCATATACACTTAGGTTCGGCCGGCAAAACAGTCAAACCCTACGTCGAAGCAATAGAAAAGGCAGTAGCTTTAATCGACCAACTGCGCAGCGATGGTTTCATTATTGAGGCAGTAGATATAGGCGGCGGTTATGGCGCTGACTACATAACCGCCGAAGCACCTACGGCCGCTGACTACGCCACTGCTATTGTGCCACTTTTGAAGGGGAAAAATCTTAAGCTTATTCTCGAACCGGGAGCAAGTATAGCAGCCAACGCAGCAATATTAGTAGCACGGGTTTTATATCTTAAAAGCAGCGGTGAGAAAAAATTTGTTATCGTCGATGCAGGAATGAATGATTTGATTCGTCCGCCGCTATACGGCGCATTTCATTTTACCTGGCCGATACAAGTCGATGCAAAATTCGTTCCGCCCAAACGTAATAAAAATTTGCAATTGGCCGGCACCGAAGTCGTAGATGTGGTCGGTCCAATCTGCGAAAGCGCCGACTTCTTTGCCAAAGAGAGGGCTTTACCGCCGATGAAGCGTGGTGACCTGCTTGGTATATTTACAGCAGGTGCTTATGGTTTTAGCATGGCAAGCAACTATAACGCCCGTTGTCGAGCCGTGGAAGTACTTGTCGACGGCAGTAAATTCTCCACTATTCGAAGGCGCGAATCTTACGAAGAATTGGTCACACCGGAAAAGCAATAAAAAAATCAGAAATGCCGTTCGACAAAGCCGGTATCAATTTTATTCTTGGCGAAGAGGTTGTGCGAGATAATGTTCAGGCAGGCGGGTATTGTGGTCTTTACAGGCTCGATAACAAATTCCCGTAAAGCCCTTTTCATAGTGGCAATTGCTTCTGTTCGGGTTCTTTGGTAAACAATAAGCTTTGCAATCATCGAATCATAACTCGTTGATACATTCCAGCCCTGGCATACATGGGTATCAAGTCTGACACCGGGGCCTCCAGGCGGGATATATTTAGTGATTATGCCCGGAGAAGGTGCAAAATTATTCGCGGGATCCTCGGCATTAATTCTACACTCAATCGCCACGCCGGTATGCTTGATTTTTCGCTGACTTAATTCTAAAGGTTCGCCAGCAGCAACTTTCAACTGCCATTTAATCAAGTCTCGGCCTGTAACCATTTCCGTAACGGGGTGCTCGACCTGAATGCGCCTGTTTACCTCAATAAAGTAAAACTTTCTATCGGCATCTAAAATAAACTCAACCGTCGCGGCGTTTACATATTTGGCCTGTTTCACAATTCTCAAAGCCGCATTGCAAAGTTCCTCCCTGCCGCGTTCATCAAGGACGGGACAAGGTGATTCTTCAATCATCTTCTGATGTCTTCGCTGAATTGTACAATCCCTTTCGTAAAAATGCAGGGTGTTACCAGCGTTGTCGGCAATTACCTGCACCTCCACATGGCGAGGTTCGAGTATCAGCTTTTCGAGATAAACGCTTCCGTTTCCGAAAGCAGCTTCCGCCTCCGCCCGAGATGCCGAGAATGCGGAGCGAAAGCTGACATCATTATGGGCTATCCTCATACCGCGTCCACCGCCTCCGGCAGCAGCTTTTATCATTACGGGGTATCCAATTTTATCCGCCAGCTTTAATGCCTCGGACTCACTTTCGATAATCCCGTCAGAGCCAGGCACCACATACACGTCCGCCCTGCGGGCTATCTGTCGTGCCTGGGCCTTGTCACCGAGCAATTGCATTGCCTCTACAGGAGGGCCTATGAATATTATCCCGCAGTCCTGGCAAATCCGGGCAAAGTTGATATTCTCGGCCAAGAAACCATAACCCGGATGAATCGCCTCGGCATCGGTAATCTCAGCAGCACTTATGATATGTGGGATATTAAGATAACTCTGAGCCGAATCAGCCGGCCCTATACAAACTGCTTCATCGGCAAGTTTCAGGTATGGGGCATCCTTATCAGCCTCGGAATAAACCGCCACCGCTTCAATACCGAGCTCGTGACAGGCACGGATAATACGCAGCGCTATCTCGCCACGATTCGCTATAAGGATTCTTGAAAACATACGACAAACAATCCATTAATAATAAATGGTTAGTCCGGTTTGACTCTAAAAAGCACTTGGCCGTATTCAACAGCCTGGCCATTGGTTACCAATATCCCGGCAATAGTTCCGCTGGTTTCGGCCTTTATTTCGTTCATTACTTTCATCGCCTCGATTATACAAACTACCGTTTGTTCATCGACCTGCGAGCCGACTTCAACATAAGGCTGTGAATCAGGACTCGGAGTTGCATAGAAAGTGCCGATAAGAGGCGATTTTATCTCCACCAATCCTTGCTGGGACGGCGTTTCAGAAGAGCTAACTCCAGCTGCTGAAGATTGCGTTTCATTAGTACGGATAGGAATCGAACCACTTTGCTCAACGGCGGGTACGGCAGATATAGTTCCACCTGAAAGCGGTTGGGGCTGAGAGCGCTTGATAAAAATTTTGTCATCGCCATGTTTTATCTCCACCTCGACCAGGTCATTGTCTTTCATTATTTCAATAAGCTCTTCTATCCTATGTAAATCGCTATCTTTTTGCGTCATTGCCATATCCTTCCCTAATCTCCAAGACGGCCTGCCTCGCAAAAGCCATCTACTAAACCCAGTAATTATAGCGGCAAAAGGCAGTTTTGCAAACAATTTCTACGGTGTTGCAAACTGCGAACCAATCCGAAAAAGCAATGAACCAAGGAACACCACACTAACAGGCCTATAAAATATCAATTGGCGGCGGCTCTGTGAAGATTCTTAAGAATAACAGCTTCGTAACAGACAGGATAAATTTAGGACTCTACCCAATCGGTCACGTGTAAGGGACTGAATTTTCTTCTTGTTGCAAGGGGAAGTGGAGAACAGTATTTTCCGGTTTTGCCGCTGTGTCTTAAATTATTTCAAGAGCAACAGCAGTGATATCATCAACTTCGGATGGGGAAATCGGCTGGCTTTGCACAAAGGCGCTGAACTTGTCCATCATTTCAACGAGAGGTAAATCTTTTATTTCATAAAATTTTTCACTGAAATTATAACTGGTGGAGGAGTCATCAATACTACCGATATATGGGTCTGCTCCATCGGAGTATAACAACATCTTGTCGCCGGATTGAAGCTGTATGGTTTGCTGGACATATTCAGATTTTGCAAAAATTCCGAGCAGAGAACCTCTTATTTCCAATCGCTGTGGCTGTTCGTTGCGCCTGATGAAAATTGGATAGGGATGTCCGGCGCGTGCATAGGTCAGCTGCAACGTTTCAATATTCAGCAGAGAATAGCAACAGGTTGCAAACTGGTAGCCCGAGAGCTTCTGTTTAGCCAACCGTATGTTGAGGTTTTTCATAACTTCAGCAGGAGAGAATAAACGGTACCTGTTATCAACGGTCTCTCTCATAGTAAGAGCCTGTTTCAGGAAAATAGTCAGCAGCGCGGCAGGTACACCGTGACCGACGACATCAGCTACATAAAACCCTATGTGCTTCTCATCGATACGGACGATATCATAAACATCCCCTGAAACCCATTCGGCCGGCAGAAAGGTTGTAGCCCATCGTACTCTATCCGTATTGGGCAGTTGAGAGGGCAGAAAATCCTGCTGAACAAGGCCCGCCAGACGAAGCTGCTCTGAGAGGTTTTCAACCAAGGCGCCGGTCATACTAAGCTGCTCTGCCAATTTATTTTTATAAATTCCCTGGACCTGTTTCGGCGGCATAGCCGGTTTTACAGCGATGTCCGAGCTTTTCTTTCGGTAAGCCAGATTTAAGCTGATTCTAACCCACAGCTCATCTATAGAAACCGATTCGGTTGAGCCGCCCACGGAGAAACTGCTCTTCGACGGGGCCAAGGAAAAACTCTTTACGGGCATTTGTGTCCGCTCGTTGAGCAAAATCACACCGATATTATTCATCTCAAGCGATTCTATTATCCGTGAGAGATATCCCTGCTGTGAGACATCAAGGTCCTTAGTATCAATAATAACAGTGCCTATCAAGTCAAGTCGGTCGCGTATCTGGAAAAATGTATCTAACGGCCTTACAGAGTAAGAAAGTTTCCTCTGTTTCATAAGCCGCTTCACTTCTGGCGGCATATACTCCTCGTTTGTCAGGTACAGAACATCTGTGAAGCTTTTTGACACTTCAAGAGTACTCAGCAGCTGTGTTTTTCCCATTGAATTTACCTTCCTTTAAGACCGTTATCTGGGTTATGGGACTTTGTGAGTCACCATTGTTCTATACGCACAATAAGGTTCCCCTGCTAACAATACCCACTCCACAAAAAACGGCATAAGTTGATTTTCGGCTTGATAGAGACGGTACTTTGCGTTTTTTTTATTTTTTTCTGCTTACCGGAAGACTATTCAAGCAGAATGTGCGGTTAGGGAGGTTTAAGGTTTCTCCCGCTTGTAGTATTATCCAGCAAAGATTGCCGAACCTATACGGAGGATGGTTGCGCCTTCTTCAATAGCGATTTCGTAATCAGAACTCATACCCATGCTCAATTCGTTGAAACCCGGGCCTACTATTTTTTCGCCCCGCATTTCAACAAACAACTCTCTTGCCCTAACGAAACAATCACGAACAATATCCTTATTATGCGTCAATGGCGCCATTGTCATCAGACCAACCAACTTCAAATTCGGCAAGGTCTCAATCTGCTCAGCCAGATGCGTCGCCGCTCCAACGGGGACGCCGTACTTTTGTGGTTCGTTCGAGGTATTGACCTGCAGAAGTACTTTAGGACAGAGGTTCAGCCTTGGTGCAGAGGCGTTGATTTCTTCGGCCAATCGAAGTGTGTCAACGGAATGTATCAAAGAAGTTATTGGCAAGACCTGGCGAACTTTATTACGCTGCAGATGTCCTATCATATGCCAATTGATTTTTTTCGGCAAATTCGCATTATCAGAAGCTCCATTTAAAAATTCGTCTATCTGAACGGATACTTTCTTTAACTGCTGAACCCGATTCTCACCAAGCTCGGAAAAGCCCATACTAATAACTTCTTTTACAGCCTCTACAGAAGCGGATTTAGTTACAACAACAAGCTTTACCTCGGCCGGGTCTCTGCCGATTCGGGCACAAACAGAGTTAATCTTGTCCTTTAAGCGTTTTATTCTTTCTGAAATTTTTATCATAAAAAAGTGAAGAACCTAAAATTAGAAAATCTACACAGCCCTAAAAGATAACAATCCACAGCCGCTTTTTCCAGTGTAAAAAGAAGGGCTTTTACCCTTTAGGAGTTTTTAAAAAGTTTCCAGCATCTATCCACCCCAGCGATTTTTTTCGTCCCCTGTCTAAAAAACTTTGAAAGATAAGACCTCCTATCAAGCATATCGCCCCCATATTCTGCGCCAACAAGGATAAATATCCAGGCTGTTTTCTCCAGCGATTTCAGTTCAAAAATAAGGATTTAGCACAAAAAAAGTCAGAAAAAAGTCATTTTTGACTTGCATTTTATCGCCATTAGCTGTATATTAGTTTAGTTAAGAAGATAGAGGTTGGGACGTACCTTTCCTGAGAAATTATAAATTTTTTCGTTTTTTATTTGACAGATTTTTTGGGAAAAGTTAGCGTTTCCTTTTCCTACATTAAATTAACGAAATAAAGCTCCTCAGGAGCTTCTGAACCTCGGCGAGGCAGCGTGGCATGCCGGTTT
>CAZDQP010000061.1:0-14342 GCA_964507485.1 uncultured Pirellulales bacterium | reverse complement strand
AATTCATTGAGATGCTGGACCAAAGCCGGCGACAAAACTGTGACCTGGTCGGCCCTGTAAGATACAATATTTTCCTCCAGACCTCTGTCAATAACAGCAATCTTAGTTAAGGCGGATGTCCCCTGAGCAACCTTTTGGTCAGGTATCACTGATATAGACAGCGTAAATGGCGTAATGCTGATTTTATCACTTGGTGAAACCGTATGCGCCCTGATTTGCTCTCCTTCAATGAACACACCATTGCGACTATTAAGATCTTCGACAATCCAACGGCCGAAAGGGTCTCGATAAATTCTGGCATGTTGTCGTGATACACTGCTATCCTCAAGTATGACATCGCAATTTTCACCTCTACCCAAGGTTGTGCCCTTGGGATTGAGCAAGATCTTATCGGCACCTGTCGGCCCGATAATAATTAGATTTGCGTCAGCCATATTATATTTTCACCTTCAAACTGTTTTGCCTCAATAACAAGCCAACATGTTAGGAGTACATTGAGCGACAAGGATGCACTATTTTCTTATATTACATTTCATCCTAAGTGTCAAATGTGGTTTTTACACAAAAAAAAGCTTAACTCCCTGCCAGATGCAAAAATTCGTAGAAAAGACAACGTTGTGTCACGTTTTTTTCTTGTATTTGTGCGTTTCTTAAGCTATAATGAGTAATTCTGCAGTGCTTTCTTGAGTCCATTTGGCGGTAAGATTCGAGGCGTCTTTTGGGCTGTTAAGATTTATAACTTGTAAGGTGGCCATTCTTTACTCTAATGTTTAAAGTCCGCCGGTGTATCGTGAAATTTTCTTCTGAGGATCGAGGAATTATTTAAGTCACTTTAAGGAAACTTTAATGGTTTGTTTGACTAAAGAGACATGTTTAGGTTTTGTTTTGTATTGCATTTGGACAGTTGTTGCGGTCGAAAATACAGTAGCAAGCGAAATAGAAGTTCCATTTGAGAGACAGAGAAAAGCCAAGATCTCTACAGAAATCAAAGCTGAGACTATCGCGAAACTCGAAGCCCAAAAAAAAGCTAAGATTGAACAACTGAATTTGCCTGAGGACACAAGCTCCCGTTTCATCGTCAAAGAAGTGCGTATCAGCGGCAATAAGCTGGTTTCTACCGACGAATTGTTGATGAATATACCTCTCGTTTATAACACTTCTGACAAACCTGCAGACAAGGCCGAGCCTGGCGACCTATATGATTTAAGGGTTATTCGGGATGTAATTCTAAATCCAGGACAATCCCATGAGGTTTCGCGAAGAACCATGCAGGGTTTTACCGAGTACATTCTCTCGGTTTACGAAAAGCACGGCCATGCAGGTATATATGTATACATATCTGCCGACGCAGTTAAAGGCGACGCACAGTTACGGGATGAAATTTTACCCATAGAAATTGTCGAAGCAGAAGTATCCGAAATCATATTAACCCACTATGACATAGAGCGCAATAAAAAGGAAAAGGGAATCCTTCGCGACTCCGTAATGACTGAGTGGTCGCCGGTAAAAGCCGGCCAGACAGTAAGTCAAAAAAAGCTGGATAACTTTATTAATCTGCTTAATCTTAATCCCGACAGACATATCTCTGCAATAGTGTCAAGAGGTTCGGAGCCAAACTCGCTCGCTTTAGGATATGACATTTACGAAGCAAACCCATGGCACTTTTACATCCAGTTAGACAACGCCGGCGTGGAAGAAAGGCAATGGGCGCCAAGATTCGGTATCATCAATACCAATATCACAGGTAGAGACGACAGATTCACGGCAATATATCAGGCAGCACCAGATTCCATCAAAGACAATTACTCACTCTTCGGTAGCTACGACTTTCCTGTACTTACACCTCGGCTTCGCTTTACTGTTTATGGAGGACACAATAATTTTGATATAAGTGGAGGTGGCGGTATTGATTTTCTTGGTAAAGGCACGTTTTATGGTGGCATATTGCGATTTAATGTATTCCAAACAGATGGCTGGTTTTTTGACATTACTAGCTCACTAAGCCACGAAAGCAGCGAGGTTACTCCATCACTATTCCCGCAAATGGGAAGCGATGTTGATATAGACTTGTGGGGGATTGGTGCTAATATTCATCGTTCAAATAACATGTCGAATACTTCTTTCGGATTTGACCGGATTCAGAGCATAGGCGGTTCACCCCAGAGAAATTTCTGGGACTCGGTAACACTCACAGGCGCCCGGACGAATGCAGAACGCAATTTTGCGATTTACACCACCACTGCCGCTCACTCGCAGTACTTGAATCAAAATAAGGTTCATCGACTCAGCGGCTCCTTGCGATGGATAACTTCCAAAGAACGGCTGGCTCCATCAAAAATGACGACTTTTGGAGGGCTTTATTCGGTCCGAGGTTATGAAGAAGACGAAATTGTTGCCGACGGTGGTTTACTTATATCTGCCCAATATGAATTTGACCTTGTCAAATACAGTGAGTCCAAAGAAGCGCCTGAAACTGCATCAGATGAGACTGTTAAGAAACCGTGGCTTAGAAAATTAGCGTTGCTCGGCTTTACAGATTATGCGAGAGCTAAAACTAACGATCATGTCGCAGGTGAAGAGGCAACTCAAGAAATCCTTTCGGTAGGCACCGGTACGATTATTAGAGTTGGCGACCATTGTGACGCGAGAATATATTACGGTTGGCCGTTGAAAACAACCGCCGATACAACAAAAGGGGATGGTCGATGGAGCTTCAGTTTCATAATACGATGGTAAACATTTTACCCGGCAAGTGTAGTCGGGGCAGAAATATAATATGCAGTTATAGTTGCTCCGTGTAAGGAGGAAGAATATGAGACAATTAAGAAGTCTTCCGAGAAAGTATTATGTGAGGCAAGTTATTGCCTGCTGGATGATGTGTTTCATGCTGCTTGGCATGACACCTGTGAGGATCGCAAAGGCAGATCTGCCTCCCGGTCAGCTTCCCGCAGGATGGGAAGTTGTTACAGGTAGTGTCGGTGGTTTTGACTATAGCACTACTAATGAGCTGCACATAAGAAACATTGCTAATGGAACAATTATCAAATGGAATGGAGGTTTTAATATTGGCTCATCGGCATGGACTGAGTTTCAGCTTATTAATTCAGGTGCATCTGTCCTCAACAGGGATGTTACTGGCAGTATGAGTCAAATTTATGGTAAGCTGACATCTAACGGCCAGGTGTGGATTGTTAATCCCGCAGGTGTTCTCTTCGGTAAGGGTGCAACAATTAATGTTAACGGATTAGTTGCTTCCGCTCTTAATATTACGAACGAGAACTTCCTCAATGGTCAACATGAATTCAACGGCGGCAATGGAAGTATAATCAATCGAGGTAACATTTCCGCTCAAAGTGTCTATCTTGTTGGAAAACAGGTAACCAACGTGGGTAACATTCAATGCCCAGATGGATATGTTGTAATGGCTGCTGCTGATAAGGTGTATCTTGGACAGCCAGGCGGTAATATAGCTGTTGAAATAGGCTCACTTGTTCCTCCTAACACCGAACAAACTCAACTGCCTGCTCAGGTTACTAACCAAGGTACAGTGGATGCCGGTAGCGGGACAATAATTCTTGCTGCTGCCGGTGATGCTTTATCCCGGCCTATAGTTTCAAATCTCGGTACGTTATCAACCTCCACTATTCAAGGTGACGCCGGAAACATTAGCCTTCAAGCTAATAACGGTGATATTATTAATGCCGGTGAGATTACTGCGATCAGTGATAGTGGAATCGGTGGCACTGTAACTGCTGATGCCGACCAAATGGTTAACTCCGGAACAGTTGACGTTTCGGGTTTACAGGGAGGAACGGTTGACATTCTGGCAACATCTCACCTCGAACAGGCAGGTAATATCCACGCAGACGGTTTTGGAAGTAACGGCGGCAACATTAATCTGACGGCCGACGCAGAAGTTGTTCTTAAAAGTGAAAGTCTTACTACCGCAAACGCTGGTACTAACGGTGATGGCGGTAATATTGTGGCTTATTCTCCTCAATTAGCTTTATTTGAAGAGAACGCCCAAATTCAAGCCAAAGGTGGAGACATCTCAGGCAACGGTGGGTTTGTAGAATTATCAGGACTGGAAGGTGCAATGGTCGGCGGCTTTGCTGATTTAAGTGCTCCAGCAGGTCAGGCAGGTACATTTCTTCTCGACCCTCATGATGTAACAATAAGCCAGGGCGATAATTCATATGATAACGTTAATATTAGCTGGCTGGAAAATCAGTTAGGTATTGCAAGCGTCACTGTAGACACAGTCGGTGATGGGGAGGGAGACGGTGATATTACGGTTGTTGATGCAATAGGCTTAGATAATCCATGGATAAAAAATAACCTTACATTGAATGCGGATGACGATATTTTTGTTAATGCCAAAATCATCAACATCGGTACTGGAGATTTGTATTTATTTGCAAATGGCGACATTACTACGAAAGAGCTGACTACTACAGCCGGCAACATTCTCGTCCACTCAACAGGTGGAGATCTGGTTGTAAATGGTGATATAACAGCAGATCGCATACCCACTGATGAACTTGGTGGCGGCGTCTCTCTTATTGCGGACGAAGGCAAAATTTATACTGAAGGCGGTTCAAACGATACACTTAATGTCTCTATTACCGGATATTCGGATGATAATCAAAATGTCGGTGTTTACCTTCCTAAGAGCCACGACGACAATTCAGGTAAATTTGCAACATTGGTCGATGGCCAATCCGAAAAAATTGAAATATATGAAGAACCCGTCGGCAAGGCCGCAATTGTAATAATGAGTGATGAAACTTTAAAATTGGGCTCGAATGCTGAGTTGACGGCTAATGGAGAATATTATCCGGATGGTAGCGTTGATGATCGGCCTGGCGTCGATTTCCTGGATGAAGTGGAGGGTCCGAAGAATCCAGGTGAGCCGATTGATGTTGCAATTTATCTTGCAAGTAACGCAGGCAACGTTAAAGTCGACTCTCCGGTAGCTATTGAATCCTCTGGAGTTATGGTTATCGATGCATATGATACCGTAGAGGATTATGGGGCCGATTTTATTGCCTCCTTAGGTGGAATCTACTGGTTAGAAGCATGCTCACGGATAACAACCGACCTGGCATTTGCTCAAACCAACGGTACTATCCCATACGCCGGTGACACAGGACTGTTTCCCGGGCCGGGCCAATATGTCCTTCGCGGAGAGAATCCCGACGTTGGGACAGGAGCATGGGAACTCGAAGCACCACCAGTTGAGGAAACAGAAGAAGGACCAACACTGCCACTGAAGGAAATAGTGGAGGCATCAAAAGTCGATCCACCGGTGACTCCCGAAATTGAAGACACGGGGCAGACGATTGGCGACAGAGGCTTTGATGATATGCAGTGGATGGCCAACGAACTCGGTTTATGCGATGGCGACGAGCAGGGCGAAGATGAGAACTTGTGCCAAGAGATTACTCAGGCTTATTTAGCAGGCGCTTTCCTGCAGGCCACAGACCTGCGACCGTATAGAGCAGCTACCCGGTTGAGAGACCTCGTAGAAATACTCCACGATGATGACGGAACAAGGATTGCCGGTTTAATCAGGGCAGTAAACGAGTTCAGTCAGCCGGAGATGCCGCCTTCACCCGAACAATTTGCATCAATCGCTCAATCATTCGCCGACCACAGTAATGACGGAACACACTATGCCGCAGCGTGAGAATGGCTCGAAGCTCTTACGGAATATGTTGCTATCCTTACTGATGATGTAGGATGGTCGGAAGATGAATCAGTAGCATTTGTTATGGGTAAATACGGCACAAGCATAACAGAAGCTGGTGATGTGAGTGTTACCGCATTCGTTCAGATGCACTTGGAAGGTTTCGGTGTTTAGTAACGCAGACTAGTCAGCGTCGCTCACAGGCTCAATCTCGTCGAAAGGCTCGAGGATAGTAGAATCATCCAGCTCTTGGGGAGGTGTTTGTGGTTGTTCAATTTCCGGGATTTCGTCGTCGGTCTTATTAACGATATCCAAAAATCTCTCGATGGCTTGGCCTGCTTCAGAAGTCATTATTTTGTGCTCATGATATTTTTCGTAGGAATAGTAGCCTGTGATTAGTATTAGCAGCAACCATAACGGAATAGAATAGACAGCTATACGCTTATTCCTAGTCAGGGCTCTGTTCACGTCATGCCTGATAGCTTCATATCTGTCGTAGTAGCTTTCGGCATCTTGATTCAATGCCCTTTCTAAAATTATGCGCCATCTTTTTGGAAGTTTCTTGATATTCACTCCCGCTACTTTGTCTGTTACCTCATACTTCCTGCCGAAAAGAAGCTGATAAGAAATATTGCCCAATAGACTAATGTTTCTTTCCATCACCATTGATTGCTTGTGTTCGGTCCTGATTTGAGCTTCTTCAGTAGCTGTTCGAGTTGGGATTTTACCCTCAGTCAAACCTGCAATATCCTGGGTTTTTGTGATTCTCGTTGCAGAAAATTCTTCAGATGTTTCGCTTTGATTGGATGGCTTCTCGATGTTCCTGTCAATTTTATTGGCCGGTAGAACAGGAGCATTTTTTGCCATTTCAATATATTGTTCCGCACCTTCAATAACATTGAAACTTATGTTGCCGGTATTTAGCTGGGACACTTTAATCTGGCGTGGATGAATACGCCCTGCCGTCCAGCCATTCGAAGTCAGGTTAATAATCGCATCAAAGACCTGAAGAAGTATTGAAAACATCCTCTTGGTTTGTATCACTATTCCATTGCTGATAAACCCTTCAAGATTGTGCTCTTCGTGCTTGGTGACGATATACGGTTCTTTTGGATTCTGTGAAATTTCAAGGGCTTTAGTAACAAACGGCATATCTAATAATGACATATTTCGCAGATGCCGCCCATTTTGATACAGACGTTTCTTTGCCTGCTCGGAAAGCTCCCATGGCAAATTATCGTCCGGAAGATAAACATCTACCGTTCCATGAATAGGGTGCTCCGCTCGATACACTATCATATCTCCTACGCTTCGAATAGCATCACCTACTACATATTCACTCGGCAGAGACATCTTAATCCTTTTTTCTAACTCTTAATAAGACGGAGAAAGTTTATTCTACTTTCATTCTGTGCCAAATCATACTAAAATTATTGACAGCAGTAAACAGTCTATTTACTGGCCTTCAGGTATAAATAAATGTATAATCCTTATGAAAATATTTGATCCCTGCGTGCTTTCAAGCGCGTATTAAAATCTTATTATTTGTCGCACAGTTATGCCTGATGAACCGTTTGACATTCCGGATGGTTTCGAGATACTGAAAACGGTCGAAGTTACCGCCCAGTCAGGTGAGTACATCGCTCGCCATAAAATCGACCAAACCCTTGTTAGGCTAAAAGTATTCAATTTTTCCAGCACCTCAAGCGTCACTACACGAAGACATCTTAGAGAGTATCTCCGATGCCACATTACATTTATGGAAGAACTTGAACTTCCAGGCATTTTACGTGCCTTCGATTACAGTGATGCTAAGAAAACTTTTTGGATCGCCACTCAACCCGCAGAAGTCGAAAAGCTCTCACAACGATTCGACTTTCTGGCTTCTCAGCCTATGCAGTTTCGAATGGGACTGGTTAATCAATTCCTCTCAGTTCTTCACGGGATTCATAACAGCAGCGTTGTACATCGAAATCTTTCTTCTGAAGGAGTGTTTTTAAGCCCGGAAAATCAAATTTTTATAGGAGAATTTGGCTTTGCGAGTTTCCTCAACGAGCAGCCGAACACATATCAGGCAACAACATATGTGGCTACAATTGGCTACCTGCCTCCTGAGGTAAGAAACGCCGCTACATTTACTTGTGATGTCAGTTGCGATATTTTCTCCGCCGGTCTGCTGGCTTTTGAAATTCTTACTGCTTCACCAATACCAAAAAACGATCCCGCCAAAGTTCTCGATATACTTCGCACTCGATTAAAAGAGCATGTTGCCAAAGGCACAATAGATGCAAGTATCTCCGAAGCAATACTGAAAGCAACAGACCCAACGCCTGATAAGCGATTTTCAAGCGCGGATGATTTCGCTAAAGCCCTCAAAATGCCGCCGACCGCCGAGTTTTCTCCGAGCGGCGCAATGCGATTCGACCAGACCTCAACAATAGAAATTGCAAAGCCGGCCTACTCCGCAGAAACTGCACCTGTGCAGTCCCAGGCCGCAGATGCCTCGCAAATACCCCAGCAGCCAGCAGCTCCCGCAAAAACACCTGAGAAGATAACACCTTTAGACCCGGCACATGAAATATGGAATAACCGTTATGAAATCCTTAGCAAAATTGGCGAGGGCGGCCAGGCCATCGTTTACAAAGCCTTCGACCACCTGACTAATGAAGAAATTGCCATAAAGACTATGTGGTCTCGTCATCGCGGCGACAAAGCCGCCATCAACCGCCTTAAGCAGGGTGCAATGGTAGCAAGAAGTCTTAGCCACCGATACATCATAAGAACCTACGGCGTCGAACAAAGAATTGATGCCGACGGCCCCGGCAGGTTCGTCTTTACGTGTATGGAGCTAATCAAAAGCCGACTTGAGTTGAGCGATGTCATCGAGTCCCGCCGTGCAGCCGGCAAAAAATTCCGGGTTGCAGAGGCACTCCATATAGTCGGTCAGCTCCTCGAAGCGCTTGCTTACGCCCACGAACATACTATCCACAGGGATATTAAGCCGGGCAATATTATGCTCGTCCCGCGCAACGAGCAGGAAGAAATTGACACGTCCGACCTGACGAAATTCGACATCAGGCTCATCGATTTTGGAATTGCCAAAGTACTTAGCCAGAAAAATATCGATGTCACCGGCAAAGGTTTCAGGTCGGCCCATTATGGCGCTCCCGAGCTTGCTGACCTGAAAACCGTCGTGGACGCAAGAGCTGATATTTTCAGCGCAGGCGTTATTTTATATCAAATGCTCACCATGAATATTCCTCGCAAGGGTTCGCCTCCTGCCAATAAGGTCAACAAGGAAGTCCCCTCGGCTTTGGCAGCGGTTATCGATAAAGCTATAAATGCCGACAGGCAAAAACGCTTCAAAACAGTTGCAGAATTCGTAAAAGAGCTCAACCGGGCTGTCAGCAAATTCAATTGGGTACGAAAAGCCGCAAAAATTGCAGCCGTTGTCCTTCTCGCAGCTGGTGTTACTGCTACGGCGAAATACTTTATACCGGAACCGGACGAGGTCTCTCTGCAGCAAAGCATGGATACTTTGCAGGCTCGGATTCCTGAGAAACAGATCGCCTCATTAGCTGATGGGTCGGTTGTAAGATATTCTGATATAGGTGGATACGATTCTTACGACGGTCTCAGACAGACAGCTCTTGAAAACCTTAAAGTATTGGAATCAGCCGGCTACGACAAATTCAAAAGCAATTTCCCGGCATGGAAAAACCAGCAAGAGCTCTGGCACGAAGTGGCCCCGGCTGTAGAAAAAGTAGAAAGCATCGCACATGACCAGAAAACATACGACGCCCACAAAGACTCTGTCATTGCGGACCGTTTGACAAAACTCGAACCCAGTGCCGAAATTGTTACCGAAGCCAGGGACAGCACAAAAAAAGCTGAGACCCTGCTCGAAGAGAGACCTCTTCTTCTAAAAGACCTCGACGCCTGCGCCGATGCATATGACATCGGTGCCGAAGTTTATGCCAATATCGATTCTTTGGCCAAGGGTTCAAAAACACCGGAGACGGCAGAGCAAATAAATAACAAGCTAATAGGTGTCGAGAAACTGCGCAATACCTTCCTGCTGACGCAGAACACTCTTGAAAACATCGACCAGCTCAAAGGATACGACTTCTACCCTCGCAGCCAGGATTGCTTCGGACAGGCCGACAGGCACTACAAAAGTTATGCACTTGAAAGTGCTGAAAAATATTTCACCCTGCTGAATCAGATATGCGGCACAATGGCATACGTGCGGGGCAAAATTGACTTCGGCCGCTCAGACATGGGACTGGTCAGCTCAAGACTTATGCAGCTCTGCTCTGAAAACATCGGCACATTTGAGAATTACCCGCAATGGCAGCAAAGACTCGAACAGGTTTATGAAAGAAAAGAAGTCCTTAACAAGTACTCACGCATTCGAAACCTGCTTCTCAAACATCCCGAAGATGTTCCATCGGAAGTCTACGACCTCGCCGCCTCTGCAAAACAGATGTATGAACAGGACAAAATCACATCGGCTGGTTCGAAACTCGACACCGCCTTGGATAAATACAAAGACTCTATGAATAGCAGGCTCAAGGATGCCATAAAGGATTGTTCCTCCCTCTTAACTCTGCCTTCCGTCCCGGCCGAGACTATAGAAAACTGCAGAGCCGGTTTCGAGATGCTTCTGAACTCTATGGATGCACCTCTCTGGTCCCCGGAAGATTTCGCTGATGATTACGCCGGCTATGCCGAAACAATAGAAGACGAGAAAAACACCCTGCGACAAAAATGGACTCAGCAGGCGAACACCCTCAAAGATAAAATCAGCAGCAAAGCCGCCCTGGCCGCGCAGGAAAAGTATTTCTGGGAATCCCAATTAATTAATAAATATATCTCATCTGCCAAAAAGTATCGCTCTGACAAAATCGATACAAGCATCAATAACTTCAAATACGTCGATGACCTCACCCGTATCTCTAAAATCATAAACCAGATGGAAAATCTGGACTCCCTTTTGGGCCGGATGCTCGAACGCAAAACCAAACTTGATGACCTGGCAAGCGGTATGGATAGAGCTATCAGGTTCTGTGAGGGATTCAAAGCCGCCTCACAGCAGGAAGCCGAGAAATACTCGAAATGGACATCGGATTTGAAAATGCTAAAGTCCGAACTGTCGGCCAAAACTGCCGGTGCATTTTTGATAGACCAGCCCAATGAGAAATTCACCTCCAGATACACAACCATAGAATCGGCTTTTTCTGAAATCAACGACCAGATTCCCTACCACAGCGCCAGCGTTATCGAACTAATAAATCAATCTCGCACCATGGAAGAAAATGCCGGCTACCTTATCAAATGTCAAACGCTCTGGGCAGATGTCGTCGGCCAGTTGAATATACCCGCAATTGAAAAAAACTTTGGCCAAACGCGGACATATCTCCAGAGCATCAAAAAAGACGTCGATAAGTGGACGCCCGAAAAATTCAACAGCCAGATGCAGTCCAGGTGCAAAGTTTTCACCGACGCGGTAAACCAGCAGGATAAAGCTGCTAAAATAATCGTCGCAGCAATCCTCGATAAGAAATCCGAGCTTGTCGGCGATATCAAGTCGTTCGAACAAAAGGTAAACCAGATTTTGAGCGACGAAGATGTCCGCACACTCGACAAAATTGTCGCCGACGCTGAACAGCCCCCCCCTTACCACGTTCAGACAGTTGCCGGCGCTCCTCAGCAGCACACAAAACAAGCTCTCTAACATCACCCTGGACAGCACCGAACCGCCCAAAATATCTGATTTCGGCAATTTCGAAGTTAGCACCTGGTTCAAAGGATTCGACTCAAGCAATAATCTGCTCAACAATAGAATTTCACAACTCAAATCCATCGAAGATACCGCTTCAACGTTCAAACAGACCGAGCAGCTGATAGCAAACCAGTCACAAATGGAAACCGACTATTACACCGCCCTCAGAGACAACTCTCTTAACGTCATCGATTTCTCCGATATCAGCGCCGCCATAGATGCCGCCGAAAATGACACCGCAGTTATTAAAATGTGCCAGTTCCTTCAAGCCTTGGAAAATGATACCCTCCCCAGCTTGGACAAGCTCAAAACTTCCCTCACCGGAATCGACCAGTCTATGTCAGGCCTGAAAACTTTTAACGTCTCCGCCTTGACCGAAGTTAAAAGTTTCAATCGTCAGCGTGCTCAGCTATTGGAACAAATATCACAGCTAAGACACGACACGGCTCAGTTAGACAGAACTAACCTCGAAAAAATCTGCAAACAAAGCGTCTCCCAGACAGTAAGTGAACTTTCAACTCTTATCCGAAGCCGCAATAAATCCAACAGACTCGCGAAGCTGACCTCGGTATTGTGGACCTTTTACCCGCAATACAGCACCTGGAGTCAATGGGGCAGTTTCGTAGATATCTTCCACATTACTATTTCAGGCCGGGACATCTCACTGACCGCTTCCGAATACCTGAAACCTGCAACTAAAACGGGTGATTTCCTCGACTTGACCAAAATCGCAGATAACCCCTCCCGCGCCTTCTATACCGATAACAGCAGCTCCGCCAACTTCGGCTGGCCTCGCTACATCATCCATAAAAAAGACCCCACTTTAGTCCTCGTCTTCGTCCCCGGCTCCTTATCAGGCGACGTCCAACCTTTCTATATGGCCGCACGCGAAATCAGCAACGCCCAGTATAAATCATTTCTGCAGGCCAGCGCCGCAAAGCCGACAACAATTCTGGCCGGCTGGTCATACTTCGGCGACCAAAACGGTAAACTCCTCCTCGGGCAGGCACAGGGCCAGTTCCCCCCTTCCAGAATCACCTGGGATAAAGCTGCAAACTCTTTCATCCTCGACGAAACCTTCAAAGACGCCCCCGTCACCTGGATTACTAACCACGGCGGACAGGCCTACGCCGATTGGCTCGGAGCACTTCTGCCGACGGCCGCGCAGTATAGCTACGCCGCCCGCGCAGGCGCCGGCAGCAAATACCCCTGGGGCAACGACCTCGCGAACATCACCTCCTTCGCACACGTCCGCTCCTCCGCCTGGCAAAACGCTGCAAAACAATACAACCTCAAAAGAGACGACCCCATCGAGATTGCCTACCCCCCAGTCGGCGCCGTAAAGGACTTCACCCTCGGAAAAGCCCTCAACCCCGACGACGTCGTTTACACCGGCGGCAATAACGAATCCGTTTGGCCCTGCTACACCGCCGACGAACAGCCCAACGCCTGGGGACTATATGATATGCTCGGAAACGTCTGGGAATGGTGTAGCCGGGACGGTGCCGCACCTGTGCTATGTGGCGGCTCGTGCCTCAGCCCCCCGCAATACATCGAGCCGGACGCCCAGCTCGAATTCGACGGACAGGCCTGCGACGTCGGCTTCCGTATCATTATCCCCGCCAGATAATCCCCGACAAAATGTTTAGCCCCGTTGCTCGCGACGAGGGTTTTCTTTATCGTTTAGCCCCCAAGCCACGCCTTGAGGGTAATTGCTGTTGTGTCCTCCAGTTCGGCCTTCTTTTCATTTTACTTCATGGCTTCGCCACTGCGTAATACCCAACGTTCCTCATTGCCTGCCCTCGAGCGTCTTGTCTGGGGCGGCCTCCAGAATCACTTCGCTCTTAAAAATGTCTTGCTGATTTTAACAAACATTTATAGAATTAAACCGATAGTTTTGTCTGAATAACCTCTTTCTTTAAAAGATTAGGAGCACATGCGAATAATGGACGAGATAAAAAAATGTCGAATGTGCAAAAAAGAAATCGCCGCAGATGCAAAAAAATGTCCGCATTGCAGAAGTTTCCAAAACTGGTTATGTTCCACTTCTGTTCTGATAACAGCAGGTCTTTTTTCTTACTTGCTGGTCATGCTTATATTCGGCTTTACGTTTGCCGGTATCCTTTCAAATATTTTGCATGAGGGTGTAGCTTTTGCTGATCACCTGGATGCGCTGGAAATATCTGAATCTAAATTAACGTTTGGCCAAAAAGACTGTGGACCAACCGTGGTTATTCTGGGAAAAGTTCGTAATAAAAGTAAGATAAACTGGGAAAGTATTCATTTTGAAGTCAACTGTTATAATTCTAAAAACGAATTGGTAGACACAGCGCAGGAGTACGATTATGGCCTTATAGATCCTGCAGGAACCAGTGTATCATTCAAAGTTTCTTTTATTAGAGAATTTCCCGAAACCGATTACGTAACACACGAAGTAAAAATCGTTCATGCTGAAGATGCAGATAGATTTTAATAATTGTCAGGTTGGCTAAGACATTTGTAGCCGCCGCCTCGTAATCCACATCTGAAATCCCTGTTAATTCAGGCAACCTTTGGCTGATAGAAGCCCCCGCGGCACTTGAGCGGGGTAATTTCAATCAAATTTGTTGGTAGTTTTTGCAAAATCGAAAGATTTTTAAAAAAATTTTTACTCTTTATCTTGCAAGGACTTAACCAAAACCACATCTCGAAAAAGCTCCACTTTTTCGCATCATTCGCGCAGGTCAGTCCAATTATAAGAGAACGTCTAACCTCGAAAGGCTCTCTGATAAGTTCATATTACCCATCCGCTTTTTAAAGCCCTTGGCGGCCTGTGCCCTAGGTACGTTTGAGCAGAAAATCAATCAAAAACAACAAATTATGCAAAAC
>CAZDQP010000060.1:0-14546 GCA_964507485.1 uncultured Pirellulales bacterium | reverse complement strand
ATATATCAATGTTTGTTTTATGGATGCTTCTGCCAGGAAGGTAGGGCTTAAAGAGTTATGGAAGCTGAAGTGTAGCAACGATAATTATGATACATGTGGCACGTGGACTGTATGCGGATATGGCGGTGGCCCACAAGGAGTGAAAGCGTGTAAGAAAGCTTTCGATGGTGTAGCACCCTGGATGGCAAAATTCCCTGTATACTAAAAAAGACCGTAATACAAAAAAGGCCGGTCATTTAAAACCGGCCTTTTTATTGGTTTATAGCCGTAAGTAAATGTATATGCTTATACTCAGTAGCTTTAAGTTATACCCTTTAAAAGTTTGGCAGGATCGAGATTATCGCCTTCGATATCTTTGAAGTAATTAACTGTACCGACTTTAAGTTCAACGGTTGCTCCGTCATCGCATACAATAATTCCCTTTGGGTGTAACTGGAGGGTACTGACTATCCACATATGGTTGACTCCCTCTTCGACCACCTTTTGAAGAGCTCGGGCTTTATTGTGGCCATTAATAATAATTAATACCTCCCGAGCATCCATAACTGTTTTAACACCTACGGTTAAAGCGGTTTTAGGGACTTTGTTGATGTCGTTATCAAAAAACCTGGAATTAGCTATAATCGTATCACAGGTGAGTGTTTTTACTCTGGTCAGGGACGACAACGAGGACCCAGGCTCGTTAAATGCAACGTGGCCGTCGGGGCCTATGCCGCCGATAAATAAATCGATACCGCCAACATCCTTTATTTTCTTCTCGTAATTCTCACACTCGGCTTGCAGGTCTTTAACATTGCCATTGAGGATATTAACGTTTTTCTTTTGAATATCTATATGGCTAAAGAAATTATTCCACATAAACGAATGATAACTTCCGGGATGGTCCTGAAGCAGATTGACATACTCATCCATATTGAAAGTAACAACGTTTTTGAATGAAACTTTTCCCTTTTTATTGTGTTTTATCAGCTCCTCATACATACCCAGAGGTGATGAGCCGGCGGGAAGGCCTAACACAAAGGGCTTTTTAGCGCCAGGCTCGAATTCACTTATTCTTTTGACAACATAATTAGCCGTCCATTTGGACACTCTGTCGTAGTCTGGTTGGATAATAATCCTCATAAGCTGCTCCCCATCAAAAATACAACGTTAACGCAGTTTTTCTATTCGACTGATGAGCTCATCACCGAGTATGGTTTTTCCGGCTATGTGTTTTTCGATTTCTAAAACGAAACTGTCTCTTTCAAACACACCACAGACCTGTGCGAAGTCGCTGTGTTTTGTTTGTTCATCGCCATCTATGCCATATCCAGTTTGAACAATGTCGGCGAATTCTTTTTTTGCGTCGGCATAGAGTCTGTGGTCAAGCTCCACTACCGCTTCCTTCCATTTTGTTGCTAATTCAATAATATCATCGGCTGTTATTTTGTCGATGGATTTGCCAAGCCGTTGCTGCAACACACCTACCGCCCAGGCCCACTCATACTTAGGATAGTTTTCGTGTATTAACCGGAATTCTTCGGTTACCTGCTCTAAAGTGTTGATTTTGCCATTTTCGATACGCCCGAGTATTTCGTTAACGCATTCCTCTGGTGTAAACAAGCCAGCCAAATCCACCCACCTGCCTGTTCCTGTATCCGTCTCCGGCGATAAAGCTGTCTGAAGGTCCCCAATATTTTTGAACTGCCTGTCTTCCAGTCGTTTAATCAGACAGTTGCCCAAGAACTTGCTGATACCAATCTGGTATAGTTCAATACCGTGGTCCAGTGAAGAGTTTTTAATTTTACAGTTATTGTAAGTAAAATAATCACCTGTTTTGCTGGAGGTCAATTTTAGGTTAGTGAGCAAATTACAGCCGTTGAGCATTTTTTGAATTGTATACGGGCTTAAAAGCTTGAAATTTATAAAGTCAAGCTTTTTAGGATCTTTTCTTTTATCGCGTTTCGGCCATTTTCTGGCGTCCCTGACGGTTCCTACGCTGCGCAAGTTCACAGCAGGGACAAGCATACTTTCGTCTTCATGTTCAATTAAATATGAAAAGGGTAGGTCCGAAGTATTGGAGTTTCGATAGTGTCTGCCCATCACGACTGTAAAGGCCCCGACTTTTGCCGGCCAGAGCATATATGAATCACTGGCGGTTTTGGAACCTCGTTCAACAATACCCTGATGTACGGGGCCGAGTTTGTACATATGATTACTTTGATTCGTTCCGCTGCCTGCGTTCAGAAAGGAAAACAAACCCGCAATCAGCAGTGTGGATTTGTGATGTGTAACTGTGTATGGCCCTGCAAATATGGAGCAGGCTTCGCCGTGGAAGCCGCCGCAGTTAGCAAAGAAGACGGAGTTTTCCGCTGAGTATTGTTTAGACAGTTCCGTGCCCTGGCCCACGAAACACCTGCATATTATTGTGCCATCGGAAATTTTCGAGCCGGAGCAAATGATGGAGTTCTCTGCAAAAACACCGGGACCAATGTAGACCGGGTCTTCAGGGCAGCTATTGATTGAGCTGTTCTCCAGCCGGCTTGCTCCCTCGATTACAGTCGCAGGTCCTACTTTTACGTTTCTGATAATTCGGCAGTTGGTAATCCTGGCGCCTTTTGCCACCAACCCCATAGGCGAAATTACGGACCTAGTGTAGTCGGCAATCATTTTTCGCAGGTTTTCAATTACTTTTGGTCTATGCCGGTAAAAAGCTATTACGTAGGCGGTATGGGCGGACAGATGGTCATATATTGGTATTTCCCTGCCGCCAGCCTCATTAACGACCACGGCTTCGGTCCCATTACCGAATGAACTTTCACCATCAACGGCCAGTAAATCAACATTGTTAATAACAACATTGTCTTCGATTGTGTAGTTGGCTATATAAGTATTGATATTGTTAATATATACATTGTTTCCTATTTTGCAGTTGTGAATTGTTGCCTGGCTGATACCTGTTTGTTTTTTCAGCCCTCCGCGAAAGGAGATTGTTTCCTTAAGTTCGCCTATTTCCACATTGCCTGAGAAATGTGTGAATCTTACCTTTTCAGTGTCAAAGCCCTGAGCAACCTTAATGCTTGTCCAATCCGAGCAGGTGCATCCCTGCTTTTCCAGTTGTATGATTTCATCTTCGGATAATGTGCGAAATTCTGATGTCATATTATGTACTCGTTCCAGTCTGTCATTATGGGGCCCGAAATCCTAAACGCCGATTACAAATAATTAGCAGGGCAACCGCCGTCCAAGGGAGCATCGACATTATATCCATTTGAATAAGTGAGTCAATAAATTATGCTGCAGTAAATATCATTCTCATGGCTGGCCGGTAAAAGTGTTAAATTATTTGATGGCCAGGAAAACAACCGGTCAAGCCCTCTATTTTGCAGGCTGGAAAATCCTGGAAAGTGAGCGTGCAATTAACTGGACCGCTTTGTTTACTCCGGCAGATACGGACTGTCCAAGTTTTGTTTGTGCCGGCTGAACTCCAACGACATATACGTCAACATCAATTTGGCGACAAATGACATCGATGAATAAACGGGGCGAAAGTGTATGGGTGGAGGAAGCAAATGAACTTAATTGTTCAGGTTTGAATATACGTACCGTTCCAGGTGATGCACCAAAATCGATTGCATCTATGATAATCAGATTCTGGGGAGCTTTTTTTATTATTGGCTGAATATAGTTTTCAGGAACGGTTCCGGCATCTATCAGTTCGGCACGGACTTTTGTGTACTGGAGTTGCCGACAAACCAATGGACCAAACCCGTCGTCGCCTTTTAATGTATTGCCGATTCCAAGAATAACTGTTTTAGAGCTGCGAAGTTTGCTTAACTGCTCGAAGAGCTGTTCTCCGGTTCCCATGGGATTTTACAGTTGGATATTAAGCTCACACTTGCACTTGGGGCACAGGATTCGCATAAAATCACTTGTTTCGGCGGGCCTGTCGGATTTCGGCTGAGGCTGGATGTCCTGCGGCCGTGTGTGCAATTCGCCGCTTTTAGCAATCAGCACTGAAGGGTTGGTATAAGCCAGGGGGCCAAGTTTTTCGTAAAGCCAAGCAAGATGTTTTTTGGTGCCTATCATCTCGCCACATTTTTCACACATCTGAAGCTCGAACTCGTGAGTTTCGATGGTCTCTTCTCTGTTTAATGTGGCCAGGTCCCATTTTCTTGAGAGCTGTATGCCTGTTGTTGTCGTGCAGGCGGCTTCGCAATTGCCACAAAAGATGCAGGTGTCATATCGATGGCTTATCTTTCTGACGGGTGGGTCCGCCTCTAAGTCATCAACCATACTTAGGCATTCGGGCGTCGGGCAGGCGTTTACGCAAGCGCCGCAACCAATGCAGGTATCGAGGTCGAACTCGGGTTTGCCTCTATATTTCTCCGGCACCACGCAGGGCTTAGTGGGAAATTGGGTAGTAAATCGCGGGGATAAGACCGCTGTTACTGCTTCTTTCAATTCTCTTAACTTTGGTAAACGCAATTTCAACCTCCTTCTCAGGCCGAATATTATTTGCCTTTTCCGCCGGTTTCTTCGCCGTATTTATCAGTAACGCTATTCTCCCACAGCTTTACACCGGAAGCGTAAGAGCCTTTGGCGATTGCATGTGCGGCCGTAGGCGCGGTTATCAATATAAACACGGCACAGATTATAGCTTTGGCGTTTAAAGCCGCGACATCACTGACTAATGCGACACCAAGCAAAAGCAAAATGGTGCCGAGTGTTACGCATTTTGTCGAGGCCTGCAGGCGGTTATAAACATCGGGCAGACGAACCAGGCCTATGCAGCCGGATATATCAAAAATAATACCGATTATTATCAATATGTATCCAATAATCTCACTCATCGAAACTTCTGCCCTCCAGGAATTTTGCCAACGCTATAGTGCCAATAAAACTTAATAGTGCCCACGCAAGAGCGATGTTCAGGTAAAAATCCTTTCCAGTCTCGACTCCGATAATGGCACAAAAACCAACAATGACTATGCCCAGTATGTCAATGGCTACAGTTCTATCAGGTGCGGTGGGGCCGCGACCGATTCGATACAGACACAAAAAACAACATATAAATAAGCCTAAATAAAATACTGTTATCATAATTTATCTTTCTCTTTTTACTCAAAAATCTTTTTGATGAACCATTCGAATTTGCCGGCAATAATTTTTGTTGCCTGCTCAAGGTCGCCGGACTGGACGTTAATCCAGTGGATGTATAAATAGCCGTCATCGGTCAAATCAACGGTCATAGTACCGGGTGTCAAAGTGATGGAATTAGCAAGGGCGGTAATGCCGGAATCGGTCTTGAGATTGGTTTTTATTTTTACAATTCCCGGCTTTATCGGCATTTTGGGGTGTAAAACTCTGTAAAGCACGTCGAAATTGGCCTTTACCATATAGTAAAAGAACACCGGCACATACACTAAAAGCCAGAACAGCCGCAGAGGTGATAGAAACACGTGGTGCTCTTTGGGCAACATCTCGTGGAACAGGACTGCAACACAAGCGGAGGCTATCAAGCCTGCAACTACAATCTGTATATCAATTTGGCCCTCGACGAAAGGCCAGGTCCATATAATCCAGATAACAAATCCTACAATAAAATAAACCAAACGTCTCATAGACTTAATCCTGCAATATTATGTCCCAATCAATTTGGCTGAATATAGAAGCCCGTCTGTCAGCACTTTTACAGCTGGCTCAAGAATATTAGCTTTCAAAGAAGGCATCATTACAAGCAATCCCATAAGGACACATAAGCAGGCTAAAAACACCATAGCAACAAGCATAGTGCCCTTATTTTCTTTGACATTTTGGAGACTTTCTGGCAACTCACCGAGAAAAACATGCCTTTGAACTTTCAAATACATAATTAAAGTACATAAACTTACGAAAACAATTATCGCTGCGATCCAATAAAAATGGGCTTGAATGGCTGCAATTACAAGTATCAGCTTGCTCCAGAATCCGCTGAAGGGGGGGATACCAACGATAGAAGCTGAAGCAATAGTACAAGTTGCACGTGTTACAGGCATTTTCTCCGCGAGTCCACCCATTTCTTTCATTTGCCGTGTGCCGGTTGACATTTCTACTGAGCCGCTTGTTAAAAATAGTAAGGACTTGTAGACAGCATGGTTGACAAGGTGGAACAACCCGCCGAGTATGGCTAAAGAAGCCCAGGCAACATTTCCGTTTGTGGCAATGATAAGGCCGCCTAAGCCGACTCCAAGAACAACATAACCGACTTGGCTAATGCTCGAATAAGCCATAAGCCGCTTTAAGTCCCATTGTCCTATTGCCAGAAATGCCCCGGCGATCATGCTCAAAAGACCGAGGACGATTAAAATCCACCCTATTGGGATGGAGATACCAAACACATTAAAGACCACACGGGCAAGAGCATAAACGCCGAGGGTCTTTATTAGTACGCCGGAAAGCATTGCCGAAATCGGCGCCGGGGCCGATGGATGTGCATCAGGCAGCCAGGCATGGAATGGTACTAAGGCTGCTTTCAAGCCGAAGCCTGTAATAAACAAGCACAGCGCAAAACCAAGACCGGCATTGAGCCCCGAATCTTGAATGGCTTTTGAAATGTAGGCCATATTAAGCGAGCCGGTATTACCATAGACAAGAGCGACCCCGAAAAGGATAAATATAGAGGCGATACTGCCTAATACCATATACTTGAAGGAGGCTTCGAGCTCTTCATGCTCGCAACCAAAACCAACCAGAGCGTAAGATGCAATCGAAGCGATCTCTAGGAAAACAAACAGATTGAAGATATCCCCGGACAGTACAACACCATTCATACCTGCGACCATAAGCATAAATAGGCTCAGGTATTTTGCTTTGGCAGTATACTGTTCCATATATCTGGTGCTGAAGAGCATAGAGGCGGCACTAATGACACTGACGGTTACAAGAAGGAGGGAGCTTAATCCGTCAAGAACAAGATTAATTCCCAGCGGTATGGACCACTTGCCTATTTCGTAGGTACTGGATTTACCGATAGAATCAACAGCCAGTACAAGCAGTGAAATAGTTGCCAGATTGGCCAGAACTGTTGCACCAGCCTTGCCTTTTCTGCCAAAAATCGGAAGCAAAAATGCCGTTACCAAGGGAACAGCCACGAAAACCGGCAGTGGAACGCTCATCCTTTTAGTCTCCTTATTTCAGTAATATCAAAGGTGCCGTATTTGCCATAAGTTCTGATGCATATCGAAATCATAAGTGCTAATGAACCAAGGCTGATAACGATTGCAGTAAGCACAAGTGCCTGTGGTAATGGGTCGACCGAGGCATTGATGAAGCTGGCTGCAATCTGTTTCGTTTCCGGTTCAAGGAAAGTTTTATCAACAATTGGTGCTATGCCTCCAACTCGATAACCGAGCATGATTAGGAAAAGATTTACGGCATACTCCATAATCATTATTCCGATTACAATCTTGACCATATTCTTTTTAACGACGGCACAATATAGTCCAATCATAAACAATAAAAAACATAATGTATAAGGCATTGTTTCCTTACTCCTTTTTATTTAGCTACTCATACCTGCACTCTTTGCCTTTACAACTAGTCGAAAGAATCAGAATAACCAAGAATAGTGACGCACCAACCTTTAGGCCGATAGCAATGTTCGATAGAGGAATGGTGCCCGCACTTATAAGCCGTAACGGCTGACTATATTTGATAAGATAGTTGACAAAGAAAACGCCGCCGAAAACAAAACCTAAAATCGCTATGAGAGCAAATAGAAATGCTCCCACGCAGTCGAGTTTTGAGGCAACCGGCAAAGAAAGATTTTCTTCTGCAAATTCTCTACCGAACGCCAGCATAAGTAGTACATAGGAAGCGGCCAAAATTACGCCACCGGCAAATCCTCCACCCGGAGTTAAATGACCGAAAATAATAATATATATGCCGAATAGGAAAATGAGCACCTTGACCCAGCTACTGATAGTTTTTACTATTATTGTCATGCCTTTCATTCGTCCTGCTCCTCTAAGTTCTTTTTGGCTTTTTTGCGGAGTATAACAGTTGCCCCGATAATCGAAGTAAATAGCACAGTTGCCTCTCCGAGAGTATCATAAGCACGGAAATCAAGAATAACCGAGGCTACAAGATTTGCTGCGCCGGTTTTGGCAAGTCCATCGCTAATGTAGGTCTGGGAGGCAGCTTCGGGGGCTCTCGTAAAAATCGCCAGGCCGAAATCAGGTAAAGTCCCAAACACTTTTATACCGGCCAAGAAAATCACAAAAATAATGACAACAGAAACAACTGTTCCGAAGAATTCTCTGTCCCCCGAGATAAAGGTCAGGTCGCGAGAGATTGTAGCACGAATCAGGATAATTAGACCGAGAACTTCTACGACAATCTGAGTTATTGCAATATCTGGAGCTCGCAGGAACAGAAACATTAAGGAACCGCCGAAGCCAATGGCGCCGACGCAGATCACGGCGCTGAGAAGATTTCCGGTTTCCACTGCGATTATGGCTGCGATTATTATAAATAGCAATAAAATATAGAATATTACCATATCTGCCTCACCAAATCTTACAAACTATGTATAGGATTACAAGTAATCCAAGCGTTACCCAGGTCAAGTACATCGGCAAAACCCCGCTATGTAGCCATCGCAGGAACTCCGTCAAAGCAAGGCCTGCTCTTCCGCTTTGATTGTATAAGTCGAAGTGGCCTTTTTCCTGCCCGGTATAGAGTTGCTTTAAACCGCCCATAGAGGATACCGTTTTGTAGAAATGTGTTCCGGATACTGTCATTTGTTCGTTGGTCTGCATTTCACCGCAGGTCCAAGTGGGTACTTTTCTGGTCTTTCTTGCCAATAACCCTACAAATAAAATTAAAAGGCCAAGTATAATACCAACCGCTATCAGTGCTGTAGCCAGAGTTGAATCCCACATACCGAAAATCGCAGTACCTGGTGCTATGTTTAAAGCGGGATAAATAAACCGGTCCAGCGGCACTAGATAAAAAATCCCGAAAAATACACACAGATACGCCAGCACAGCCATCGGGACCCACATAGCTGCCGATACTTCTTTTACTTCTTTCAGATTATCTGGCAAACGGGAAAGAAATGTTGAGTGAATGAGCTTTACAAACGAGGCAAGAGTGAGCGCACTTCCAAACATAGCGCAAGTAAGCCAAATGGGCCATAATCTTGCTGCATCACCGGTTTGTACCTTACCCATCTCAATTACGCCCTGATAAACCATCCATTTGGAAACGAACCCATTGAATGGCGGTATTCCGGAAATACTTAAAGCAGCTATCAGGCAGGTAGCGAAAGTAATGGGCATTTTTTTACCCAGTCCGCCGAGTTCATCCAACTCAGGTGTTCCGGTTGCCTGTTCAACTGCACCTCCGCAAAGGAACAAGCAACATTTATATATTGCGTGGTTCAGCATATGAAACACCCCGCCGGCAACGCCAACCGCCGTCCCTGTTGCTATGCCGAGAACCATGTAACCGACCTGACTGATAGCATGATAGGATAAAAGTTTTTTCAGGTTATGCTGGACCATTGCAATCATCACAGCGATAATTATCGTGGCTGCACCGATAATTGCTAAGATTAATCTTAAAGCGGCCGAATTAATTTCAAACATTCCGCGTGCGATTAGTACCAGCAAATAGATTCCCAGAAGCTTGTCAATCGCAGCAGGTAAAAGTGCCATTACAGATGCCGGAGCATGTTCGCCGCTTGTAGGCAGCCACGTATGTAAAGGCAAAGCGCCCGCTTTGGTAATCGCAGCAGTCATAAGCAGTAGAAACGCAATAATTGCAGGCGTAGAGGCGGTTGACAATCCGATATCTGAAATGACAAATGTCCCCGAAATTGCCCAAACCATCAGTACACCGAGCAGAAAGGCGGCATCGGATGCCCCTATCATCGCAAAACTCTTCGTTGCTGCAAAGTTGGATTTTCCTCTGCCCGTAGTTATCAGGATATACAACGAAGCAGTAACAATCTCCCAGAAAATTAGCAAGAACAGCAAATGATTTGAAAGCAATATCCCGGCCGAACCGCCTATGGTAAGTAGAATAGAACCGTAATACTCATTAGCCTGCTTTGCACCGGTCATCGATTTCAGGGAATACAAGGTTATTAATAGACCAAATCCCATTGCAAACATCAATATAAAGGTCCCTAATGGTTTAGCGGTCAATAACAGGTCTAACTTTATCTCGCCTATCTTAAAAACAGACAAGGCGTAATCAAGTTGGCCAAGATTGAATATCTGAATAGATTTTATAAATACGAAGGCCGATATAGTTAATGTTGCTATCTTGGACAGTGCCCTTATCTTGTTCGGCAGGAACAATATCACAAAGCCAGCAATCAGAGGCAGAAAAACCGGGATGAGCAAAATTTTATCCAATTTATAAATCCTCCAACTTCAATTCCGACGGGCCATAATCCTTTTTAAGCTGTGCCGTTTTCTCACGACTCAACCGCAGCAGCGCTTCATAGTTATGTGTAATGCTATTGTGTTTATCAACAACAGCTAACCTCTCAGTGCAGCTGTAACAGGGGTCAACCGCTGCAAGAGTTAGCGTAACATCCGCGATATGTCCACCAAGACACGAGGCCTTGAACGAGGGCACATTAACATAACTTGGAGCTCTGACTTTATGGCGAACTGGCCTGTTGCCGCCGTCGCTGCGAACATAATGGAACGTCTCGCCTCTCGGAGCTTCCGCGTGACCACATCCTTCGCCCGGAGGAATTTCTTTCACTTCTGTAGTAATGGGGCCGGCCGGAAGTTTTTTCAGCGCCTGTCTAACCATTTTAATAGATTCGAATGTTTCAAGAAGACGAACAACAGCTTTTGCGAAGACATCTCCTTCAGGCTGGGCAATGACGTTCCAGTCTAAATCGCCGTACGCCGCATAGGGGTCGTCGTGTCTCACATCGATAGCAACCCCGCTTCCTCTTGCTGTCGGACCTGTTACCGCATATCTTACAGCATCTTCTTTACTCAGTACTCCCACACCTTTGAGCCGGGCATGCAAAACAGGGTCGTCAAGTACTGCCTTTGTAAGCATCTCCATTTTCTTTTCGATTTTATCGAGCTCCTTAAGTATCTTGGGCTTCAGCTCATCGGGGACGTCCTCACGGCAACCTCCAACTTTTACGTTTCCATAATTATTTCTATTGCCGGTGATTTCTTCGAGCAAATCGAGCACCGGTTCTCGATATTTCCACGCCCACATAAAAACGGTGTCATAACCTATGAAATGTCCCGCCAGACCTACCCAGAGCATATGGCTGTGAATGCGTTCGAGTTCATTGATAATTACCCGTATGTATTGTGCTCGTTCAGGAGGAGTTACACCGGCGATCTCCTCGACAGCATTTATATAAGCTAGTGGGTGTGAAGCCGAGCATATACCGCATATGCGGGAAATCAGAAAGGGTATCTGGTCGAACTGAAGAGTCTCGCTGACCCCCTCTATGCCGCGATGATTATAAGATATTCTCACGTCAATATCAGTTACTATTTCACCATCGACAGTGAGCTGGTAAAATTCCATCTCTTCCTGCAACGGATGAAAGGGACCAACTGCAAGAACTGGTTTTTTTATTGTTTGTTTCATTTTTTCACTTCTTTCCTCAGCGGATAAACACCCTCAGGCCAATCATCGGCCAGTATCAATCTCCGTAAATTGGGGTGGTTCTTAAAATCTATTCCCAATTCATCGTGTATTTCCCTTTCTATCCATTCTGCGCCTGGCAGGAACGGCGTAATAGATTCAATCGCCGGGTTTTCACGGTCGCGGATGAAAGCTTTTACCGTAACCATACACCCCAATTGGTCGTATGCAAAATGATATAAAACTTCAAAACAACTGTCAGCATCGATGCCGGTAGCAATCACGAATCTGCAACCGAGGTTTTCAAACAGGAATTTACTGACGTCATGACTGTTTTCGGCCTCACATAAAAGATATATTCTATTATTCGGCTTATGTTCTATGCTGATAAGCTTATCTTTTATTTCTGCCAGCTTATTATTTAATTCTTCCTGGTTCATATTATGTCCCGCTATAAGACCGACAATGCTTTTACCACGCCGGATATCATAGCCTCCGGCTTGGGCGGACAGCCCGGAACGTAGGCGAAAATTGCATTGGGGTCGATTTCTTTGATTATTTTATCCACCGGCCCAACCACGTGATACGCCCCGTTGAATATCCCAGTATGGCAGCCACAGGCACCTATACAAAAGACCACGCAGGGCTTTGGAGTCTGACGGTATACCTCCTGCAGTCGCGGCGCAGCTTGACGCGTTACCACACCCGTAACCAGCAAGGCGTCGGCATGCCGCGGTGAGCCGACCAGTTTTATGCCGAATCTCTCAACGTCATACTTCGGCGTCAGCAGGTTAACAACTTCTATGTCGCAATTGTTACACGCACCGGTATTAACGTGAAATACCCACGGCGACTTTTTTAATGACCATATTTTCCAA
Organism: uncultured Pirellulales bacterium; assembly: GCA_964507485.1. Taxonomy (GTDB): domain Bacteria; phylum Planctomycetota; class Phycisphaerae; order Sedimentisphaerales; family Anaerobacaceae; genus CAIYOL01. The sequence continues at coordinate 2,067 of CAZDQP010000060.1, read as the reverse complement.
CTCATAAATTCACCTTACAGCCAGTTGATGCCATAAGCATTACCTATTAAAGCTAAAACGATGGCAACGGCCAACACAATCCCGCAGTAAAACCAGAAAAACTTCATTGCTTGGTCAATTCGCACACGCGGATTGGTATTCTTTATCAAAATTGCCAAAACAACTATCAATACGTATTTACCGAGCCCTGCCAGTATGCATGCGGCAATTAAACTCACTAAAAATAATATGTCGATATATTTGCAGAAGTTCGCCAGCAGACCAGTAATAACTAAAACAGCAAGGGCTATTACACCCACAGGCAGGGTTCCAATCGGTCTTGTGAGTCCTGATAAAAAGTCTGCACTAAGCCCCCCGAGGAATACCATTACTAAAAACAGAGGCAGCACTACAAGCATCATTGCTTGAATAATTTTCCAGACAGACAGTAAGGCTCCTGAGTACTCCATTAAAACACCACTGCCGAGCTCAGTTTCTGCTTCAGCTATATCGAACGGAACAAAGCCAAGTTTTGCCTGAACACACAATAGAGCAACTAGAAATGCCAGCATGCCGGATATACTAAGAACAGGGGTTTGCTGAGCAATTGCAGCCAGACTCAGTTGGCCGCCGGTTTTTATAATCACCACAATAAAAGCAAGTACAAGCGGCAGCTCATAGCTCATAACAAGTTTCATTTCCCTGCCTGTGCCGATGGACGCATGAGGACTGGCACTGGCGCTGCTGCCTAAAATCAATGCCAAGGACGGCAAAACCATCAAGTAAATCGCTACAATAATGTCCCCGACGAAGGTCGTTTGGTTGATAATGATCAGCCAGAGCATTGTTGAAAGCAGTAATACCCCCGCGAAACCAACAATCGGTGCTCCCATAAAGACGAATTGCTGCGACTCCTGGGGGATGAGTGTTTCCTTACCCAACAACTTTATAACATCATAAAATGGCTGAAGAAACGGCGGCCCGACACGCCATTGCACAAGGGCGCTGACCTTGCGGACTATCCAGGAAACGATAAGGCCTAAACCGGCAGAAAATACAAAACCTGGAAAAACCAAGATCCAGAATAATAGCTGGAACAAATTCTCTGATGTTTCAGTCATTTCTTTGCCTTTTCCTTCTCTTCTTTCCTTAAAAATGGCTCCCATAGCTGGCCGCCGGCGACTTTGGCGACGATATCGTCAAAGACTTCTACCAAGTCACTTTCCTTTTCCAGGTCAACTTCTCTATAATCTATGCTCTTGTCCCCGCAGGTGGTTACGCATAACGGCTTCTCGCCCTTCTTTAATCTGCCTTTAGACAAATCACAAACACTGGATGGATATGGTATCAAATCAGTATATATCGTTCCGAACGGGCATGCTATTGCGCAGGTGCCACATCCTGTGCATAACATATTCGCTCGTTTAAGCACGCCGGCATCATTATGTTTACTCGGTACTTTCTCTAATGCTCCCTGGGGGCAGGCGGTTATACACGGTGCTGCCTCGCACCTGCGGCAAACCAGCGCGAAACGTATCATTTCCAGAAGCGAATCAATACCTTTGTTTTCAGGATGATGCTTGTATGAGCACCGAACCTTAGATTCGCCCTGAAGTTTGCATTTCGCCAAATCAATTATTAACTTTGCAGCCATACGAAACCTTCGTTTTACGTTTAATCAAAGATATCAGAATATTTTCCTACTTGCTCGTAGGTTAAAACAGGGCCATCCTTGCAGACATAATACTTGCCAATCATACAGTGGCCACATTTACCTACTCCACAGCTCATATTCTTTTCCATCGAAAGATAAATGTCCTTGGGTGCAAACCCGAATTCCAGCAGCTTTTGTGTCGCAAATTTCATCATAATCGGTGGGCCGCATACTACCGCAACAGCATTTTTGATGTCCACATCCTTGCTTGCCATGATTGTGGTTACTACGCCTACATTGTCTTTCCACTGGCCATTTGCCTTATCAACGGTAAGTTTCATATTAACACCGGCAATCTTTTGCCAGGAGCCGAAAAGTGTTTTCTTGTAGATAAAATCTTCAGGCGTTCTGGCCCCGAATCGGCAAATTACGGA
>CAZDQP010000059.1:0-14924 GCA_964507485.1 uncultured Pirellulales bacterium | reverse complement strand
CGCTTTGATGGTATCCGTAAACTCCTTGAGAATGTCCCAATAGCGGGGACCTGCTATCCAAAACAAATCATTATGTCCTGCGCCATCGACCCAAAATTTAAGCTTCGGCCCATTTGCCGCTTCGAAAAGCTTTTCTCCGTGCCAGAAGGGGACTGTCCTGTCGTCTTTGCCATGAATTACGAGAACAGGACAGTGCACCTTTTTAATCTTGTCAATATTCCTGAACTTGTCAAAAGGAACCAGCGGAATATGCGTTACCACACGAAACGCAGTAATAAACGAGCTTTCGAGAATCAAACCGGCCAATTTCTCTCGACAGGCCAAGTGCATCGCAACCGCTCCGCCCAGCGACCTTCCCAGGACAATAATCTTCTCGGGAGAGATTCCCAATTCACCGACCAGATATTTATAAGCTGCCTCGGCATCTTCATAAGCATTTTTCTCCGAGGCCCTGCCGTCACTGGTGCCGTAGCCGCGGTAGTCGTAAGCAAATACGGAAAATCCATTGTTCTGAAACATCTCAAAAATTGGACGAAAGTCGCCGATGTCTTCAGCGTTACCGTGACTATAAAGTATGGTGAACTCGGAATTTGGCTCGGAGAGATAAAATGCGGAGATTTCTTCTCCGTCTGCGGTTTTAATCTTGAGGATTTCCGGGCTGTTTTTATAACTCGACTTTTTCCCCTGTCCCCAGAAGGTTATCCGGTTGGAAAATAGATATACAAAAAGCAGAAGGCAGGCGTATATAAATACGAGCGATATAGCGACTCTTTTTATCGAGAAATTACCGACCAGTATTTTTCTTATCTTACGTTTGTCCGGTTTCGGCATCATTTCGAACTGCTTCTTTTGTTCTCCATATCAATGTTCCAGATATACTTTTGCGTCCTGTACACAACCAGACACAAAAAGGCAACGGACAAAACAAGAATATAAATCAGGATTTTCTCGATGAAGCCGGTTCCGAATATTATTATCAAACAATTCAGCACGATAAACCAAATCCTGATTTCAGTCGGGCCGGCCCATAAATATGTTATCTTGAATTCGTTTGTCGCCCCGAACGCCAGATACGAGCTGACCATAAAACAGCCGAAGACAGGTATCAACAGCAAAATAATCTGCCTGCTCAAACCTTCCGCTAAAAACGAATACCCGATGAATATCGAGCTCATAAACACGAAATCCAGAAAGTGGTCCATAAAGAATCCCCATTTGGGAATTCCGGTATCCCTTAACCTGCCCAAAGCGCCGTCGAAAGAGTCCGTGAACCATTGCAGAAACAACATCAAAGACGACAGCCAAAGCCAGTGGTGGCTATCCCTTGTGAGGTACCCGAATATTATCAAGCCCGCCGACAGCGGAATAGTCATCAACGTCAAATGATAACCCTCTATCCATTTAGGAAACTTCGAGACGTTTTTATCAATGAACCGCCGTTCGTACTTGGCCAGCAGCGTCCTCATCGGCAGCTTCTTGTCCCCGCCAAACTCTTGATTGCTCATTTCATAACCTCCTTTTCCAACAGCAAAACAAAACGCCGGCAGGAAGCATCCCGCTTAAGTCAAAAATTTCAAAATAATGTCCTTATAATATCCAACAGCCTTCTCCAAGTCAGCTATTTCAATATACTCATCCGGCTTATGGGCAAGCTGCGGCTTACCGGGCCCGAATACCACAACCGGTGCACCCAGCGAAGCAAAATGCGGCCCGTCCGTAGTAAAACCAACCGCTTCTGTCTCGCTAACCTTTGCAACAGAACAAAACTCCTTAACAAAATCACACTGAGAGTCAGTTTCCAGTGCTCCCACCTCTCGCAAAATGGAAACAGAGGCCTCGAATTGAGAATTCTCCTGCTTCAGCTTCGCAAAGATTCTTTCAAAATCGGAGATTATTTCCTGATGGTCCTGCCCCGGCAGTGTACGAATATCTATCCCGACACTGCACTTGTCAGGAACAACATTAATCTCTCCGCCGCCAGCAATCGTATTGATACTCATAGAGCAATTGCCCAAAAGCTTATGCGGCACAAATCGAATCTTATAATTATCCAGCTCATCCAACAGCAGTTTCACCGAAGTTATGGCGTTTACACCCAATTCCGGCGTCGAACTGTGAGCGGCCTTGCCGAAAGTCTTAACTTCAAGCCACAGTATGCCGCGATGCGCGGTAACCACTTCAAAGTCTGTCGGCTCTGGAACCACAACCCCGGCAATTTTCGGCAACTTACCTGCGAAGTTACTGACAAATCTCCTCGCACCGCAACTGTCGGTTTCTTCACCTGCAGCAGCAACAAATATAATATTACCTTTCAATTTGACTGCGGAATCGACAATTTGCCGAATTGTGGTAACGACTACAGCAATTCCGCCCTTCATATCCATCGAGCCCCTGCCATAAATCCTGCCCTCACTTTCGACACCCCCAAAAGCCGGATGCTTCCAGCCCTCTTCGCCAGCAGCAACAACATCGAGATGGCATACAAACAAAAGCCCGCCTTTTTGTCCTGCAGAGGTCATTTGTGCGGTAAGATTAGCTCTGTTGCGGCCCCAGCGGTCTATTCGGCAATCTACCCCCGAGCGGCTAAACTCATTCAAAATTATCTCTGCCGCAGCCAATTCTCCTTTCTCCGCTGTGGTTTCCGCCTGAATAAGTCTTCTCAAAAGTTCTTTCATAGCACTGCAATTATACAATGAATCCTGCAAAAAGAAAAAAAGAGAAAAATTTTGTTGCAGATTAAAGCATAAACGAACATAATGCAGGACTTGAATTTTACAGAGCTAGCACGAAGGAACATAAATGGGACCTGTATTGAATGCCCTTATAAAACTTCAAAGCGTTGAAAACCAACTGCGGGCAGCAAAAGCGAAACTCGCAAGATGCAGAAGAAACGTAATCATTCAGGAAAATCATGTCAGGGGCCTTCAAAATGCCCTCGAAGCCAAAAAAGAAGAAATCCAGTTGACAAAAGTCCAGTCTGACCGCCTCGAATTAGAGCTGCGAACCAGAGATGAAGAAATAGCCAAGTTAAGAGCTCACCTTAATGCCGCAAAAACAAATAAAGAGTACGCAACAGTCCTCACACAACTTAATACAACCAAGGCCGATAATTCCAAAATCGAAACCCAAATCCTGGATTTGCTGAAGGATATCGAGGCAGACCAAGCCGAGAGCGAAAACATCCTCAATCAAATAAACGAAGGGAAACAGAAGCTTGAGCAAACCCGAAAGGAAGCCGAGCTGATGGCAACAAAATACGAGGCTGAAATCAAAGAAATACAGACTGAATGGGACAGGAAATCACAAGACATACCGACTGAAACACTGCAGGTTTTTAATCGTGTCGCAGAAACATACGACGGTGAAGCATTAGCAGTAGTTGAGAAACAGGAGGGCAAAACAGAAGCTTATAGCTGCGGTGGGTGTTTCATGGGCATAACCACTGAGTCCGTCAATCTGCTTCTGAGCAAGGATGATATAATCCGCTGCCCGAGCTGTACGAGAATACTCGTACTCAGTGATTCGCAAAATTAATTCGGCCAAAAAATACAAAAATTCCAAATTATAAGGCCGCTCGAAGCATATACACTTATGGATTTTAGGAATCGACACATTGCCGGAACAAAAAGAGCAAATTACCGCTTACGTAGATGGAGGCAGCAGAGGTAATCCCGGGCCAGCCGCTGCCAGCTTCATTTTAACCGGGCCTGGTGGAAACCAATTACAGGCCAAAGCATTATTCATCGGCCAGACAACAAACAACGTCGCTGAATATACTGCGATCGTAAAAGCGCTTGAAGCCGCAAAGCAGATTGGCACCAAACGGCTAATGATTTTCAGCGACAGTGAGCTGCTTGTAAAACAAGTTAACGGCCAGTATAAGGTAAAAAGCGAGCAAATCAGACCTCTCTATCAGCAAACCATTAGCTTAATTAACGAATTCGAAGACTGCAAAGTCAAACACATCACGAGAGATAAAAACAAAAAGGCCGACGAACTTGTTAACCAGGCATTAAATCTCCAACAAAACATTGAAGACAATTTTCAGAATAAAAAGGTACCTGCTTTACAAAATAAAAAACCCATTCGACTCGGCGTGCTAATTAGCGGCGGCGGTACAACACTAATGAATATTCTCGAACATATAAACAAGGGGCAGTTAAATGCCGAAGTCGCTGTCGTAATCAGTTCACTATCGACCGCTGCCGGCGTTGAAAGAGCAAAGGCCGCCGGACTAGACGTAAAAATCATACGTAAAAAAGACTATCCTGACATCGAAGCATTCAGCAAACGCATCGAAGAGGAACTCGTTGCATCAAACATCGACCTCATCGTCCAGGGCGGTTGGCTCTGCCTCTGGAAAATACCACCTCAATATGAAAACCGAGTGATGAACATACATCCTGCTTTGTTGCCAAGTTTCGGCGGTAAAGGTATGTGGGGACATCATGTCCATGAGGCGGTTCTTGCAGCTGGATGTAAAATAAGCGGCTGCACCGTTCACTTTTGCACGAATGAATACGACAAAGGACCAATAATCCTTCAACGCAGTTGTCCTGTCAAAAATGATGATAGCCCTGAAACCCTCGCGGCGAGAGTATTTGAGCAGGAATGTATTGCATATCCCCAAGCCATAAAACTATTCGCAGAAGATAAATTGCTCGTCCAAAACAGCAAAGTAAAAATAAAGTCGTAAAGCACTAATCATCGACTGTTATTCAACCGAAATGTAAAATACAAACAACAATATCAAATATGAACAAACGGCAAAAAATCATATTAAGAGACACCACAACAGTAATAGTCATTACAGCTATCGCAGTTGTAGGAATGATTAATCTCAAAAACTGGATCAACCGTTCAGAAGCAATGCGGGCAATGGAGAATCTCAGCCAAGAAATCCTTAAGTACAAAAAAAAGTATGGTTCGGCACCTCCTGAATCCTACATTAGCGAAATCAAAGAAGAACTAGAAGGGCACGTTCGTCTTGGCGAGGTGACTTACAGGGCACAATGGATCGATTTTGAATCAACGCCCGACGAAATATTAGCCTATACTGAAAAACGCCGGGGTTTATGGTTGTCCCGTAAAAAATATATCGTCCTTCGCCTTGATGGCCGCGTAGAGTGGATGGATAAACAAGAGCTCAATGCCCTATTAGCCCAACAGCAAAGCTCTCAGGAACTTGAAATGCTACGTAAAAAATCGAAGCAAGCCTCCCCCCTTTACTTCTAATCCTGCTCTCCTGTCAAAGACAGGTAAATATATTTTTTCGCCCTAAAGTTCAACTCGAAAAGCTAACCTCAATCTCCACTCTGTGGCTGCGTGACGGCTTGTTCACTCGCCGCAGGTTCCTCTATCTTAAAACCCTCAAACTTTAAATGCTCTTCGTCCTGCACGTCAATCTTTATCAGTTTCTCTCCCTTGAATCGTCCCTGCAGCAAACTCTCCGAGAGGGGGTCCTCTATATAGTGCTCAATCGCCCGGCGCAGCGGCCTGGCGCCAAATTCCGGATTGTACCCTTTATCAATAAGAAATTCCTTTGCCTGTTCACTAAGTTCCAATTTCAACCCGTGCTCAATTAGCCGCTTGAATACCTTTACAAGCTCATATTCAACAATAGTCTGCAAATCATCTCTGGTCAACGGCTTTAACACTATCACATCATCGAGTCGGTTTAAAAATTCAGGCCTGAAATGCCTCTCAACCTCTTTATGCAGCATATCTTTCATCTTCTCGTAGTTGGCCTCAGGTGTCTTCTTCCCAAACCCAAACCCAGAGCTATTTTTAATCAAGTCCGCCCCTATATTGCTGGTCATAATCAGTACAATATTCTTAAAGTCAACATGCCGTCCGAAGCTATCAGTCAACCTGCCCTCATCCATAATCTGCAACAGCATATTGTAGACGTCAGTGTGCGCCTTTTCAATCTCGTCAAGTAACAGCACAGCATATGGCCTTCGTCTGATTCTTTCGGTCAATTGTCCCCCTTCTTCGTATCCAACATAGCCCGGCGGAGCACCAACTAATCTGCTCACATTGTGCTTCTCCATAAATTCGCTCATATCAATCTGTATAAGCGAATTCTCATCTCCGAACATAAACTCAGCCAGTGATTTGGCCAGCAGAGTTTTCCCAACCCCACTCGGTCCGAGAAATATAAAGCTACCCATCGGACGGTTCGGGTCTTTTATTCCGCTTCTGGCTCTTCTTACAGCCTTAGCAACAGCATTTATGGCCTCGTCCTGCGAAACAACCCGCTTATGCAACTCGACTTCGAGTTCCAATAGTCGTTGCGTTTCTTTCTTTTCCAATCTCGTCAATGGAACACCGGTCATCTTACTGACGACCTCTGCAATAATTTCTGTATCAACCACACCGGTGGTTTCTTTATTCTCTTCATACCATTTTTTATGCAGTTGTGTTTTCTCGCTTAAAAGCTGCTGGGCTTCATCCCTAAGCGCTGCCGCCCGCTCATAGTCAGCGCTTCTAACTGCTTCATCCTTTTCCCTTTGCAGCTTTTCAATCTTTCCTTCTATTTCCGTCAAATCCGGCGGTGGCGTCATATTTTTCAGCCGCACTCTCGCTCCTGCCTCATCGACCACATCTATCGCCTTATCGGGCAGACACCTGCCGCTTATGTATCTGGTCGATAACTCAACCGCCTGATAAAGAGCCTCATCACTAAAACGCACCCTGTGGTGTGCCTCATATCGATCCTGCAAACCACGCAGAATTTCCAGCGTTTCATCTTTTGATGGCGGCTCAACAATTATCGTCTGGAAACGTCTTTCGAGCGCTCCATCTTTCTCAATATGCTTTCGATACTCATCCAGCGTGGTCGCTCCGATACATTGTACTTCACCGCGTGCCAATGCCGGTTTTAGGACATTGGACGCATCGATTGCCCCCTCCGCTCCTCCTGCCCCAACAAGGGTATGCAGTTCATCAATAAACAATACAACGTTTTTTGCTCTAACAACCTCGTTAATGACAGCCTTGATTCTCTCCTCGAATTGTCCACGATATTTCGTACCCGCAACCATCATAGCCAAATCAAGCACCACGATTCTCTTGTCTTTTAGAATCTCCGGAACTTGCTTATTTACTATCTGCTGGCTGAGCCCCTCGACAATAGCCGTCTTGCCGACACCGGCTTCACCGAGTAGAACAGGATTGTTTTTCGTTCTCCTGCACAGAATCTGTATTAAGCGCTCAATTTCATTTTTTCTACCGATTACCGGGTCAAGTTCATCGCTAGCTGCCAGTTCGGTCAAGTCTCTACCAAAACTATCAAGGGCTGGCGTTTTACTCTTTGGCTTACGTCCTATTGCCGGCCCCATTTTCATATTCAGAGCAGCTTGTCCTCCCTCTACGCCCGCTCCAAGGAGATTCAAAATCTCTTGACGTACCTCCTCAAGTTTCAAACCCAAACCCAAGAGGACTTGAGCAGCAATTCCTTCAGACTCTCTGAGTAGCCCTAACAAGATATGCTCAGTTCCAACATAATTATGGTTAAGGGCTCTGGCCTCTTCAATCGCATATTCAATAACTTTCTTAGCTCGTGGGCTCTGTGGAAGTTTTCCCATTGTGACCATATCCGGACCGCTCTTGACGTGCTTTTCCACCTCCAGTCGCAGCTTCTTTATATCCACGTCGAAGTTCTTTAAGACGGTAGCACCTACTCCACTGCCTTCTTTAACCAGCCCAAGTAGAATATGTTCCGTCCCTATAATGTCGTGGTTAAAACGTTGTGCTTCCTGATTCGCCAACGCCATAACCTTGCGTGCACGGTCTGTAAAGCGCTCAAACATTTTTATTTACCCCAAAAACCTTAGATTACCTCTCAGAAACACATATTATACTACATCTTAATCTGCTTGTCAAAACCATTAGGATAACCTGTTCTTACTTCAGGCCGCAGGCATCTATCTTTTCTATGCTTCCAAGTAAATTAATGTTCAGTTACCGGACTATTGTTTTTCTTTCAGCACCTGTTTTATCGACAAAAATGGCTGCTGACTTTTCAGTTGTTTACCCGGGTAAAGACTTTTTCTTTCCTGCAAATATTGGACTCTTGGCCTCTTCGGGTAAAGCATACCTCGCTTCTCGCCGATACTTTTCATAGCTATAGGACCTCGACAAAAAATGTCGGTCTTACAGTAAGCAAATCGACCTCGCTGAATAGGAAGATATTAAAGTGAAAATAGGCATAAAATTATCTCTCGGGTTTTCATTTATTGTTATTGCGATGCTGACAACCGTTATGTTTTGCATACACACCAATGACAAGGTGAACAAAGAGTTTGAAGTAATGGCCGACGATAATGTGCCCGCTACAGTTGAGATAATCAAAATGAAAAAAAACTGTCATGAGATAGCTCACAATCTTATGGACTATGTTGTAGCGGGGGACGAAAAAGAAGAAAAAGAAGTAAAGGCAGGTCTGGAAGCCCTCAACCTGGCTGTAGCGGAGCAGCTAAAGCGCAGAAAACTTATCTGCCCAAAAGAACGAAAATTTGCTCAGCAAGTGATAGAAGATATAGAAAGGTTTGAGTCGTCGTGCACAGAGATTGTCAACCTGAAAAAAGCAGGGGTCAGCACTAAGGAGATATTAGAAAAAGAGAAGTCTAATCTCCATCCCGCAATGGATACATTGCTCGTCAAGCTAAGACTATGCGCGGCAAAACATCTGCGGAAGCTGGCCGAGGCCAAAGGCGCTGTCTACCAAACCCATATCAACGGGGAGCGAATTGCCATACTGGTAAGTTTCACCATCATATTTCTGTCTGCCATGATTGCGCTCTTCACAACAAAGTCGATAGTAAGACCTCTTCACGCTTTACATAAAGGAACCGAAATAATAGGCAAGGGCAACCTGGATTATAAAGTAGCAACCAACGCAAAGGACGAGATAGGTCAGCTCTCGAGGGCATTTGATGAAATGACACAGAACTTGAAAACAACTACTACTTCAATTGACAATCTCGATGCCGCCAATCAACGGCTTCGGGCTAACGAACAGCAATTAAGAACTGTTAATCGGCAATTAGAGTCCGAAATCGCAGAACACAAAAAGACCGAAGAAGCCCTAGAAACCTCGAACAGCGCACTTAAAGACTTTGTTTACGTAGCCTCACACGACCTTCGCGAGCCGCTGCGCAAGATTTCATCCTTCGGCCAACTGCTGCAGAAATCCCTGCAAGGAAAACTCTCCGATGACGATCAGGAAAATTTTGGGTTCATGATTGATGGGGCAGACAGGATGACAATGATGATTGACGGCTTGCTGACATGCTCACGAGTGAACACAAAAGATATTGTATTTGAAGCCGTCGACTTGAATGAAGTTCTCGAGCAGCTTAAAAAACTGGAGCTTGGAATGTTGCTGGAAGAAACGGGTAGCATAATCGAAGTCCCACAGCCTCTGCCAAATGTGCACGCTGATCCAGTTCAAATAAAGCAGTTGCTGCAAAATCTTATCGCGAATGGAATTAAATACCGTAAAGATGGTGTCAAACCGAGAATTACAATCATAGCCAAAAATGTTTCGGACAACGAGGTCAGAATAGAGGTTCAAGACAATGGTATTGGCATCGCGCCCGAATACCGCGAAGACATCTTTAAGATGTTCAAACGCCTACACTCACGCCGTAAATATGAAGGATGCGGAATAGGCCTTTCCGTATGCAGAAAGATTGTGGACAGGCACGCCGGCCGGATGGGGGTTGAATCAGAACCGGGTACAGGCTCAACATTCTGGTTCACTCTCTCTCTGGCAAAAGACACCGTTCCAGCCAAAGAACCGGTAGCAGTAACGTAATGGACAAGGAATTAAAAACAAATAAGGAAAATGAAAATGGAAAATTTAATACCTGTAAACATACTGTTGGTGGAAGATGACCCGGGAGACCAGAAACTAATTAAAACTTCAATGCTTGAACAAAAAATGGCCAATAAACTTTGCATTGTATCAAGCGGGGAAGAAGCTCTGGATTACCTAAACCAAAGCAAAAACGGTAACAGTGAGGCCCCTTGGCCAGATTTAATTTTGCTCGACTTGAATATGCCTGGCATGGGAGGAAAGGAATTCCTGAAACAAATTAAGAAAAACGAAGATTTTAATATGATCCCCGTAGTGATTTTAACAACATCGGATGCGGAACAAGATATTCTCGAAAGCTACAAGCTACAAGCAGCAGGCTATATAAGAAAGCCGGTCCTATTGGATGCTTTCTGCGACGTCGCCAAAGAAATCAGCGAATACTGGTTTACTTTATGCAAGCGAATCCAACCGAGACAATTATCATGCACAAAGAGTCAATAAAACTTCTGTTAGTGGAAGACGACGCTGGTGACCGCAAGATTGTGAAGCTGGCTCTAGCCCAGTCCTCCGGCATCGTGGACTTTAACATAGAAATTGCGGAAACCCTCTCTGAAGCAATCGACTATCTCAAAAATAAAGACTGTGATGTGGCCCTGCTTGATCTAGGCCTTCCAGACAGCGGGGGAATCAACACTGTCCAAAAAGCCCACAGCGCAAATCCCAACGTGCCAATTGTTGTATTAACAGGTTTGACTGATGAAGAAATGGGCCTTGAGGCTATAGAGAAAGGAGCAGAAGATTACCTTGTTAAAGGAAAAACCCTGGAACATATGCTGGTTAAAATTATTCGATATGCTATTGAGCGAAAAAAAGTGGAACAAAAACTTAAAGAAGCAATCGAGGCAAAATCGCAATTTATCTCTTTAATCTCACACGAACTGAGAGTTCCTCTGACCTCTATAAAAGAGAGCATCGGCATCGTTTCGGATGGGTTAGTTGGAAAAATCAAAAAGGAACAAAAAAACTGCCTGGATATCGCAAGAAGGAACGTGGACAGGCTAAACAGATTAATTGGCGACCTTTTAGACTTCCAAAAACTCGGGGCAGGTAAGATGAATTTCGAGATGCAGGATAACAACGTAAATGAAGTCGCTAAAGAAGTCCATGATACGATGCTGCCTGTGGCAAGGAAAAAAGGAATAAACTTAGTTCTGGAACTTGATAGCAGCCTGCCAACGGTAAAGTTTGATAAGGATAAAACTAACCAAGTTCTGTCCAATCTGGTTAATAACGCCATAAAGTTTACCCAAAAAGGAAACGTTATAATTGCGACAAGAAATAAGGAAAATGCCATTCAGGTTTCGGTGTCAGATACTGGCTGCGGGATTAAAAAAGAAGACTTGTCAAAGTTATTTCATGAATTCGAGCAATTAGAAACTAATGGAACCGAAGAGGTGCGTGGAACGGGCCTCGGTCTCGCTATTTCCAAGGAAATCATCGCAAGACATAACGGAGAAATATGGGCTGAATCTGAAGTCGGAAAAGGTAGTGTGTTCTCCTTTACATTGCCAGTTCAAGAACTGAATATCAAAAAAGACTTGGAACTTGAAGCCCATATCACTTCTAGGTGATACCCCAGAACGTCAAATATTCAGTATTAAAATTTATGCAAAAGTGTATTTAGTCTGAGCTTGATGCTTTCCGAATCCTACGCTGGTCCCCGGCCGCCTTTTTCTCCAAGTATTTTTCTCAGGTACTGATTTTCCCTGCGAGTAGCTTCTAGGTCGAAAAGCTGATATTTAATACATATCCGCAAATAGTCTAGTGATTCCTGCAGATTATTAATACTTCTTTCAAGCTTTCTCTGGTTTTCCTTGCCTTCCGGGGAAGCATCCAATTTTGTATATTGTAGTTCAGCTGCTCCCCCAAATTCCTTTACTAGTTCCTTAAGCTTGTCCTGCAATTGTGATTCGTCCATCACACTATTCTCCTCCTCAATCCGCCTAAACAGCGAAACGGATTGAGCCCACCCTCCTGCACCGTATCCAAAGCTGATACTTCATAAATACATATGTGCAAAATTCATACCAGTATGCGTCAAAGTAAACTAAAAATGAAATGTCACAGCCCAACCTTATTATAAGGGCTCACAAAGCAACTCAAAGTAACACCTTTAAGCGTTATCTCGATACATCGGAATACAACCTTTATACGGATTAAAGCTATATGAGGCAAAAAAACGACATTGCAACCCCGCTCACATTCTCTCGACATTTGTAAGGTTTTTAAAAAACGGCAGTTGCGCCGGCGTTGACTATTGTAAACACCACCTCTAATTTACTGCAAATATCCGTGTTTCCAATTAAATTCTCGGATTCATCATCCGGCCAATAAACAGTACACTCCCCGAATCTTTATCACAAATTAAGAATAGAAACGGATGGTCCGCTCGAAAAACAGGCAACTCTTCGGGCCCGGCTGCTGTCGCCCTCATTACCACTGCAGTTGCCGCCGCCGCTTCTGTGCCCTCCTCATTAACATCAACAAAGGCCTTATGAATGACCTCCGAAATGCAAAGATCCCTCACTCCGGTCATCCCTGAAAAATCTGCCCGTCCTGAAAAAGCATCTTTCATTCCCATTGACTTTAACACATCAACCAAACTGAACTCACTAGTCATCCTGAACTTCGGAACAGAAACGATGACTTTGCGTTTGTGAAGTCTCAGTCTACGCAGCCATTGTGTAAAGTTCTCAACCGTAAACGATTTCTCAAGCCCGATAAGCCCGTCAGTTTTCTTTGGAAGCAGGATAATCATTGACAGTTCATCATCCACATAGGGCAATTCTAAACCCTGGAAATCCTCGGCTTCCATATAGCCGAACTCTGCTGTCTGACTCATCATTGGATTATTAACTTTATCACCGTTTAACAGCGTAAAATCGGCCTCTTTCGTATCTTCTTCCTTAAATTGCCTTGCCCAGTTGCCCTTAAAATATATGGCATTTGTCAAAACCAGCCGTGTCAATTTGTCAATCACACCCTTTCGAATAAGGTCTTTTATCTTGCCTTCTGTCTCTTTCTCCACCCATGAATTTATTTCCTTTCGAGCTGTCTCTGTAGCTGCCACAAAATCAACCTCATTTAATTTGCCGTTATAACTGGCTTCGATAAGTTCCAGAAAATCTGTGAGAAATCCGTAACCCTTCTGGCCCCACAAAGCATTAGCTACACTAAGCTCGTAATTACCCTTTTCGCCTCTTGTATTTAAATCTTTTACAATCCCTCCAAACACCGAATGAAATTGCTCCCGGTCACACACTACGCGCTCCGCCGACGATGAAAGCCCTTTCTCAACGCAAACCGTAGGGAAATGCAAAACCTCAGCCATTTGCACTTCTGTTTCGCCACGCGCGCCTGCATAGGTCATAGCCAGAGCTGTCGAAATACTATACGGCGAGAAAAACAAGTTGCCCTTCTTTTCTCGCAGCTTGGCATACAAATCCAGTGCAAACCTGTTATTTCCTTCTACAATAACTTCTTTCGTTTTTTCTTTACCCGCTTGCGCGTTCGAGTTGGAGCAACCCGCCGTGGTCGTTACTACAACCAAAAAGACAACCGCGCACTTCATTGCTTTAACATCAATCACTTTTTATCACTCCTTTACCCCCTCAAACACCCATTTCCCTTATTTGGCCAAACCATATTTTGGGCCTATTGTTTTTCAATTATTGACACAACCAGCTCGTTAACATTATAATATCTGAAGATTGGTTAAGTAAAATTCTTTTTGAAAAGGGCCGGTTATGAACTCAGGAAAAGACAAACTCTTATGGCGGTTCAAGTGGCGTATAGTCATTATTACTATCGCATTAATCGCCGTGGCGCTGCTTGCAGTCATTGCCGGTATACTTCTAACGCCCCGGGCACCACAATTTGTAGGGCTTCTTATCGGCTTGTTGCTTTTAGCCGCCGTTATAACCATGCTATCAAAGATATTTAAAATTCTTAACTCGCTTGCGGAAAACAACGCAAAGCTCGAAAAAATAACTGAAACCCTCGAAAAAAATCGCTCTGTTTTAACACAAATAAACCAAAACATTCGCCTCAGCGAAGCCGCAAAGGCAATTGCATTCCGCGATGCAGACATACAGTCTCTGCGAGAGGCCGTTTTTGATAAACTCCAGCAGCAGGATTTCGATGCTGCCTATGAAATAATTGACGAACTCGCTCGCCGTATAGAATATCGAAGTTTGGCTGAACAGTTACGAACTCAGGCAAACAACTATCAAGACGCAACCGATGCGGAAAGGGTGTATCAGGTCATAGCGCATATCGAAAAGCTGTTTGAAACTTCCCAATGGGCCAAGGCAAGTACCAAGATTGAAAGATTAATCAGGGACTTCCCCAAATCCGAAAATGCTAAAGCAATGCGGCAAAAATTACTCGATAAAAAAGAAGAGCGAAAGAAAATACTGCTAAATGCCTGGGATGATGCTGTAAAACGCCAGGCCACAGATCGGAGCCTGGAGATTCTAAGAGAATTAGACCTCTACCTCACTCCCAATGAAGGATTAGCTTTACAGGAAGCTGCGAGAGACGTTTTCAGAAACAAGCTGCATAATCTCGGCGTTCAATTCTCGCTCGCCGTATCAGGAAAACAATGGGAAAAAGCTATCCAGGCCGGAGAGCGGATTATTCAGGACTTCCCAAACAGCAGAATGGCCGAGGAAATTCACGAAAAGTGGGATGTTTTAAAACAGAAAGTCAGCCAGCAAAACAGCTAAAAACATCTTCTGCACACTAGTAACTGCTCATCCTTTACTGAAAGTCAAACAGAGACTGCGTCTTAATCATCGTCACCTGGTCTGGATAGGCCGCGAATGTGTGGATATGCAACTCAGTTTGTCTGGCCTCAAAGTCAATATAACAGAACGGCTGAAGGCCTCCAATTTCCAGTCCTGGAAATTTGACAAACACGCCACGGTTTCGGGCAAACCCTTCGAGGTCTATATGACTTTGCCGATACAAATTGGGGCTCATCTTCTCAACCTGAAAATCAGTCATATAACTTACGCCCCGGCTCAAAGTACATTTG